>JAJBWA010000026.1:0-70205 GCA_031935845.1 bacterium | reverse complement strand
CAATATGATTATCCCGGACTATTTCTGGCAACGCATTGAAATATATATGGAAGAGCAGAGCGTGAACGCCGGAGGGCAGTATTCCAGATCCGAAATGGCCTTACAGCCGGTTTACTATTGGTGGAAGGAAGGCTGATCTTGCCTTCGTTGATCTCCTGCTGGAGCTTCATGCCTGCTGCGATACCTGCGACATAGCGGGCCTCGTAGATGGCTGCGAAAGCATTGTAGGTGTTGGGATTGTCATCAACCTGAGATCCGCAGTTTGTCATTCCGACGAATTTTGTCTTGGGATACTCTTTGGCAGCCTCGAGCATGTAGGGCTCGAATCCGTAGCTGTTGTTGAAGATGATCTCACATCCTTCCTCAGCAAGCTCGATGTTGTTGTCCTTGCAGATTGCTGACTCAGTTGTGTTCTTCTTTGTCATCAGCTCGACATTGTAGCCCTCGGCCTTGAGTTTGGCGATGGCTTCGTTCATGCCGTTCGTGAAGTTCCAGGTGTATCCCTGGTCTGATTCATCGTTGATGACGACGAAACCGATCTTGGTTGCCTTTGAGCTTGTTGTCTCACCGGATGACTGTGCGAAGACAGCTGCGACGAGAAGAAGAGCAACCAAAAGAACTGCTGTTAGTTTTTTCATAAACACTCCTTTGTGGGCGACGCCCATGTAATACCCTTTATACGGTCATACAACCGTATTGATTCTACCACAAAAAAACCGATAATTGGATTTTTTATCGATCTTCCCTGAAGTAATTCACGCCAAGTGATGCCGGCGGCTGCTTGTCCTTGATGTTCCTCATGCTGGTAATGATGAGGACAACAATGGTGACAACATACGGCAGTATCTTGTAAAGCTCTATCGGGAAAGCCTTTATGATGATCCTGAGGTACATGATCATCAGGGCTCCGAACAGGACCGAACTCCATGTGGACTTCAACGGTCTCCAAGTACAGAAGATGACAAGTGCGACTGCAAGCCATCCGGTTCCGGCAAGGGATGCCTCGATCCAGACACATCCTGCGGTGGTCATCGTATAGACCATTCCGCCTATTGCTGAGATTCCGCCTCCGACCATGGTTGCAAGATACTTGTACCTGGTGATGTTGATTCCTGCGGCGTCAGCCGTGACGGGGGACTCTCCGACAGCCCTGAGGTAAAGACCGGTCTTGGTCTTTGTCAGGAACAGATGCAGGAGCACCGCCGTGATTATCGCCAGGTAGAAGAACTCGCTCTGGTCGAAGAAAATCTTTCCGATTACCGGGATGTTCTTGAGGAAGTCCGGCATGAAATGCTTGTCGAATGCGAACTTGAGTCTGTTGGAGAGGGTGACGTATCCGCCGATCTGGAGTCTTCTGAGCTCTCCGGCGAACTTGGCGACACCTGTTCCGAACGTGGTCATTGCAAGACCGGTGACGTTCTGGTTTGCGCGCAGGGTGACCGTGATGAACGAGAAGAGGGCACCGGCGATTGCGCCGACGGCAAAGGAAGCCAGTATTGCAAGTATGATTGCAAAGAACGGGCTGGCGTTTCCTTCTCCTACGGCTGCCTCATATACATTGGGGGCTATGAGTCCGAAGATTCCGCCCATGTACATGATTCCCTCGACTCCTAGGTTCAGGTTTCCGGATTTCTCGGTGAGGATCTCTCCGATGGTTCCGAACATCAGTGCGGTTCCGTATGCTCCGGCCGCTGCAAAAAGAAGGACGACTGAATTGAAGAAACTCATGCTTTTACCTCCTTTTCTGCCTTGCCTCTGAAGACAAGCTTGTAGTTGATGAAGAATTCACATCCCAGCATGCAGAACAGCAGGATTCCGGATACGATGTCCGCAACGGAGGCGGGGACACCGAGCTTTGTCTGCAGCGTGGCCGATCCCTTTCCGATGATGGCCAGGATGGCTGCGATGATTATCATTGCAAAGCAGTTCAGCTGGCTGAGCCATGCAACCGTGATTGCCGTGAATCCGACACCACCTGCGACATCTGCATTGAGCGTGCCGTTTGCACCGGAAACCAGCATCCATCCGACGCATCCGCAGATGGCACCGGAGAGAAGCATGGTCCTCATCATGATCCAGCCAACGTTCATTCCGGCATAGCGTGCGGTATTGAGCGAGTCACCGATGACTGCGACCTCATAGCCGTGCTTGGTGTAATTCATATAGATATGTACTACGACGACCAGAATCAGGACAATGATCCAACCGCAGTAGATTCCGAACACGTTGGGAAGTCTTGCGTTGTCATTGAACATCGGGATGATCTGTGTTCCGGGTCTGCCTTCCCAAGGACCGCCCTGCAGCCAACGGACTATTCCTATGGCTATGTAGTTCATCATCAGCGTGAACAGTGTCTCGTTGGTGTTGTACTTTGCCTTGAAGAATCCGGGAATGAATGCCCAGATTGCACCTCCGAGGATTCCGGCAAGCATCATCAGCGTTATGAGCGGGAATGCCGGAAGCGAATTCTGGAACCAGATGGCGATTGCCGATGAGAATATGGCTCCCATCGTTATCTGTCCTTCGGCTCCGATGTTCCAGAACTTCATCTTGAAACAGGGTGCAATGGCAAGAGCAACGCCGAGGAGGGGAATGGCCCTCTTGACGGTCTGCCTGATGTATCCTGCCTTGGAAAGAGCTCCGGAAATGATTATGCCGTAGCTTTCAAACGGGTTCTCTCCGGCCATGATGATGGGAATCATGCCGAGTATGAATGCGAATACTATGGATCCGATCCTGATGGCCCAGATTTTCCTGGGGCTCATCATGTCTCCCTTTACGCGTTTGACAAGTCTGAAAAGCGGTGCCTTTGATTTCTCACTCATCCTTTGCCTCCTTGGCTTTTCCTCCGACAGAGGTCATGAGGAGACCTATCTGCTCCTTTGTCACTGTCCTTGCGTCCACGATGCCGCTTACCTCACCGCCGCACAGGACCACGATCCTGTCGCAGAGCTGGAGGAGGACATCAAGTTCCTCTCCGACGTACATGACGGCAGATCCCTTCATCTTCTGGTCCGTCAGAAGGTTGTAGATGGCATAGGACGTGTTGATGTCCAGTCCTCTGACGGCATAGGCCGTGAGAAGCACGGGTGGGCTTGATGCAATTTCTCTTCCTACAAGGACTTTCTGGATGTTTCCTCCGGACATTCTGCGTACGGGGAATTCAGTTGAGGGAGTTACGACCTCAAGATCCTTCCAGACCTTGTCGGCAAGGGACTGCGGAGCTTTCTTGTTGAAGAATATGCTCTTTCCGTTGCGCCATGAACGAAGCATCATGTTGCTGGTCATTCCCATGGATCCGACAAGTCCCATTCCGAGTCTGTCCTCAGGGACAAAGCCCATTCCCACGCCGGCCTGGCGGATCTGCATGGGAGTCTTTCCAACCAGCTCGTTCTCCGTGCCGTCGTCATTGAGGAATTTTATGGATCCTTCCTTGATGGGGTAGAGACCCGTGATGGACTCCAGGAGTTCCTTTTGTCCGGAGCCTGCAATTCCTGCTACACCCAGGATTTCGCCTGTCTTTGCAGTGAAGGATACGTTCTTGAGCTTGCTGACTCCCTCATTGTCTACGACAGTAAGGCCTTTGATCACGAGCCTGTCCTTGGGATTGTCATATACGGGTCTGTCTATGTTGAGCGTCACTGCACGTCCAACCATCATGTCTGTGAGTGACTGGGCGGTGGCTTCCTTTGTGTTGACCGTACCGATGTACCTTCCTTTCCTCAGGATGGCAACCTTGTCGGAGACATCAAGAACCTCGGCAAGCTTGTGTGTTATCAGGACTATGGCCTTGTTGTCCTTCTTCATGTTCCTCAGGACGGCAAAAAGCTTGTCTGTCTCCTGAGGCGTAAGGACTGCGGTAGGCTCGTCCAGAATGAGGATCTCTGCTCCGCGGTAGAGGACCTTTACGATCTCGATGGTCTGTTTCTGTGAAACGGACATGTCATAGACCTTCGTCTTGGGGTTTACGTGGAAACCGTATTTGTCGCAGATTTCCTTGACTTTGTCATTTACTGCACCGAGATCCATCTTCTCGTCTTCAAGACCCAGGATTATGTTCTGGGCGGCCGTGAAGACGTCGACAAGGTGGTAATGCTGGTGGATCATTCCGATTCCGAGTGAATATGCATCCCTGGGGGAACGTATGGATACCTGCTGACCGTCCTTGTAGATCTCGCCGCTGTCCGGCTGGTAGATTCCGGAGAGCATGTTCATCAATGTCGTCTTGCCGCTTCCGTTCTCACCCAGAAGGCAGAGGATCTCTCCTCTGTTGATCTTCAGGTTGATCTCGTCGTTGGCAACCACGTTTCCGAACGTCTTCCTGATGTTCTTCAGTTCAATTGCACAGTTTTCTTTCACCTTACTGTCCTTTCCCCGGCAGCCGCCGGAGTTTCAGTGAGTATGATATTATAGTAACACGCGTAAAAACGGGTCCGCAATAAAAATGTTCATTTTCTGCAACAAACGGCAACAAAAAGGGCATCCTCATCAGATGCCCGTTTCCTTGATCAGTATTTCGAATATCTCCTCCCGTGACAGCCTGCCGTCCACACGGATCAGCCGGCAGCCCTCGGGCAGTGACGCGAACAGTTTCTCGTAATTGTCGTGTACGGCCGTCTGGTAGTCGAACTTCTCGTAGATCTCCTTGTCCGTGCCGCGTGAATCGATCCGGCTTATGCAGTCCTCCACCGGCGTATCCACATACAGTACCAGTTCCGGGTAGGGGAACCGGCTGTTCAGCATCATGACCGCATCAGGGTCGAACCCGATGCTCTGGTAGGCGAACGATGAGAAGAAGTATCTGTCTGAAATCACCGTTTCTCCGGCCTGGAGGTGCGTCCTTATCCCGTATTCAGGGTTGTTCAGATGGTTGTCCCTGTCAGCGGCAAAAAGGTAGGCTACGGTGGACTGGGGAACCTTTACCTCTCCGGACAGGACACGCCTGATGAACCTGCCTGTCTCGTATATCGTAGGCTCTGCGGTCCTGAACACGGCCATCTTCTTGTCCTGCATGTACTTCTCAAGATTCTTGAGCTGGGTGGTGGTTCCCGCTCCGTCAAGGCCTTCCAGGACCCAGAAGTTCTTCAGTATCTCCGGCATGGTCACCCTCCATGGAAAATCTACACAAAATATACACTGAAAAGGGGTGATATTTCAATTAAGGCAGGTTACTTTATCGGCTCCCGGCTGTTATAATCGTATAGATGAAATTCCGCAGGACAGCCTCTTCAGTATATGCCTCAGTGTTCCTTGTGCTGGTAATGTTCCTGGCTGTGGTTTTCTTCAGGCTGTCCACATTCGGCATCAGCCGCGTGAGGTCGATGGTCAGATCTTTCCTTCCGTCCGGAAACAATGGAATCGAGATTTCCGCCGACGGCATGGAAAGCACCCTGATGAGGTCCATCACGGTCAACGGAATAAAGGTCAGGATAGACGGGCAGGAGGTCATAAGCGTACCGAGCGTTGACGTCTCAATGACGATCTGGGATGTCGTAAGGCTTGCCTTGTGGAAAAAGGCAGCGGGAATCTCCGTCACCGTGAACGATCCGGTGATGAACCTGGACGACAGTACGATAGGGAAGCTGATGGACCTGACAGGTTCTTCAGGGCAGGTTTCACCTCAAGAAGAAACTGCTGAGACATCCGGTCCAGGCATGTTCGACAATGTGGGAATCTCCGCCACTGTGAGGAACCTTGCCGTCAAGGCCGATTACCGAGGTCTTCACCTTGAGGCTCCCGGAATCAACGCTACGGCGGAGCTGGGGAGTGGACTTGTATTCAGCGGTGCCGATATAAATCTTCCCAGGGTAACGGTTTCCGGTGATCTTCCCGTCGGTGCGTCCATAACCGTCAACGATATCCGCGGGTCGGTTGATTCCGACTACAGCACACTGCTTTCCATAGCATCAGCATCCTATCATCCGCTTGCAAGGCTTTCGGATCTGTCTGCAATATCCGTTCTTTCGGATGATTCCCTGTATGTGGCTGTCTATGCAAACCAGGCCTCTGCGGACCTGAATGAAGCCGGACTTGATGCGGATTTTGCCGTAAACGGTGCTACATTCTCGCTGGAATACGGTCTCCGTTCGGGAGACATGACCGTCACGACTGATCTTGATGAGATCGGCGGCAGGTATGAAGATGTCACTTTTGTCGTGAAGAGCCTTCTTGCGGGAGGATACTACGACGGTGTCAGGGAAATGACGGCAGAATTGGCCGTAGGCTCGATTGACGGCTCGTACGGCATGTATTCGCTGAAAACATCGGACATTACTGCAAGTCTGAGCCATGATCATTCTTCATCAAGGACCCTCGGGCAGGCCGAAGTCTCGACTCTCGGCGTCTCAGGACTGGAAGATGCTGGATTCACTGCACTGAATGCATCGGAAATCTTTGCCGACTTCTCGTATTCTCCTACGGGCTTCGACGTGAACGTCAGGACGGCACTTGACGGACATCATGACAGCAGGTTTACCGGAGATTTCCACGCGGATCTGGATGTGGTGTTCCAGACAGGTGATTTCCGGCGCATAGACTACGCGTCTGCGCAGATCAGCAACGTGAAGCTGGCCGTTCTACCGTATTCTGCGGATCTGGTCCTCAGACTCAGTGATGACAGAAGGGTATTCTCGTCATTCACGCTGAAGGACGATATCTCCGGATCTTTCTCATACAGGGACGGACATCTGGACAGCAACCTGTTCCTGACTCAGCTTGTGCCTTCAGGTTATCACGTCCTTTACGACGAATTCATCAGGAATCTCGGAGTAGTGGGTGATACCACTTCAATCAGCGGAAACATGGTTCTCTCCGTAGATTTCCCGGAAACAGTCTCATCCTGGATGGGAGATGTCCTTGAAGGAAAGTACGGTTCTGCTCCGGCTGTATCTTCATTGTCCGATGTTTTTGCCGGCAGCAGGATTTCACTCAACACCGCGGCCAGAAATGTCCTGATAGGCGGCAGGTCCATGAACGGAGCCCTCACTCTTGAAGCATCCTCCGGCAGTACTGTCGTTGATATCGACACTCTGGCGGTTACAGCCGAGGGACTCAGACTGTCATACGTAGGAAACATCGATTTCGCGGACATGATTCCGTTCGGTCGGCTTCAGCTGCAGGATGCCGGAGACGGAAGCGAGCTCCTTCTGCTGGTATTCGACCACGAAAAGGGCTCCAAGACATATGACTACCATCTGTCGTCTCCGCTTCTGGAGGGTACGAGGTTCTACGGTACGGTCAACTGGGCCGATTCTTCCGCAATCTCATCCGATGCCGTACTTGAGACTCCTTATCTTGAAGGTGATCTGACTCTGAACGCCACGTTGCGTTTCGACCCTCTGGACCTTTCCCTGCGCGGCAATATGCTTGATCTTGATCTTCTGATGGCTGACGGAATGCTTTCTGCAGACGGTGAGATCAAGGATCTTTCCGTAAATGTCTCGGATTCGGTCAAGGTAACCGTGAATACGCTTCTGAACGCGTGGTACGGGCTGGAAGACAACGGTTTCGGGGTTTCCCTGCAGAATCTTGCGGTCAAGGTTCCGGATCTGTTATCAGCAACCCTTGATATCGATTTGACTGACCGCAGCATACTCATCCGGAACATCGGATTCGAAATCGGCAGAAGAAAGGAACAGTTCACCGGCAAGATCGACTTCACTTTCCGTGGGATAGACAGTCTGCTGAAACTCGAGACCGACGGACTTGAGGGAACTGTGGATCTTGCATCGTCCGACGGAGACATAACCGTAAAGGCGGCCGCCACCGGGAATCAGTTCTATCTTGACATGGATTATGCAAGCAGGACGGCAGACGGACTGAAGGCCTCGGTTTCTGCACTCGGACAGAGGCAGAACCCGATTCATGTGATGTCCAGCCTCAGCTGGGGTGCTGACGGCGTGAACAACGTCATCCTGAACGCCATGTACAATGATCTGACCGTTTCGGTATACGACTCATACGGAAACCTTGGCAGCCTGAATCTTGAGGACATAAAGCTGGACGTCGACCTGCAGACCATGACGGTTGACGGAGCTGTCCGGCTGGTCAACAGGATTCCCAAGCGGGCCGGAGGATACAGCGTCCAGAAGGCACTTCTGACTGCATCCGCAAAGGGAGATTCCATACCCGACAACCTGATGCAGGTGTTCGCCGGACGGGACTACAGCTTTGATTTCACGGTGAGCCTTTCGGATGTCGGACTTGAAGACGGATATGAACTGCAGGACCTTACCGTGGACATGGTCCTGAAGAACGGCGGCCTTTTCTTCAGCGGAAACATGGTAAACGGAAGCTTTGATCTCAAGACAGGCTATATCGACGTCAGCTTCGACAGGCAGCTTCTGTTCGGATTCAATGCAAGAGGGTACATCGGCGATGAGCTTGACATCCTTGTCTCCGACCTGACGTTCCCGCTTCCTGTCCTGAACCAGCTGATGAATTCGACGACGTTTGCCTTTACCGACGGAACGGTAGAGGGTGATGTGCTTGTCAGGGGAACACTGTCCAATCCCAGCCTGTACGGAATGGCTTACTGCAGGTCCTACGGCATGACTTTATTCTATCTTCCGGATCAGGTCATATCGGTCAAGAACGTCGCACTGTCGCTGCATGACCATGAGCTTACCGTATCCCGTACTCCGCTTTCCGGCTACAGTGAGTCGGACGGAAGATACTTCTACGGTGATGTGGGCGTTGAAATGGTCCTTCAGGGAACATCTGTGGAAAGCTTCGACATCGACATCAACATAAACGACAGCACTCCGATATACTTCTGGCTTCCCATGTACTTCGGGACGGATGTCGAGGTCAAGGGCGATGTCTCAGGAAACGTCGTACTGTCCCTTGCCGGAAGCAGGTCTAAGCTTACTACCGACATACGTATCTCTTCCATGCTCATAGACTTCCGCTTTGATGAAGAGATGCCGGCATGGTTCTATGAAGAAGGCAACGGAATCGATCTTGACGTCACCATGACCACCGGAAAGGACGTCGAGTTCTATTATCCGGAGAAGGACAACTCGTTCATCAACTTCACTCTTGCCGAGGACAAGAGGGTGAGGCTGGTGACATCGGACGGATCCGTCAGGACTGACGGCGGCATATCACTCAAGACAGGACAGGTCTATTACTTCCACAACGACTTCATCATCAAGGAGGGAAGCCTGGACCTGACGGAGAAGAACATGATTCTGGACAGCGGTTCATCCATGCCGATTGCCCTGAGCCTCACTGCAGAGATCACCGACTACGACCAGGACGGAAACAAGGTCGTCATCAGCATGATCCTCCAGAATGCCACTCTGGACAACCTGAGCCCGCGTTTCACCAGTGTTCCGCTGAAATCAGAGAACGAGATACTTGCCATGCTGGGACAGAGCGTTCTTGCATCAGGTGCACTGGACCAGAATCTGTCACTCTCATCTCTGGCTACGTTCGCAGCCACCGCCACAGAGACACTGACAAGGGTAGGAATGCTTGAATCCAACAAGAATTACTCCATTGCCGGAACGGTCAGAAGCGCACTAGGTCTGGACATATTCTCGGCAAGATCCAACATCCTGTCCAACATCATCATCGATGCCCTGCCGGGAGAACTGGCCGGAAGAGGGGATATCAGCCTGCTTGCAAGATATCTTGACGGAACATCACTGTTTGCAGGCAAGTACATCGGTCTTGACTGGTTCATAAAGATCCGCCTGATGCTGAAGGCGGACAACCGGGTCAAGTTCCGCAGCAATGTGGGCAACTTCCTGTCCAAGGACCTGATTCTCGATACCGAGATAAGCCTTGACTGGGATACCGCGCTGGGTACGTGGAGCGTATTCACGAATCCGCGTGAGTTGTCTGTTTTCGATATTTTGGATACTATTGGATTCAGTGTAACCAAACAGATTCAGTTTTGATTATATAGATGACTTTATTTTCAAGGACTACGCATATGAAGAAGAAACTGGCATTGATCCTGATTCTGGCACTTGTCGTGCTGTTCGCAGCCGCGGCAGACGACTGGTACTACAACATGGATATTTCCGAGTTCAGACTACAGGGTCTGAAGAACGTCGCAGAGTCAGCAATCAACAACGCCCTTTACTCATACAGGCACAAGCCTTTCACCGACGAACTGTTCGCAGAGATCCAGGCGGCGCTATATGATGTCGACGGAATCGACTTCTTCACCGCTGACGCGGAGAAGAATGATGCAGGGGAACTTGTCATAGTATTCGAGTTCTATGAGATTCCCATGCTGTCGAAGATCACATTCGAAGGAAACAGCGCCATAAAGGCCAGGGAACTCAGGGAAGCCGTCAAGGCAGTATCCGCAGGTTCGTTCATCGACCCGGGCAAGCGTGCTCTCTTCGAGACTGCAAAGACCGAGATCGAAGCCCTCTATGTGTCCAAGGGATTCCTTGATGTTCCCGTGACATATGAAGTCACCGAGAATGACGAAGACAATACGTTCTCGGTCAACTTCTCCATCACCGAGGGTGTCCAGACCAGAATAGTGAAGTTCGTCTTCACCGGGAACGACCACTTTGACTATTCCACGCTCAAGAAGCAGGTCAAGTCAAAGGCCAAGTCACTGTTCAACAACGGATATCTGGACATGTCCAAGCTCCGCACCGATGTGTCCAACCTCATAGCTTATTACCAGACAAACGGTTACATTGACGTAATCGTCTCCGATCCCCAGATCGATTACCTGGAGCCCTCGAACGAGAAATACAGGGAAGCAGTGGTCACCTTCAACATCGTTGAAGGCCAGCAGTGGTTCTACGGCGGTATGGAAGTCACCGGAAACACGATCTTCTCGGATGAAGAGATCAAGAGCGTCCAGAAGATGAAGGTCGGTTCGGTCCTGAACCTCGAGACAGTACAGAACGAATACAGTTCAGTGGCCGACCTGTACTACAACCAGGGCTACATCTACAACGGAATGGACGTGAACAATGTCAGGGACGATACGGACATGACCGTAAAGTTCTATCTGAACATCACCGAAGGCCCGCAGGCTACCGTGGAGCAGATCATCATCTCCGGACTCGACAAGACAAAGGACTACGTCATGCGTCGTGAGCTCGAGATCAAGCCCGGTGACGTGTTCTCCAAGGAAAAGCTGATACTCAGCGCACAGAACCTCTACAACACGGGGCTTCTGTCCAACCTGGACTATGACCTGATGTACGGTCAGACGGAAAACGGCGTCATCCTCGACTTCAAGCTTGAGGAAGGAAGGACAAAGGACATCCAGTTCGGTGCTACATTCGGCGGAACCCTCAACCAGTTCCCTGTGTCCGGATTCATCACATGGACGGACCACAACCTGGGAGGAAGAGGGCAGGAGCTCGGCATCAACACCACGCTCTCTCCCGACACACAGTCAATCAACCTGAGCTTCGGAGACAACTGGTTCGGCAACTGGAGATGGTCCAACAGCTTCAGCTTCGGATTCTCGCACTCCAAATACACCGATGAACTGCAGCTGGGTGTCGGTGCACCGACATACTACAACGGCAGGAACAGCAGCGAGACATGGCCGCTCGGCTATACCAGCGCGGAGCAGTGGAGCCTTTCCGGAAACGAGTATCCTTCCACAAGAGACCTGATGAGCTACGATCTGCTGACGTTCTCACTGGGATACAATACCGGCTACACGTTCATCTTCACTCCCGGACGTCTGTCGCTGTATGCAGGCGCATCGGTCAGCCTGAACAAGGCATTCTACGATTCCAAGTACATGCCGTATGAGAAGCTGATCTACCAGTACGGACTTAAGTGGCAGTTCTCCAACAAGATCTCGTTCGGCGTACAGTGGGACGGAAGAGACTACGTAACCAACACCACCAAGGGTTATGTCCTGAGCACATCGGTAACATATGCCGGAGGTTTCCTGGGCGGTCTTTCCAACTACATCAAGCTTTCGACCAATGCCGCAGGCTATCTGAAGCTGTTCTCGTTCAACATCAACGAGGATACGGTCAAGAACATCATGCTTTGTGCATCCACATCTGCAAACTTCATGCTTCCGCAGTTCTACAACTACGACAAGCAGGGCCTGAAGTTCTGGGATCCCAAGCTCGGTGCCACGAAATACGAGATGCTTTACATCGACGGTATGACAATCGGAAGAGGTTTCGGAACCGTCATAGACCAGGCATTCCTGTGGGACAACATGCTGGAGCTAA
The DNA here is from genome assembly GCA_031935845.1 of bacterium. Classification (GTDB taxonomy): domain Bacteria; phylum Spirochaetota; class Spirochaetia; order Sphaerochaetales; family Sphaerochaetaceae; genus UBA9732. Next base: position 58,020 of record JAJBWA010000026.1, on the reverse strand, counting down.
GCTATGTGCTTGTCGACAATATCCTTCAGGCGGAGCTGTTCGTCAGCGCCACAGGCGTGAACTCGGAGCTGTCGCAGATCAAGAGCGGTATCAACTGGTACTTTGCTGCCGGCGGCGGACTCAAGCTCAAGATCTCCGGATTCCCGCTCGGACTGTACCTGGTCAAGAACGCGACCTACAAGTTCCCCAGCGTGACAAGCGTGGAGGGCGAGAGGACATTCAGCTGGGTGGGCGGAAACTACTTCCACGGATCCAGCGAGACAAGCGGAATGAGCCTGGTTCTTGCAATCTCCACCAGCTTGATTTAATCAGGGAGTTTTCCAGTGGCTGAAACTCCTCTGATGAAACAATATCGGGAAATGAAAAAAGAGCACTCTGACATGGTGCTCTTTTTCCGTGTCGGCGACTTCTACGAGATGTTCGACGACGATGCCCGTGAGGTTTCGGCCCTTCTGAATCTTACCCTGACACACAAGGGAGACGACCCGATGTGCGGGATCCCGTACCATGCGGCCCGCAACTACATCAAGCGTCTGCTGGATGCAGGAAAGAAGATAGCAATATGCGAGCAGATGGAGCTTTCCGAGAATTCCAAGTCACTTGCACGCAGGGAAGTGGTCAGGATAGTCACTCCGGCCACAGTCGTGGACGAGGACTATCTGGATGACAGGAGCTTCAACTACATAATCTGCTTCTTCCAGCAGTCCATGGCCTTCTGCGACGTATCCACCGGTGACTTCCATATCCGCGCTCTGGATTCAAGGAACCGAGTGCAGGCCGTGCGCACGGCGCTTGAGCAGCTTTCTCCGCGTGAGATTCTTGTCTGTGAGGACGAATACTTCCTGGACTACGACTTCAAGAGCGTCATAGACCAGTATCCTGCCATGGTTACCAAGCTTGCTCCGTGGTATTTCACACAGAAGGCATGCTGGAAGCTGCTGTGTGATCAGGCCAAGGTCAAGTCCCTTGCAGCATACGGGCTCAGGGACAATGACAGGCTGGTATGTCCGGCAGGAGCATTGATCCGTTATATTACCGAGACTTCAAAGACATCGGTCAGTCATCTTACGGATTACAGGGTGGATCACGAGGAAGCCTTCGTGAGCATGGACGAGAGCACACGCAGGAACCTTGAGCTGTTCAACAACCTTTATGACGGTTCAGTGCGCTATTCGCTGTTCGAGGCCGTAAACCGTACGCTGACCAGCGGCGGAAGCAGACTGCTCAAGAACTGGATTGCGTTCCCGCTGCATGACATCGACCAGATAAAGTTCAGGCAGGACTGGATAAGGTTCCTGGCTACGGATTCCGTCGAGCTTGCACGTGTGCGCGATGCTCTGGGCGGTGCCATGGACCTGAACCGTCTGGTGACAAGGGTCATGCTCAAGCGCTGCGTTCCCCATGACCTTGTAGGCATAAAGCAGACCATAGGAAGCTTCTTCAGCCTGATTTCGGCGAATACCGAACACTATATGTCCCTTCTCGAGACTTCGATGGACCAGGATGCCCTCAGCGCCTGCGCAGCCCTCATGCAGCGCATAGACCGCGCCGTCAACGATCAGTGTCTCGGGCAGTTCCAGGAAGGACAGGTGATCCTTCCCGGCTATGATGAGGACCTGGACCAGAAGCGTCAGCTCCGTGACCACAGCGATGTCATCCTGAAGGACTATCTGGAAAAGGCCAAGGCCGACAGCGGGCTGACCATACTCAAGCTTGGCTACAACAGGATTTTCGGCTACTATCTGGAGGTTCCCAAGGGACAGGTTGCAAAGGTTCCCGACTATTTCTACCGCAAGCAGACCCTGGTGAACGGCGAGCGTTTCACCACAGATGCCCTGATGCAGTACGAGAAGGAAATCATGCAGGCCAACGCGCTTGCGGAGGAACGTGAGCACAGGCTCTATGACGAGATTCTCTCCAACGTGCTTGAACTGGATGCCTACCTCAATTCCATAGGTCATTTCCTGAACTGTACGGATGTCTATCAGGGACTTGCAACTCTTGCAGTAGATTCGAATTATGTATGTCCTGAAATAACGGATGACGATGTCCTTGAAATCAGGGACGGAAGGCATCCAGTTGTGGAGCGTCAGATGGGTCCGGGCAAGTTCGTTGCAAACGGACTGGACATGAGTACGAGATTCTGCCTGATAACAGGCCCCAATATGGCCGGAAAATCCACATACCTGCGTCAGAACGCCCTGATGATCCTGCTTGCACATACCGGAAGCTTTGTTCCTGCCTCATATGCAAGGATCGGCCTGGTTGACAAGATATTCTGCCGCGTGGGTGCCACGGACAACCTTGCCAGAGGTGAGTCGACATTCCTTGTGGAGATGCAGGAGGCGGCATTCATCCTGCGCAGCTGCACGTCAAGATCGTTTGTCATAGTTGATGAAATCGGACGTGGAACAAGCACTCAGGACGGTATGTCAATTGCTTATGCCATAATGAGAAGCCTGATAGAGAAGGGAGCCAAGACTCTGTTTGCCACCCACTATCACGAGCTGACCATGCTGGACACTTCCGGAATACGCCTGCTTACTCTGGATGTGCGTGAGGACAAGGGAAGCGTCACGTTCCTGCGCAAGGTCAAGGACGGTGTTGCCAACTCAAGCTACGGCATCCATGTGGCAAAGATGGCGGGAGTTCCTGCCTCAGTGGTACGTGATGCACGTGCGTTCCAGAACAGACACTTTGCGGATTACACCATGAGCCAGGGAAGCCTGTTTACGTCCGATGCTCCCGTCGTATGCGATGATGAAACCAATGCCGTGGATTCGGAACTGGTCAGGAAACTCAGGGACCTGAACCTTGATGAATGCACGCCCATGCAGGCGCTGATCCTTCTGTCCAAGCTCAAGGAAGAGGCCGAGAACCTCTGACGGTCCCATGCCGAACCTTGTCTCCAGATGTCCGATATGCTCGAATCCCATCCTGAAGTCTGAGGTTGTCTGCAGTGACTGCAGCAAACAGCTTGATTCCGAATGCTTTGATTCCTTCATGGACCGCTGCCCCGTATGCTGCTATCCTCGGGTTGCCCCGGTCTACCGTTGCGGAATCTGCAGGGGAGAAGAAGGAAAAGCCTTCAGGATCTATCCAGTTGCCAGGTATGACGGGAAACTCTCGTACTCAATAATAGACGGACTCAAGTTCCACGGACTGAAGCAGTTTGCTCCGGTGGCTGCATTGTATCTCAACCGTGCGCTGGATAGCCTTGACCCTGCAGGTACTGCACTGATCGTACCTGTCCCGTGCAGCAGCGCAAGGCTGGAGGAATTCGGATTCGACCACATGATCGAGGTGTGCAAGGCGCTCAAGAGGCCGTATCTTCCGCTTCTGGCCAACAGGTCCTCCGGAGTCCAGCAGAAGACCCTGGACAAGGCACACAGACTGGAAAATGCAGAGGGAAAGTACCGCATCAATGATCAGATGAAGGATATTGAAAGTCTCAAGGAGCACAGGATCATAGTCGTTGACGACATAATCACCACAATGAGCACCATGAATTCTGCCCTGAAGTGTCTCAGGGACAATGGTTTCAAAGACATCTGCGGCGCCTCATGGCTTGCGGAGCTCTGAAGGCTGTCCTATACTTTTACAGGCTGATTCAAGGAGGATTCCCATGGAAAGACAGGATGCAGGTCTGGCATTTATGCTTCAGTATGAGAACATCGCCTGGTACGATGACGGCGAGGTAAGGATTCTAGACAGGAGGATATACCCTTCAAGGACAGAATTCGTGACCTGCAGGACCCATAAGGAGGTGGCTCAGGCCATCACCGACATGGTGACCCAGAGTGCCGGTCCCTTTACCGCAGCTCCCATGGGAATGGCACTTGCAGCATGGGAATGCAGGGATATGGCTCCCGGAAAGCAGATGGAATACCTGCGTGAGGCTTCCAGGACAATCAGCAATGCCCGTCCGACTACGATAAAGCGCATGAAGCTTGTCACCGAGGCCGTTCTTCCGGCCGCCGAGAAAGCACTCACGGAAGGCAAGAGGGTGGATCTGGCAATAAGAGACTATATTGTCGAGATGAACAATACCCGCTATGCCCGTATAGGAAAGTGTGCGGAATACCTTGTGGACATGTTCCCCGACAACGGAACCATCATGACCCAGTGCTTTGCCGAGACCATTCTGGGAATGATGCTCAAGGAATGCAGGAAGCGCAACAAGACCATCAGGCTATTCTGCCCTGAGACAAGGCCTTTCTTCCAGGGTGCACGCCTTACGGCAACAGTCAGCAGCCAGATGGGTTTCGAGACAACCGTCATAACCGACAACATGCCTGCGTTCGTGATGAAGAACGAGCATGTGGATGTCTTTACCTGTGCTGCAGATGCGATCTGCCTTGACGGCTACATAGTCAACAAGGTGGGAACCAGCCAGATAGCAATATGTGCGAAACATTTCGGTATTCCCGTGTTCATCTCCGGTGCTCCGGACAAGGGACATCCCACGTGGGATACCATAAAGATAGAGATGAGGAACCCTGATGAGACTCTTGAGGCCATGGGCGTGCGCACGGCCATAGAAGGTACGGGAGTCAAGGGCTATTATCCTGCCTTTGATATCACGCCGCCGTATCTGGTATCTGGTGTTGCAACCTGCAAGGGAATGTTCAGCCCGTACGACCTTCATCGCTACTTTGACGGCAGTGCGGAAGACAACATGCTGATAGTCTGATTTTGTTTATTCTTCGTATTGACACAAATTGCCTGCAAAGATATATTGCAAGAGGATTTTTAATGAAGATTTTTGAGGGATCGAAATTTTCGGTCCCTTTTTTATCGGCTTTTGAGGAATTATGCTGAAGAATGAGATCACGAGGGATCCGCTTTTCACGGACCTGAAGGATATCGTGGCGAACCTGGGAATGGTCCTCTGCTATGTGCGTAAAAGCATGCAGGGAAAGACAGTACAGGTGTTCGTAGACATCATGAAGCCCGAAGGCGAGACGGGAATCGATGAATGTGCACTGGTGCACAACACCATCCTGCCCAGGCTTGAGATGAAATACGGCCGCGATGACCTGTATCTTGAGGTCTCCACCCCCGGACTGCAGAGGAATCTCAGGGACATATATGAGTTTTCCGTGTTCAGGGGAAAGAGATGCCGTGTGTACAGCCAGAAGTACAGCTGCTGGGTCAACGGCATCATCACGGAGGCCGGCGATGACGGGCTCTCACTGTCCGACTATGAGGTGGAAGACACCAAGGAGAAGGGTGAGAGCATTGAACTTGGTTATGAAGACATCCAGAAGGCAAAGCTGGAGTATAAATGGGAGGATATGAAGAATGTCCGAGTTAAGTGACGCAATCAGAGCGATGGTCGAGGAGAAGGGTATCTCCAAGGAACTGGTGCTGGACACCATCAGGCAGACCCTTCTGGCTACCTACAGAAGGAAATTCGGAACGGACGACAACGCCGTTGTCACATTTGCTGATGACCTGTCATCAGTCGAGCTTGCATCCCGCAAGACCGTCGTGGACGAGGACAACTACTACGACGAGGTCAGGGAGATTCCCCTTGACGAGGCGCAGGAACTCAGTGACGAGGCCGAGATCGGCGACGAGCTTCTGATTCCCATCGATCCCAAGAGCTTTGACCGCATAAGCGTCCAGACAGGAAAGCAGAGAGCCCAGAGCGCCATCAGGGAGATCCAGAAGGACGAGCTGATGCAGGAGTTCAAGGGCAAGGTCGGAGAAATCATCAACGGTTATGTCCAGGGCGAGAAGGACGGAGATCTGATCATCGATCTCGGAAGGACTTCCGGTTATCTTCCCAGAAAGAACCAGAGCCCCAAGGAGTTCTACACAAAGGGCGACAAGATCCGCTGCTATGTGGAGTCCGTCAGACCTGACGAGAGGTCGGACAAGAACATCAGGGTCATCCTGAGCCGTGTCCATGAGGACTTCGTACGCAAGCTCTTCGAGATCTATGTTCCCGAGCTTGTTGCCAAGGATCCTTCCATCGAGATCATGAAGATCGTGCGCGAGGCCGGTTACAGGACCAAGGTCTCCGTTGCTCCCAGAAAGGTCGATGCCGATGCCGTAGGTACCTGTGTAGGTCTCAAGGGCAACAGGATCCAGGCCATCATGAAGGAACTGGACGACGAGCGCATCGATGTCATCAAGTGGGATCCGAATCCGCTTGAGTACATTGCAAATGCTCTTTCTCCCGCCAAGGTCCTCAAGGTCTACGTGATCGACCAGGTCAAGAAAGAGGCCGTTGCAATCGTCGACGAGAGCCAGCTTTCACTTGCAATCGGAAAGCAGGGCCTGAACGTCAGGCTGGTGAACAGGCTCTGTGACTGGGTTGTCAACGTCAAGACACAGGAGCAGTTCTCCGAGATGGATTACGTGCGTGAGGCAAGAGCCGTAGCCGATTCCGTGTTCATGGATGACGACATGCAGGTTGCTTCAGAGGCCGCCGGAGGCGAGGGCGAAGAAGAGATGATGCTCACCGATCTGCCGATCGACGAGGCTCTGATCGAAAAGCTCCACTACTATGACATCTGGACCGTCGAGGAGTTCATCAACCTCACGGATGCGGATTTCGCCAACATGCATGATGAATCCCATGACCTCAGTGCTGATGAGATTGCAAAGATCAACGAGGTCATCAGGGAGAACGTCGATATTATCGAGGACGAGGTTGAGGCCGAGGAGGGCGAGGAGACGTTCGCCTGTCCTGAGTGCGGATATCCTCTCACAATCGGCATGACGGAGTGCCCGCACTGCCACGTCGGAATCAGTTTCGAGTGATACGAGGAGTAGGTTTATTTGATGCCAGAAGACAACAAGCCAAAGGCTACATTAATCAAACAGAGCAGAAACGTTGAGCAGACAGCCGCGGTACAGGCAAAACCCGAGGTCGCACAGCCCGAGAAGAAGAAGGTTGTCGTGATCAAGAAGAAGCCTGTCGTGGTCGTCAAGACACAGACTCCGGCTCCGGCTGTCGAGCAGAAGGCTCCCGAGACACCTGCACCGCAGGTCGAGGAAAGGGAGACTGCCCCCGCTGTTGACGTCCAGGCTGCTCCGGCTCCGGCCGCTGCTCCCTCAGCTCCTGCAGCTCCTGCCGCACCTGTCAGTGCAGCATCGGAAACATACAGACGTCCGGTCATCGGCGGAGCTCCGGTACAGAAGAAAGTCATAAAGAAGTCCAACGTTCCGCAGAGCACCATCAACATGGGTCCCGTCATCATCTCAGGTGACAACCTGCCGCCGATCATGCCCAAGTCGGAATCAAGGCCTGCAGGCACTTCAAGACCCGTAGGTTCTGTCGGTGGCGTGACTTACGGCCGCGACGGACAGAGGATCCAGACCCGCCAGGGCGGATACCAGCGCCAGGGTCAGGGTGTTCCGGGACAGGGTGGTTTCAACCGCGGTCAGGGACTCCAGGGCTATACTCCGCGTTCTGCACAGCAGGGCGGACGTCAGGGCGGTTTCCAGCGCCAGGGCGGCTTCAACCGTGACGGTCAGAGACCCGGATTCGGTCAGAAGCCCGGTTTCGGTGCCAAGGGCCCGATGAAGAAGGGCGGTTTCTCCGCTCCGGCCGAGGCTCTTCCCGTGGACGGAAAGAACCGCAGGGTCTACAACAAGGGCAAGGACAAGGACCGCAGGGACGAAAGGACCGACGACGAGCTCGAGCTCAAGTCATACGGCAAGAAGAAGTCTTCGGATGCTTCCGCCGCAGTACCCAAGTCAATAGATATCCTTGCTTCCATCACGGTAAGTGATCTTGCAAGGAAGATGAACATAAAGGCTTCAGAGATCATTTCCAAGCTGTTCGGCATGGGAATGATGGTCAGCATGAACGAGAGCATCGACAGCGACACGGCAACGATCATTGCCGAGGAGTACGGATGTTCGGTCCATCTGGTCAACCTGTACGACGAGACGGTCATTGCCCGTGAGGAGGATGCCGAGGAGGATCTGATTCCCAGAGCTCCCATCGTCACGGTCATGGGTCACGTCGACCACGGTAAGACCAAGCTCCTTGATGCCATCAGGTCCGCAAACGTCACCGCCGGCGAGTTCGGCGGAATCACGCAGCATATCGGTGCCTACAAGGTCAACATCCCCGACAAGGGAGACATCGTCTTCCTGGATACCCCGGGTCATGCCGCATTCACCATGATGCGTGCCCGCGGAGCCCAGCTGACGGATATCGTAGTCCTTGTTGTCGCGGCAAACGACGGAGTCATGCCCCAGACACTCGAGGCCATTGACCATGCCAACGCCGCCAAGGTTCCCATCATTGTTGCCATCAACAAGATAGATCTTCCGGATGCAAAGCCGGAGCGTGTCATGCAGCAGCTTTCCGACAAGGGTCTCATCCCCGAGGCCTGGGGCGGACAGACGCTGTACTGCGAGATTTCCGCTTTGCAGAAGATCGGTATCGATGACCTTCTGGACACCATCCTGCTTCAGGCTGAGATGATGGACCTCAGGGCCAATCCCAACTGCAGGGCAGAAGGTAAGGTCCTTGAGGCAAGGATAGACCAGGGCCGCGGTATCGTGGCTTCCGTGATTGTCCAGAGAGGAACACTCAAGCAGGGCGACTACTATGTTTCCGGTATCTATCCGGGACGTGTCAGGGCCATGTACGACGACAAGGGCAAGAAGATCCAGAGCGCCGGTCCTTCCACACCTGTTGAGGTCATCGGTCTTTCCGATGTCCCGTCTGCAGGTGATCCGTTCCAGGTCTGTGAGAACGAGAAGCAGGCCCGTCAGATCGGTACCAAGAGACAGGAGCTTGAGCGCCTGAACCAGGCAAGCAAGTTCAAGAAGGTCACGCTTGAGACACTCAACGCAGCAATCCAGGAAGGCGAGGTGCAGGAGCTCAACATCATCATCAAGGGTGATGTGCAGGGTTCTGTAGAAGCCATACAGAGCGCTTTGGAGAAGCTCTCCACGCCTGAAATCCGCGTGCGCGTCATCCGTGCCGCTGCTGGCGCCATCATCGAGGACGACATCAACCTGGCCTCGGCTTCCGAGAATCCGGCTCTTGTCATCGGCTTCAATGTCAGGCCAACACCCAAGGCACAGGCCCGTGCGGATGCAGAGAAGATCGAAATCCGCAAGTACAACATCATCTACAATGTCGTGGACGATGTCAAAGCAGCCATGGAGGGCATGCTCAGCCCGGAGCGCACCGAGGTGGATGTCGGTATCGCAGAGGTCAGACAGGTCTTCAAGGTGCCTAAGGGCGGTCTTGTTGCAGGTTGTTACGTCACCAGCGGAAGCGTCAAGCGCAACAATTTCTGCCGCGTGATCAGGGACAACATCCAGATCAACCACGAGCTGGTCAAGATCACGTCTCTCAAGAGATTCAAGGACGATGTGCGTGAGGTGGCCATGGGATTCGAGTGCGGTATCGGCATTGCCGATTTCCAGGACCTTCAGGTAGGCGATACGTTTGAGTTCGTCGAGATCCAGGAGAAGGCCCGCAAGCTCGAGGATACGGGAGAGTACATCTGATGGCAGATTACATCCAGAGCAGGAACGAAGCCCGCATAATGGAGGTGGTGAACACCCTCATTGTCAGCGGAGAGATCAAGAATCCCAAGCTGAGCCGTTTTGCAAGCGTGAACGACATTTCCCTGTCAAAGGACAATGCCTACGCAACGCTTTACGTATCATGCCTTGAGGACAGACAGCTTCAGAACTCCGTCACGGCTCTTCAGAGCGCTGCGGGCTTCATCCAGGCCCGCATCGCCAGGGTGCTCAAGACCAAGAACACTCCCAAGCTCAACTTCGTGGCAGACACCACCGAGCGTGACGCCGCAAGGATCGATGCCTTGTTGGAGAGCATCAGGCAGTGAGAATGGCCAGAAGCGCGATCATTCTTGTGGACAAGGGCGAGGGGATAACCTCGTTCGACTGTCTCGGACGGATAAAACGTACCGTAAACAGGAAGACCGGCCACTGCGGGACTCTTGATAAGTTCGCGCACGGGCTGATGATCGTGCTCTGCGGCAGCTATACACATCTGGTGCCGGCATTCATGGGTCTGGACAAGACCTACGAGGCCGTCATCGAATTCGGTAAAATGACAGATACTCTTGATCCGGAGGGAGAGGTTGTAGAGGCCTCTCCCGTGCCGTCTGAAGAGGTGGTCATGTCTGCGCTCAGAAGACTTGAAGGAGTCCAGTATCAGGTTCCGCCTGTCTACAGCGCAATACATGTGGACGGAAAGCGCAGCTATCAGATGGCACGCAGCGGTGACCGGGACATAGACCTCAAGCCGCGTCTCATAGACGTGAAATCCATTGAGATGCTGTCATGGGATGCGCCGTTTCTTACCGTGCGTCTTGATGTCTCCAAAGGTACTTACGTGCGTGCTTTTGCAAGGGATCTCGGGCATATGTGCCGTTCTTCGGCATATGTGAAATCCCTCTACAGGACAAAGATCGGCCCGTTCGATGTCCGTGATGCCGTGCGTCATGACAATCAGGCTGCGCTTGAGTCAGTGGATGAAGGCAGACAGTTTCTTGAGATGCTTCCCGGATGCATGAACGTGGAGGTCGACGATACGGAGGCATTCAAGGCCTCCAACGGCTATGTGAAGAATTCGGTGAGGGAAAGGATTCCGTCCGGCTGCAGCCTTGCAGTCCTGATGCACGGAGGAAATCCCGTCTGTGTCTATTCGGTAGGGGAAGGCAGGATAATCTGCCAGGTGCGTCATGATTCATAAGCAGTTTGCCGATTTTTCATTCAGGGATGTTCCATGCGTCATCTGCATCGGCGTGTTCGACGGCATGCACCTGGGGCATCAGGCCATAATCGATGAGACGGTGAAGCTGGCCCGGGACCTGTCTGTGCAAAGCGTGGCGGTCACGTTCTCGCGCAACCCCAAGATGGCCAAGGAATCAATGCCTTCGGCGGCAGCGATGCAGAGCAGCGGACAGTTTGAAGAAATGTTGTCGGACAGAGGAATTAATTATCACTGTGTGATTGACTTTTCTGATGATATGAGTAAACTGACGGGTGAGGAGTTCATTGCCCTCCTGTGTACGTCGTATGAGGTACGGGCAATGGTTGTTGGGGACAGCTTCAGAGCAGGTGCCAGAGCTTCCAGCGTAGGCCCGTCTGAGATAAAAGTGCTGTTGTCCAAATATACTTCATCCGCATATCTCAGGGTGATTCCTCCCGTCGTCATGGACGATGAGGTGGTAAGCAGCTCTCTGATACGCGGGTGTCTCCTAACAGGTGATTTGGACAAAGTGTCCAGGTTGCTTGGCAGAGCGTACAGTCTTGACCTCAGGGGTGCATCGTTCATCGAGGATGATGACTGCGGGGATGCGAGTCAGAAACGCCTGTTCATCGACGTCCGCACTCTTGGACTTCTCCTTCCCAAGGAAGGGAGGTACAAGGTGAGAGCGACAGCAGAGGGAAGATCGGTGGAAACCGAAGCCTTCGTTTCAGAGGACCATCTGGCTCTGGAGCTGCCTGTGCGGATGAAGCCGGATGGGATTATCTTCCTAGGAGTGTAACGGATGGTTACCAAGGAAACAAAGCAGGAGCTCATCGCAAAGTTCGGCGGTGACGCAAAGAACACGGGTGCAACAGAGGTTCAGATTGCACTTCTCACAGCAAGAATCAATGATCTTCAGGGTCACTTCAAGGCCAATCCCAAGGATCACGCCTCCAACAGAGGTCTCCTCAAGATGGTCGGACAGAGAAGGAGACTTCTCAAGTACCTCAGGAACACTGATATCGAGCGTTACAGAAAGCTTATTGCTGAGCTCGGCCTGAGAAAGTAAGACAAAGATTCAAGGCTCCGGTAACACGGAGCCTTGAGTATGTCTTGCAGACTGTTCCCGGATTCCGGTCACCACAAGTTGCTGCGGCATGCAACTTTTTGTGACGGAACAAGTTGGAACAAAGAACAAAAAAGAAGAAAAGAAAGAAAAAGGAAAGAAAATGTCAGAAGTAAAGAAAGTTTCAGTAAAGCTTGGTGACGATTATCTCGTATTCGAGACAGGAAAGATCGCCAAGCAGGCAAACGGAGCCGTCTATGCACATTATGCCGGTTCTGCTGTCGTTGCCACAGTCTGCTGCGGGGATGCACCGTCCCAGCCGCTTGATTATGTACCGGTCTCAGTCGAGTACAACGAGAAGTACTATGCCGCCGGAAAGATCCCCGGAGGCTTCCTCAAGAGAGAAGCCAAGCCGAAGGACAAGGAGATCCTCGTAAGCCGTCTCATCGACCGTCCGATGCGCCCTCTGTTCGACAAGGCCTTCAGCCGCGAGATCCAGATTGTTCCCACAGTCATCTCCACAGACCAGATCAACACACCTGATATCATCGCAATCAACGCGGCAAGTGCCGCAGTCACCATCTCCGATATTCCGTTCAACGGACCTATCGCCGGTGTCCGCGTGGCTCTTGTCGATGGTGAATATGTCATCAACCCCACATTCAAGCAGATCGAAGAGTCCGATCTCGACATCGTCGTGGCCGGAACCCGTGAGGGCATCACGATGGTCGAAGGCGGAGCCCACGAGGTTTCCGAGCAGAACATGCTCGATGCCATTGCAGCTGCCCAGCCCGTGATCACCAAGCTCTGCGATGCACAGCTCGAGCTCAGGGAGCTTGCAGGAAAGGAGAAGCTTCCCGTCCTGGAGATCACCGAAGATCTCTCATGGCTGGATCCCATCCGCGAGTATGCAAGACCGCTGGTAGAGAAGGCTAGTTTCGGAGACAGCAAGTTCTCAAGGCATGCTGCCCTCAAGGCTGCCGAGGCAGAGACCAGGGAGAAGTTCGCAGAACTCATCGTGGAGCATGAAGGCGGAGAGCAGATCTCAAAGCTCTTCGACGATCTGGCATATGAGATCCTCAGGGCCAGCATTCTCAATGACGGCAAGCGTGTCGACGGAAGAACCGTCACCCAGATCAGACCCATCACATGTGAGGTCGGAGTCCTGGCAAGGACACACGGAAGCGCACTGTTCACCAGAGGAGAGACCCAGTCTCTGGCAGTCACCACTCTCGGAACAGTCCAGGACGAGCAGCTGTTCGACGACATCGACGGAGACAAGTGCTACAGCAACTTCATGCTGCACTACAATTTCCCGCCGTATTCAGTCGGCGAGACAGGCCGTCTTACAACCGGCAGAAGAGAAATCGGACACGGTCATCTTGCACAGAGAGCCCTTCAGGCTGTCGTTCCGGCTAAGGATGAGTTCCCGTACACAGTCAGAGTCGTCTCCGAGATCATGGAGTCAAACGGTTCTTCTTCAATGGCTTCGGTCTGCGGCGGATGTCTGTCTCTGATGGATGCCGGAGTTCCCATTTCCAAGCCGGTTGCAGGTATTGCAATGGGCCTCATCACCGAGGGTGCCGATTACAGCAGGTACCAGATCCTTTCCGATATCCTCGGAGAAGAGGATCACCTTGGTGACATGGACTTCAAGGTTGCCGGAACACGCGACGGAATCACCGCTTTCCAGATGGACATCAAGATTGCCGGCGTCACGCCCGAAATCATGAGCAAGGCCCTGCAGCAGGCAAAGGAAGGCCGCTACCACATCCTGGGCATCATGGAGCAGACACTCGCAGGTCCCAGACCTGAGGTCAACCAGTATGCTCCCAAGATCCTCACCACAAAGGTCGATGAGGACAAGATCGGTGCAGTCATCGGAACCGGCGGAAAGACCATCAAGGGCATTGCCCAGGCAACAGGTGCCGAGGTCAACATCGATGATGACGGAACAGTCACCATCTACGGAAAGAACACCGCCTGCGCACAGGCTGCTCTTGAGATGGTCAAGGCCATCATCGAGGAGCCTGAGGTCGGCAAGATCTACAACGGAACGGTCAAGAGGATCATGGACTTCGGCGCATTCGTCGAGATCCTGCCCGGAAAGGAAGGCCTCTGCCACATCTCCAAGCTTGCAAGGACAAGAGTGGAGAACGTCTCCGATGTCCTTTCTGTCGGCCAGGTCATTCCCGTCAAGCTGATTGAAGTGGACCGCACCGGCGGAAGGCTCAGCCTTTCATACATCGATGCAATCGATCCCGACGGAGAGACCAAGACTCCCGAGAGACGCCCGGGTTCGGACCGCAGGGACAGCAGGCACGGTGACCGTGACAGAAGACCGTCAAGGCCCTTCAAAGGTGAGAAGAGGGATTCAAGACCTCCCAGACACGAAGAGAACTGATGGATAAGTGTATTGTCAAAATACAGTTGAATGAAGGAGCAAGACTTCCTGTCTACAGCTCCGGCCAGGCGGCAGGCGCAGATCTCTGCGCCTGTCTTGGTAATGGAGAGTCGATGACGCTGGAGCCCCACAAGTGGGCTCTGGTGCCTACCGGCCTCCGTATTGCGCTTCCTGTGGGTTATGAGGCCCAGGTGCGTCCGCGCAGCGGACTTGCAGCCAAAGCCGGCATAACCGTCCTGAATACCCCGGGTACGGTGGATTCGGACTACAGGGGCGAGGTAAAGGTGATTCTCATCAATCACTCAGACGTTCCGTTCGTCATCAAGGACGGCGACCGCATAGCACAGATGGTCATTGCAAGACATGAGACCGCCGGTTTTGAGGTGGTGACATCTCTTGAGGAGACCACAAGGGGAGAGGGTGGTTTCGGCTCCACGGGAGTCTGACCACGATACTGACTTACCTTCTGTCGTTGTGTTATAATAAAGCTCTATGAGAAGAAGGGGAAACTACTGGCTGCTATACAGATATGTGGGGAGAGAGTACATCTTTTCCTTCATCGTGGCCTTCATGTTCTTCTTCTTCATCTTCTTTGTGAACCAGATCCTTGTTCTTGCCCAGAAGATACTGCTGAAGAACGTCAACGTCACGGACGTGATAATGCTGGTGATCTTCTCAATCCCGCAGTTCCTGATGTACACAATGCCGTTCTCATCACTTGCATCCGCAAGCATGGTCATAGGCAATCTCTCTTCACAGAACGAGATACTCGCACTGCGTTCCAGCGGAGTCCACATCAGGAACATCTTCATGCCGATCCTGGCGATCTCGATGGTTTTCTCATTTGCTACGCTGATGATTGCCGACCGGATGATTCCTTATACCACCGAGCTGTACAAGGAGCTTTATGCCAAGATACTCCAGAGCGTGCCTACGCTGGAACTCGACAGTTACAGCTCCACCAAGTTCGGAAAACGGATAATTTCCAACGGAGTCGTGGAGGGGAACGTGCTCCACGATGTCGTGATATTCGATGACACCAACAGCCGTGACAGCCGTGTGATTTCCGCTTCAGAAGGGCGGATAACGGTTATAGACATCGACAGGTTCCTGTACAGGATAGATCTCGAGAATCCCGAGATCATGATCACTGATTCCTCATCTCTGGAAAGCTATTCCCTTGCATCTGCGTCGTCGATGTCGCTTTATCTTGACCTCAGTTCTACGGCATCCGATTTCGTTAACATAACGCCTTCACAGATGTCCATCCGTCAGCTGATGGATGCGGCCGCAGACCGTCTGGCGGAGCAGGAATCCATAGAGGCACAGAGGCTGTCGAACATCAGCTATCATGCACAGGAGCTGGGAGAGCTGCTGTATGAAATGGAGCAGGGAACAGGGGGAGATGTCAGGAATGCACTGGAAGAGGCTTCCGACCTTGCTTCCGCACGTCAGGCACAGGGATTCAGTTTCTATTACCAGTACTACCGCAGTGAGCTTCAGAAGAAGATAGCGCTGTCCCTGGCGTGTACGTTCCTGGTTTTCATAGCATTCCCGATATCGTTCTTCAGGGTCCGCAACGGACGTCTTCTTGGCTTTGCGCTCTCCATGTTCGTGGCCTGCGGATACTGGTTCTTCATCTATTACATGCATGTAAGGGCAATACAGAGTCCTCTTCATCCGGCTGTCTTCATGTGGCTGCCGAATCTGGTTGTGTTTGCCGCAGGACTTGTCCTGCTCTGGAGGACCAGGAAATGAGAGCCAGGGTGATGGACAGATATACCGTTGTCTCGATACTGCGCATAGGAATGATCACATCGCTTCTGGCATCGCTGATGTTGATGGGTGTGGACCTGTTCTCTAATCTGGACAGATACATGAGTTACAACGTCACTTTCCTCCGCGCCCTGTCCATAACGCTGCTTTATTTCCCGGAGGCATTCCTGCTTGCAATGGGGCCTTCGTTCCTTTTTGCCGTGACCTACCACCTGTCGATGCTTCATGCCAACAATGAGATAATGGCCGTACTGAACGCAGGCGTGAGTTTCCAGCGGATACTCAGGCCCGTGATCATACTCGCCATACTGCTGTCTGCATTGTATTTCGGCTTCAATGAACTTGTGGCCATACCGTCCACCAATGAAAAGGATCTGAAGATGCAGCTGGTCACCGATTCCACGGGCTCATCCAACAATCAGGACATAGCGCTCAGTGACATGCAGAGCGGATACATGGTCTATGCATTGGTATACTCGGATTCGAATCAGACTCTGTTCAATGTCACCCTGGTGGAGAGCAGCCCTGAAGGCCGGCTGGTGCGGCGTACCGACGCCCGGCGCGCCGTGTATGATCCGGAAGCGGAACGGTGGACCTTCTTTGATGCCTATGTATATACACCCTCAGGAAATACGGTAGATGGCGTGGACATCATGCACTTCGATGCACAGCGGAATGAGGTGCTCCTTCTGGAGCCTCAGCTGTTCAGGAACGTATCCAATGAGATTTCCAAGATGTCGCTGCGTCTTGCCCGTGCCTATCTGGCCAGGATGAAGACCCTTAATCCCGAGGAGTATGCAAAGCTCGGAACCGAGTATTACAAGAGGCTGTTCAGCTGTCTGTCTCCCCTGATCATGATCATGATCGCATGCAGCATAAACTACAGGTTCAAGAAGAACGTCCTGTTCTTCTCCCTAGTATGTTCGATATGTGTCGCCGTGGTCTATTTCGTGGTCCAGATGATGACCGTGATGATGGCAGACCAGGGAGTGATTGCACCTCAGCTGGGTACTCTGATACCATTTGCTGTGATAATACTGATAGCCACCGTCATGGGTCTGATCATGAGAAGACAATGATTGTGTCTCAAGGAACTGAAATGCAGAATATCATTTATACGGAACACCACAGGGATGCACACTGCAAGGCCAGGACAGGAGAAATCAAGCTCCCGCACGGCATTGTGAAGACACCGGCCTTCATGCCCGTAGGCACCAACGGCACGGTCAAGGGCATACATCATGATGATGTGGCCAGAATAGGGTACAACCTCATTCTGGGCAACACATATCACCTGTATCTGCGCCCTGGAGTGGAGGTCCTGAAGACATTCGACGGACTTCACAACTTCAGCCATTGGAACGGAAACATCCTTACCGACAGCGGCGGATTCCAGGTGTTCTCGCTCAGTCAGCTCCGCAGGATCCATGAGGAGGGCGTCAGGTTCCAGAGCCACATCGACGGTTCAAGGCATATATTCACACCCGAGAAGGTAGTAGACATACAGCAGGTAATAGGTTCCGACATTGCCATGATGCTTGATGTCTGCAGCGCTCCCGGAATCTCCTGGAAGGAGACTCTGAACGCCATGGACATCACCCATCTCTGGGCCGAACGTGCCATTGTCAGGCGTGACAGCCTGCTGGACCTTACCGGCCGCGCATTCAGGGGAAATCTGTTCGGAATAGTGCAGGGCGGTTTCTATGAAGACCTGCGTGTAAAGAGCGCCAGGACAATCAGTTCCATGGACTTCCCGGGTATTGCAATCGGAGGTCTTTCCGTTGGAGAGACCAAGGAGATGTTCTGCCATTTCCTTGCACTGACTGCAGATAACATCACGGATACCAAGCCTCGCTATGTAATGGGCATAGGTACTCCGGATTATATCCTTGAGGCCATAGAGAACGGAATCGACCTCTTTGACTGCGTCCTTGCCACCCGTACCGCCCGCAACGGAAGCGTGTTCACTGATGACGGAATGCTCACTCTCAGCAGGTCCTTCAACGAGTTCGACCACGGCCCCATCCAGGAAGGCTGCACATGCCGTGCCTGTACCGAGTATTCGCTTGCCTATATGAGGCACATGTTCAAGTGCAACGAGATGCTCGGCGGCATGCTGGCTACGGAACACAACCTGACATATCTGTACAACCTGATCCTCCGTGCCCGCAAGGCCATTGAGGAAGACCGCTTCAAGTCATTCAAGGAAGACTACCTCAAGCGTTTCTATGCCAATGACGGCCGCTGCGTGAGGGCCTGAGAAATGCGTTTTCCGTATCGCGGAGCCGGCATAGGCCTTGTCAAGGACGGCCGTCTGCTCATGGGCAGACGCTCGGACACACCGTTCCACGGCAAGTGGGCTGTTCCCGGAGGCAGCAGGGACAGGACAGATCCGGATGAGCTTTTCACCGCAAAAAGGGAATTGGGGGAGGAAATGTCAGTTGATTTCGATTTGCTGGATTCGCGGTTCATATGCAGCTGGACCCTGAAGGTTCCTTTCTTCAGATGGACCACTTTCTTCTATGCAGTCGATTCCTTCGACCAAAGCATCCGTCTGGCCCCGGATGAGTTCTCCGAGTATGAATGGGTGCCTCTGGATCAGCTGACGGGGAAGGGCAAGCGGACAAAAAAAGACCTCAGACCTTTCGTAAGATCTGAGGTGCGCTGCCTTCTTGAAAATCTGAAGTAATCAGAATTCCGCAAGCTCGATGGACTTGACCGTGTAGTCGTAGTCGATTCCGTTGATGTTGAACTTCTTCGTCTCACCGACTTCCATGTTGTAGATGGCCTGTCCCAGAGGAGCCTTGAAGTTCAGGATGTTCCTTGCGGGATCCGACTCCCAAGGTCCGAACAGTGTGTATGACACGTCCTTTCCGGTCTTGTTGTCCCTGAAGGTGACCTTTGTTCCGAATGAAACATACTGAAGGTCCACGTTCTCCGGCAGGATTACCTGGGCTGCGGAAACCTCGTCGGTAAGCTTGTTCATCAGGAAGTTCAGGTTCTTCTGCTTGTCCTTTCCGTACTGGTACTCTGCGTTCTCCCTAAGGTCTCCCAGGGCTCTTGCTGTTCCGATTTCCTTGGAATTCTCCGGAATCTCGACATTCATGATGTGGTCGAGTTCCTGCTTCTTGGCCTCAAGCATTGCCTTTGTGCACAGCAGTCCGGTGGGGATTATCTTCTTCCTGTCGATTTCCTTGTCCGGCTTTTCTCCGAGTATTTCTTCGTAGTTGCTGAACCTGTTGATGATGGTATGCTTGACGGAAAGGCGCTCGGTCTCGATTCCCGGGATTCCCTTGAGGATTGAATAGAGCTTCTGTGCCTGTGCCTCATCGGCGGCGTCAAGGTAGTTCTGGACTTCCTTGTCCTTCTTGAACAGGGCATCCATCAGCAGGGCCTGTCTCTTCTTGTTGTCGGCAACGTCTATCGAGTTGTCGATCTTCTTGTTGGTGATGGAAAGAAGCGAGAGCTTGGTGATCATCAGGGTCTCGGCACTGACCTTTGCCTTGTCCCATTCCTTGAGTGAGAATGCGTTGGTAAGGTAGATGAAGAAGTCCGGATCATCGCGGTATGTCATCACGGAGTCTGCAAGGATCTTGTAGAGTCTCTTCTTCGAGCCGGCGGAGATGACGTTGGCCATGAACGTGTTCATGTAGCAGGGGTAGAGCGTAACGATGACGTCAAGCCACTTGTCAACGTTCTCCCTGATTTCCTCGATGAAGCTTCTCTTGACCTCGTTGTCATCGATGGACTCGAAGAACTTCCTCTTGTCGCCGATCCTGTTGTAGAAGTCAAGGAAGGATCCGTTGAGCGTGATGAATGACATTCCCTTCTTGTTCTTGAGGTTGTCCAGTACAAGGAATGCGGCCGTTCCGTCGGGATCGGTCACCATGGCCTTGCCCTCGAAGTAGGAGATCATGGCCGTGAACTCGTCGCTCTCTGTCTCGCCCTTGTGTGCAAGGAAGTCCCTGAGGATCCTGAGCTTGGCATAGAATTCCTTCTTTCCCTTGAACAGGGCCAAGGTCTTCTCCTCATAGGTTATGGGAGTGGACCTGAGGACGTAGACATCGCTGTCGGTCTCGCTGATTCCGAAGTACGGATTGGCCGTGAGTTCCTTCTTTGCAGCTGCCTGCCAGTCTGCCCACTGGGATTCCGACAGAACAGACGGAACCAGCTCTGCCTTCATCTGCTTGAGGGATGCCTGGTCGTTGAAGGACGTGAGCAGGACCTTGAGACCCCATTCGATCTTGGTCTTGTCCATGAATCTCTCAGCCAGCTTCTCCTTGGGGAAAGCTACCTTCAGGACCCAGATGTGTCCCTTGGGAAGCACGCGGAGGCTGGAGTAGGCCATCTGGCAGCTCATTGTATGCAGACCCTTGCTGCCGAACATGATGTTCATGTCGTCCTTGGCAATGCCCTTAATCTGTCCG
This sequence comes from bacterium, assembly GCA_031935845.1. Taxonomy (GTDB): domain Bacteria; phylum Spirochaetota; class Spirochaetia; order Sphaerochaetales; family Sphaerochaetaceae; genus UBA9732. Next base: position 37,639 of record JAJBWA010000026.1, on the reverse strand, counting down.
AGCTTCCATGTCTCGTGGAATACGAAGGCACCCTCGACAAAGCCGATCTGCTTCTCGAACTTCTCGATAGCCACGTTGATGTTCAGATAGTCATCCAGGATTCCGGTGGTGTTGAGACAGTAGTCCAGCCTGCTGTTGTCCTTGTATTTCTCCTTCCACAGTCCCACCAGCTTGTCACGCGAGATCTTGTCATGCGGTGCAAAGCGGATGATCTTCTTGAGGATGTCGATCCTTGCATTGAGGTCGCAGTCAACCTTGTCGTAGATGGTCTCGAAGGCAAAGACACCTCTGTCTCCGCCGAGGGAATCGGCGATCTTCTCGGCCAGACCGATGAGGTACTTGGGGTTATCGGACCTGAGGGCAATGATCTTGTCCCAGATAAGGATGATGGAGTTGACGTCCTGCTTCTTGAGGTGTCTTCTGAGAAGGATCCTGCAGTAGTTGATGGTGGCGTCCACGTCACCTTTCTTCTCGAAGTAATCGATGAGCTTGTACAGGACGTCGGTTTCCTCGAAATCAACCTTGATCAGGCGCTCCCATGTCTCTATCTTCTTGTCCTGCATGTTGTTCTTTGCATAGCACTCTGCAAGGACCTTGAGGGCGTACTGGCTCTCCGTGAAGGTGAGGATCTTGTTCCCGAGGAACATGACCTCCGGCCACTTCGATGCCATGTAGTACTGCTCGAGCAGATGGAAGATATGTCTGTCATCCATCGGATGGCGTCCGATGGTGGTTGCCAGATAGCTTGTTGCGATGGACGGTTTTGCGCTTTCTTCCATTGCCTGGTCGCAAAGTGCCTTGAATTCCATCCTGTCATCGTTTTCCGTCAGTTTTTCAGCTGCGGCATCGAGAATGCCGAATTCCTTCACTCCGACGGAATCGACTGATGTTGCCTGCCATAAATCTTCGCTGATAAGTTTCCTGACTTCTTCTGCGGTCATTTCACGCTCCTTTTTCTTTACGCAGCACCATTTTGCAGTTTTTCCCGCACCAGGCGTCCGACGTAAACAAAACCGGGCAGACTTTCGTCTGCTCGGCATTAGTATCGTTTTCTGTTTCTGCTTGTATAATAACATGGAAAGCGCAATAAGGCAATCATGCCTGTATCTTTTTCCCGGAAACCTGTCTGCGGACATACTTTCCGAGGCGCGCGTGAATGAAAATTTACATAAATATAAAATAAAATAAATTTTCAAAATTAAAAAATTCTTTACAAAACCGTTTACTTATGGTATCATTGCGAGTATGCAGAGCTTACTGACTTTAATTGAACAGATAGAAAAAGAGCTTCCCTCGTCAGAGAGAAGGATTGCCGATTACGTTCTCCAGAACCCCTCGGCTCCGTTATTCATGACAATGACTGAACTTGCAGCAGCTGCAGGTTCCAGCCCCGCAATCGTCGTGAGGCTGTGCAAGAGACTGAATGTCGACGGCTATTCCGACTTCAAGATCAGGCTCTCACGTGAGGTCTTCTCCAATGAAGGCAGGGAAGAGGAGCCGGAGCAGGTGATGGGCAACTTCTATGACTCCGGCCTGGGAACCAGGGAACTGATCGTCCAGTACATCAAGTTCACCAGCAAGAACCTTGCAAACCTTGAGTCCATCCTGGACCCCAAGACAGTCGATGCCGCAGCTGACCTAATCTACCGTTCCAAGACCGTTCTCCTTCTGGGAACAGGTTCTGCAGAAGTCATCCTGAATGACCTCCAGTACAAGCTTGCAAGACTCGGAAAGAACGTCATCTACACAAAGGACGTCAACCTGCAGATTGCCCAGTCATATTCCATGACCGAGGATATGGTTGCATTCGGCATTTCTTATTTCGGAGAGGACCAGCTGGTCAATTCCGCCGCAAAGGCAGTCAAGGACAGCAACGGAAAGCTCATCACGCTGACCAAGATCGGACACAACCATCTGTCCCGTCTTGCCGACGTCAAGCTCCAGATTCCTGCATCCGGCTATGAATACCGCACGGGTTCCACACTGACCAGGATCCTGCAGATCTTCGTCACCGACGTCCTGTACAGTGCAGTGCTCGGAAGGATGTCTGAAGAGGAGAAGGCTACTGTTCTCAGACAATGGAACTTTTCTGTCACCCATAGCTGACAGAGCCGCCTGAACCACACTAGACAATATATTTTTTTTTAGTCATAATTTCTCGGTTATGTTTGATTCAATCAGTGACAAATTCTCATCTATATTCCGCTCGTTGTCCGGCAAGTCCAAGATTACCGAAAAGAACATCCAGGACGCCGTTGAAGAGATAAAGGTAGCCCTCCTTGATGCTGACGTAAACCTCAGGGTCGTAAGGAGATTCGTCAACAGGACCATGGAAGAGGCCAAGGGCGACAAAGTCCTCAAGGCCGTGGATCCCGGCCAGCAGTTCACCAAGATCGTCTATGACAAGATGGTCCAGCTGCTGGGAGATCCCGACCATCAGAAGCTCAACCTCAAGGGTCCTGATACCGTAACCGTAATCCTGATGATGGGTCTTCAGGGTTCCGGTAAGACCACTACCAGTGCAAAACTTGCCTTGATGCTCAAGAAGCAGGGCAGGCGCGTGATGATGGCCGCATGTGACCTTGTCAGGCCGGCTGCAATCACGCAGCTGCAGGTTCTGGGCGAGCAGGTAGATGTTCCCGTCTATGCCGAACCGGATTCAAAGGATGCTCCGGCAGTTGCACTGAATGCCCTCAAGAAGGCAAAGCGCGAGCAGTATGATGTGCTGATAGTCGATACTTCCGGAAGAATGTATCTGGATGAACAGATGATGAAGGAGCTGATGGACGTCGATGCGGCCGTCAAGCCTGACGAGAGGCTGTTCGTTGCCGATGCCATGACGGGTCAGAATGCCGTGACCATCGCCCAGGAGTTCGAGGAGAAGGTCGGAATCACGGGTGTCATCCTCACCAAGTTCGATTCGGATACCCGTGGCGGTGCCGCCATGTCCCTCAGGGAAGTCGTCGGAAAACCCATCAAGTTCATCGGTGTGGGCGAGAAGATGGAGAACATCGAGCCGTTCTATCCGGACAGGATGGCCAGCAGGATCCTGGGAATGGGAGACATCGTCACCCTGGTGGAGAAGGCTCAGGAGGCTTTTGACGAGAAACAGGCCGCCAAGCTGCAGGAGAAGATGGCAAAGAACACCTTTGACCTGCAGGACTACCTGGAGCAGATCGAGAGCATGACAAAGATGGGTGGAATCGGAAAAATCATCGACATGCTGCCCGGTGCAAAGGGAAATATCTCGGAAGATGACATCGACAAGAAGGAATTGCTGAAAGAAAAAGCAATAATTCAGTCAATGACCTTCCAAGAAAGACAGAATATCTATATAATTGGTCCGGCTCGGAAGAGAAGGATCGCCAAGGGAAGCGGAACTTCCGTAGGTGAAGTCGGACATCTTCTGAAGAAATTTGAAAAGATGCGGCTGAATATGAAGAAGCTCGCAAAGAATAAAAAGTATCAGTCTGCAATGATGAAGCAGATGGGTATGAATTGAGTTCGTGTAGGAGGAAAAGACGTGAGCGTTAGTATCAGACTGAAGAGATTCGGTACAAAGAAGAGACCCTATTACAGAGTGGTTGTCATCGATTCAAGGCTTTCCAATTCAGGAAGACCCCTTGAGGAGATCGGTTTCTATCACCCCATCGAGGCTGAAGAGAACCAGGTCAAGATCGATGCTGAGAGAGCAGCATACTGGCTCAGCAACGGTGCACAGCCTTCTGATACAGTCAAGGCTATTTTTGCAAAGCAGGGTATCCAGACCACCAAAGCTCCTGCAAAGGACTGAGTAAGTGGAAAAGGAACTGGTTGAATACATTGTCAGATCTCTGGTCGACCAGCCCGAGAGTGTCGAGGTCAATGTGGTCGAGGGCGAGAAGTCCACGATTCTTGAGCTCAGGGTTTCTCCGGATGACATCGGCAAAGTGATCGGCAAGCAGGGCAGGATCGCAAAGGCCCTGAGGACCATCCTCAGCGCTACAGCGACCAAAAGCGGCAAGCACGCCAGCCTTGAGATACTGGACTGACTGGTATGAGACAGGTCCTTTCAACCGGAGTGATCAGATCCCCGCATGGCGTAAAAGGCTATGTCAAGGTGCATCCGTTTTCGGATGACTTTGATCATTTCTTCAAGCTGAAGGAAGTTACCGTTCAGCGTGGAGATAAGACCAGAAGACTTGAAGTCGAGAAGGTGCAGGAGCATTCCGATGAGCTTCTGATGAAGTTCAGGGGAATCGACTCACCGGAGGACGCAAGATTCATTTCCGGTTGGGAAATTCTGGTACCTAGAGATCAGGCCAGCAGGCTTGAGGAAGGAGAGGTTTACACAGCTGACCTACAGGGTATGAAGCTGGTATATGATAACGAAGAAGTCGCTGAAGTGGTTTCAGTGATGGACGGAGCCCAGGCACTTCTGCTTGAGGTGAAGACCACCAGGAACGACAGACTTCATCTTGTACCGTACATGAAGGGCGTGTTCATTGATGATGTCGATGTCGGGAAGGGAACCATGAGGCTTCTCAGGGCGGAGCTGTTGGATTGAATATAGATATTCTCACGCTCTTTCCCGAGATGGTAAGCGGCTTTTTCACGAATTCGATCATGGCGCGGGCTGTCAAGTCCGGACTTGTCTCCTACAATATCGTTGACTGGAGACAGTACGCGGAGGACAAGCACCACAAGTGTGACGATTCACCCTTTGGCGGGGGTGCGGGCATGGTCATCAAACCCGAACCGCTCTTCAAAGCTCTAGATCGCATTGATGCCATGAACAAGCGTGTCGTCTACGCATCCCCATCGGGAAAACGGCTGACACAGGACTATGCCAGGCAACTGAGCCGGGATCCTGAGCTGGTCTTCATCTGCGGTCATTACGAAGGTATCGACCAGCGGATAATCGATCGTTATGTCGATGACGAGATATGCATAGGTGATTACGTTATTTCCTCAGGGGAAGTAGCCACCCTGGTGATAATAGATGCCGTCTACAGGCTGATAGACGGAGTTATCACGGATTCCTCACTCGATGAGGAGAGCTTCACCGGTCCGCTTCTGGAATACCCACAGTACACCAGACCGGAGACCTATTGCGGAATGTCGGTTCCTGATATATTATTGTCAGGCCATCATGCCAACATAGAGAAGTGGAGGCTGCGCAAAAGGCTTGAAAAGACTTTGTCGAACAGGCCTGACCTGCTGGAGAATGCGTCACTTGATGACGAGGCCGGCAAGATATTAAAAGAAATCAAATTGACCAAGGGGTTACAGAATGGACTTGATTAAGGCTATTGAACAGGAACAGATGAAGCAGGATGCCGAGAACTTCCACGTTGGCGACACAGTCAAGGTTTACTTCAAGATCGTCGAGGGAGCAACCGAGAGAATCCAGGTTTACGAGGGTGTTGTAATTGCAAAGAACAACACAGGCATCAGAAGGACATTCGTCGTTAGGAAGATTTCCTACGGTGTCGGTGTCGAGAGGATTTTTCCGCTGCACTCACCCAGAGTGGAGAAGATCGAGGTCATCAGACGCGGTCGTGTCAGAAGAGCCAAGCTCTACTATCTCAGAGACAAGGTCGGTAAGGCCGCCAAGGTTCCTGAGCAGATCCGCGGACACAAGGGAATCTGAGTTCAGTATTCTGATAATGAGAAGACGGAGGCCACATCTGTGTGCATCCGTCTTTTTTATAAGGTGATATAATGGAGACCAAGAGAAAAGGGGATATCTGCGAGCAGCTTGTCGCCGACAAGCTGGCCGGAGAAGGGCATGTGATCCTGGCCAGGAACTACAGGTGCCGCTACGGAGAGATAGATGTCCTTTCACTCTCGGACAAGGGAGTACTCTGCGTCACCGAGGTCAAGAGCCTTACAGGCAGGTGGCCGTCTGAGGACATCATGTACATGGTCAGTCCCCAGAAGCGCATGAGACTTAGGAAGACGCTTGAGTATTTCCTTTCTTCATCGGATGATAAGGTGCATTACAAAAGCATCCGTTTTGATGTTGCGGCCGTCACCGGCGGTAATGTCACTTTCTATCGTGGAGATGATTTCTGATGGGTAATGACAGGAACAGGAAGAAGAAGAGAAAGCCCGGAAACGGCAATGACCAGATCCAGAAGGCACAGCCTGACAGAAAGCACATGACGTTCGAGGATGTAGCCGTGCCTCAGGTCAACGAACCCAGGCCGGAGTGCAGGATCTGCGGAAAACCCATTGAGTTCATAGCCGAAGCCATAAGTGAGGCAGACGGCGGATTCAGCCACTTCGACTGCGTCATCGAGAAGCTCAGGAAACAGGAGGACGTCAAGGAAGGGGAGTACATCTCCTATTCCGGACACGGGAACTTCGCCGTCTTCACGAAGGACGGGGATGGGCACTATGTGGTCAAGACCCGCATCCCGTACGAGTCCAAGGAAAGTTTCGACAGCGCAAAGAAATATGTGGAGGGATCAAAGGAATGAACACCAAGTGGGCAATGCTTCCGGGATCATTCGATCCGCCGACAGTCGGACACATGGACATAATCGAAAGATCAGCACTGCTGTATGACAGGCTGTTCGTGGTCATAGCAGACAACATAGCAAAGAAAACGCTCTTCTCGGCCGAGGAGCGCAAGAAGATGCTTGAGGAGCTGCTTTCAGGTTACGGCAACATCGAGGTGTGCATCTGGAGCGGACTTGTCGTTGATTTTGCCAAGGTGCATGACTGCGGTGTCGTGATCCGCGGCGTAAGGGCCATGAACGACTTCGGATACGAGTTCGAACTTGCCATGACATACAAGCAGATGTGTCCGAATCTGGAGGTGCTTTTCATCCCTACGGATCCCAAGTATTTCCTTATCAGGAGCTCCAGCATCAAGGAGATGGCCGTTTTCGGTGCAGATATCTCCAAAATGGTGCCTGAACTGGTCCAGAAGAGAGTCAAAGCCAAGCTGGAACACGCATAAGCATTGACTTAAATCAATATTTTATATATTCTCACAATGTTGTTTAATTTATTGGTTATACAGAGGTAATAGTATGGCGACACCCAAATATAAGACATCCAAATCCAGAGCCGCATCACGCAAGGCTGCAAACATGAAGCTTCAGGCTCCCACTCTCTGCAAGTGCACCAAGTGTGGTCAGCTGATTCTGCCGCATCGCGTATGCCCCCAGTGCGGATATTACAAGGGAGTCCAGGTAGTCAATCCTGAGGAGTGATTTCGATGACAAATACTGAAGTTTTCAACAAGGTTAAGGCAATCATCGCCGACAAGCTCGCTGTTGATGAGGATACCATCACCAGAGAGTCATCATTTGTGAACGACCTCAAGGCTGACAGCATGGATATCCTTGATCTAGTCAGCGGATTTGAAGAGGAATTCGACATCACCATTCCTGATGAGAAGGGCAGGACATTCGAGACAGTCGGCGAGGCAGTTGATTATCTGGCAAGTCTTCTCTGATTTATGTCTGATCTGAAGTCCAAAGGAGCTCCTTTTCTTTCTGAAGACAGAAAGAGGGAGCTTTCGTTTTTTCAGGCCGCAAACGGTCTTGAATTCTCAGATATCTCTTTACTGGACAACGCATTCATCCATTCCTCGTTTGCCAATGAGGTGCGTCAGCGCGGTATATCCGACAATGAGCGCCTTGAGTTCCTGGGTGACAGCGTACTATCCGTCGTAGTATCCGAATGGCTGTACGGTAATCTGAAGGGAGACGAGGGCGAATGCACCCGTGTCAGAAGCCTTGTGGTCAGCGAAGACGCCCTGTTCGAAGTAGCCACCGGACTGGGCCTGGACAAGCTGCTGGTCATGGGAAGGGGCGAGGAGCTTTCAGGCGGAAGGATGAAGAAGGCCATTCTTGCAGACTGCACCGAGGCTCTGATTGCAGCAATCTTCCTGGACAAGGGCTTTGAGGCTGCAAAGGCATTCGTACTCCGCGAGATTGTTCCGATAATTGAGAAAGTCATAGGAAACCATTACCGCAAGGACTACAAGACCATGCTTCAGGAGTATATCCAGAAGAGGTACAAGAAAGTCCCGACATATTCACTTGTCGGTTCCAGAGGACCGGAGCATGATCAGGTCTTCAGCTATTGCGTCAACATCCAGGGAAAGACCTACGGCCCGGCCGAGGGCCACAACAAGAAAGACGCGGAACAGAACGTGGCCAAGCTTGCCCTGGAGCAGCTGGGTGTGGCGTTCTGAGCCTTATTTATTCTTTTCGTATAAAATAATTGCCTGATTCAGCAATGTCTCTTTGGTATTGAGCGTGGGATAGTCTATGACCATCTCCAGAAGCTGATTCAGGATGTCTCCCATGACCTTGGATTTCGGGATTCCGGCAGCTGCAAGATCGTCTCCGGTTATATCCAGATCCCTGATGCTCATGGGCTGGTTCTCAAGTTCCTTGATGCGTGAAATGAACTCGTCATACTCGTCGACCTTGCTCTTGCCTTCGGACGCAATCTGGTCGCACCACTGGAGCTCGAAGAGGTTGTTGATGTTGTCTTTTCCCACACGCCTGATGAAGCGCTTGACGGCTCCGTCAGTCCAGTCGCTGCGGTATTTGACCATGTGGTTGGCAATCAGGATGCACACGTCATCGGTCATCTGATTGGAGCACTTGAGCCTTCTCATGACCGTGCGTGCCATCTCGGCAGACTTTACGTCATGGCCGTGGAAACGCATTATGCCGTAAGTATTTATGCTCATGGTCCGGGGCTTGGCAATGTCATGGAGCAGGGCAGCCAGACGTACCGTGAAGCAGTAGTTCCATGAAGCTGCGGCATCCACCGTGTTGTAGATGTGCTCGAGAACGTTCGTGGCGCCTACTTTGGTCTGTTCGATTGCCTTGCAGGCATACAGTTCCGGAAGGATCTTCTCTAGGATTCCGGTTGTCTCAAGCATCCTCAGTCCCACAGTCGGAACCTTGGTCATGAGGATCTTTGATAGTTCGTCGAATATCCTTTCCTGAGATACATCGGAGATGGTGTCATGAAGCTGAAGCGCTGCCTGCTGTGTGGCAGGATCTGCAAAGAATCCCAGTTTTGAACAGAACCGAGCCAGTCGCATCATCCTCAGGGCATCTTCGGAGAACCGCTCAAGGGGATTTCCTATTGCACGGATGACATTGTCCCTTAGGTCCTTCATTCCGTCGAAGAGGTCGATTATCCTGCCGTCCGAGCAGTCCGCGGCAAAGGCGTTTACGGTGAAGTCGCGGCGTGAGAGGTCTTCTTCAAGGCTGCTGACGAACGTGACGCTGTCCGGATGCCTGCGGTCGGAGTAGGCACCTTCTGTCCTGAATGTAGTGACCTCGTAGCTTTCACCCTGGAAAAGAACCGTGACCGTGCCATGCTTGATTCCTGTGGGAATGACTTTGCGGAAAATCTTCATGACCTGCTCCGGCAGGGCGTCGGTGCAGAAATCGTAGTCGCTGTTGGGAATGCCCAGAAGCCAGTCCCGGACGGCGCCTCCGACTATGTAGAGGCTGAATCCGTTTTCCCTGAACACTGAGGCGAATCTTGATATTCTGTCGCTGACGGGATAGGTCTTCACCGCTTAAGTCTAGCACCTTGAGGCTATCTCTGAAAAGTATTATAGTTAGCACGTTATATTTCAAGAAATAATATATCTGGAGTACGAATATGTTCAAAAGCGTAGATCCAAGGCAGGACTTCCCCAAGATGGAGGAGAGCATCCTTGAGTTCTGGAAGAAAAACGATGTTTTCAGGAAATCGATAGAATCCCGTCCGGCGGACAACGAATTCTCATTCTATGACGGACCTCCGTTCGCCACAGGTCATCCCCATTACGGACACCTTGTCCCGGGTACCATCAAGGACATCATTCCCAGATACCAGACCATGAAGGGAAAGAGGGTCTACAGGAACTGGGGATGGGACTGCCACGGACTTCCGGTGGAGAACGAGATGAAGAAGAAGCTCGGAATCTCCAGCGCAAGGGAAATCAACGAGTACGGCGTTGCCAAGTACAACGAGGAGTGCCGCTCAATAGTCCTTCGCTTCACCAGCGACTGGGAGAACACCATCAACCGCATGGGACGCTGGGTCGACTTCAGACACGGCTACAAGACCATGGACATCAACTTCATGGAGAGCATCTGGTGGGTGTTCAAGTCACTCTATGACAAGGGACTCATCTACAAGGGATACAACATCCTTCCGTACAGCCCCGGTCTCGGATGCCCGCTTTCGAACATGGAGGTGAACTTGGGCGGTTACAAGGACGTCACCGATCCCGCCATCACCGTCAGATTCAAGGTCAGGGGAACTGAGGATACCTATTTCCTGGCATGGACAACGACTCCGTGGACGCTTCCTTCCAACCTTGCTCTGGCCATGGGTCCGGATATCGATTACGTGAAGATCCTGGACAAAGAAAGTGGCGACAAGTACATCCTGGGCAAGTCAAGGCTCGGTTCCTACTACAAGGACGAGAGCGCTTACGAGATCCTGGAGGAGTACAAGGGCAGGGAACTGGCCGGAATGCGCTACTACCCGCTGTTCGACTACTTTGCAGATCTCTACGACAAGGGTGCTTTCGTGACCGTTCTGGGTGACTATGTCACAACAGAAGACGGATGCGGAATCGTCCATACGGCTCCCGGTTTCGGTGAGGATGACTACAACGTCCTCAAGGGCACCGGTATTCCCGTAATCTGCCCCATTGACGACGAGTGCAAGTTCACTTCCGAGGTAAAGGATTACGAAGGTCTGTTCGTCAAGGATGCGGACAAGCCAATCATCCAGAGACTCAGGGACGAGGGAAAGCTGGTCAAGAGGGAGAATTACCTTCACAGCTATCCGTTCTGCTGGAGAACCGGAACTCCCCTGATCTACAGGGCCATGGACTGCTGGTTCGTCAAGGTCACTGCAATCAAGGACAAGATGGTTGCAAACAACAAGAAGGTCGTCTGGGTTCCCGAACACCTCAGGGACGGACGTTTCGGGAAGTGGCTCGAGGGTGCCCGTGACTGGGCAATCTCCAGAAACCGCTTCTGGGGCAACCCGATTCCCGTGTGGCAGTGCGACGGCTCGGATTACGTAGAGGTAATCGGCTCCATCGAGGAGCTCGAGAAGAAGTGCGGACAGAAGGTCACCGACCTGCACAAGCACTATGTCGACAACCTGACATGGCCCAGTCCCGACGGAAAGGGAACCATGAGAAGGGTGCCCGATGTACTGGACTGCTGGTTCGAGAGCGGAAGCATGCCTTACGGCCAGCTTCATTATCCGTTCGAGAACAAGGAGCGTTTTGCCAAGACATTCCCGGCCGACTTCATCTCCGAAGGTCTTGACCAGACCCGCGGATGGTTCTACACGCTGACCATCATGGCTACGGCCCTGTTCGACAAGCCCGCGTTCCTGCATAACGTCACCAACGGAATCATCCTTGCAGAAGACGGAGAGAAGATGTCCAAGAGCAAGGGCAACTTCACCGACCCGATGATCCTGGTCAACAAGTTCGGTGCTGATTCACTGCGTTTTGCACTCATGAACAGTGCTGCAGTCCATGCCGATGACGTCAAGTTCTCGGACCAGATGGTCAAGGATGTTCTCAAGAGCCTTATCCTGCCTCTGTGGAACTCCTATTCCTTCTTCGTGACATATGCAAACCTGGACAAATACGAGCCGGACGACACTCCGTACGAGAAGCTGACCAATCCTCTTGACCGCTGGATGATTTCCGTAACGGAAGAGCTGACGGCCAACATGGATGACGCCCTTGGCAACTACGACATCCAGAGAGCCTGCGGATACCTGCTGGCCTTCATGGACAAGCTGAACAACTGGTACATCCGCCGCAGCAGAAGGAGATTCTGGAAGAGCGAGAACGACGGCGACAAGAAGATGGCATACAACACCCTTTACAAGGTGCTTATGACATTCATCAAGCTTGCCTGTCCGGTCATCCCGTTCATCTGCGAGGAGATATACCAGAACCTACGCAGGCCGACAGACCCCGAGAGCGTGCATCTCTGCGATTATCCCGTCTACGAGAAGAAGCACAGGGATTATGCCCTTGAGAAGATGATGGACCTCACCATGCACGCAATCGTGATGGGAAGATCCCTCAGAAGTGCATACAACCTCAAGACAAGGCAGCCGCTGAAGAAGCTCTTCCTTGTGGACCGTGACGATGAGGACCGCAAGATCCTTTCCGATATGTCGGATATCATCGCAGAGGAGCTCAACGTCAAGGAAGTCGAGATCAACTCAGACGAGACCGATCTTGTCGACTACAGCGCAAAGGCCAACTTCAAGATCCTGGGAGCCAAGCTCGGAAAGGCCATGAAGGAAGTCGCAGCCAAGATCCAGCAGATCAGATCCGAGAAGATCGCACAGATCCTGGAAGGCAAGTCACATGAGATTGATTTCGGCGACGACCAGAAGGTCGAGGTCTCTGCATCCGATCTGGTGATCCAGAGGACGGAGAAGGAGAACCTCAAGGTCCTGAACGAAGGTCAGCTTACCGTCGGTTTCGATACAGAGGTCGACCAGAACCTTCTGAATGAAGGTCTTGCCCGCGACATCATCCGCGCCATCCAGACTCTCAGGAAGGAAAGCGGCTTTGATGTTTCCGACAGAATCATCCTTGAAATCGGCGGTGACGATGACGTCAAGGCCGCATTCGAGCAGTTCAGGTCAATGATCGAATCGGAGACCCTTACGGTTTCTTCTTCGTTCAACGCCGGCCTTGATGTGCCCGAGAATGATTTCGGAGTCAGGCTCAGCATCCGCAAGGCCTGAGTATATCGAGGTATAGATGAAACGCACCGTCAGACTTACATTCCTGGCTCTGCTTCTGCTTGTCCTGCTTTTCAGCTCCTGTGTCACAAGGAGTCCGATAGGGGACGAGCAGTATTTCCAGGGACTTGGTCTTGACGGTGAGTTCGTCGTTACCATAAACGCCGAGCTTCTTGATGTGGATGACTACATCACTTCCGATGATGCCGGCGTGAACTACATCACCGACAGGATGACAAGGCTTTCCGTTGCCCTGTATGACAGCAAGGGTACGGCAGGACCGGTTACCGAGGATTTCTCCGAGTTCGATTATTACGGAGCAATAGAGGGAAATTTCTCCAAGACGCTGGTAAGCAGTGCCCTGTCCCTGAATTCGTTGTTCAGCAGTGAAAAGGACAAGGATACCAAGCTCAAGTTCTTCATTGACTCACAGAGCGGCCTTGAGGCAGCCATTCCGGCAAACGGCATCATACTGTTCTCTTCGACTGATGTTGTTGCAAACTACAGACAGACATACACTGAGGGTCGTCCGGCCCATATCTCCGCAGAAGATGCCGCAAAGCTTGCAGCTTCACAGGTCGGAGTGTATATATCCAATCCCAGGACAATGATTAACCTTGGTTTCGATATCAACGAACAATCACTGTCCAACATCGATACCATCCTCATGGTTATGGATGATGACACAATCACCGCTGATTTCCGTCTGAAGAGTGAAGATCTGGCTGATTCGTTCTCCATTCTCATCAAGGCAAGCTATGTCGGCAATCTAAGGCGTGAAGGAATCAAGGTGAATGTGGCTGAACTCAAGGAAATGTTCACTCAGCAGCTCAATACCGTCAGCGTCAACGGCATGCTGCTTTCCCAGGAGCAGAAAGACTCGATTATCCAGGTAATCACTTCGTTGCTTGAGTCTTTGTGAAGGCGCTGAAGGAGATCTTTTCGTAGATGGGACCGGAAGGGCGGAGGATGCTCTTGTAGAGCGTGATTCCCTTTACTGTGAAAGGCACGTGATTCACTTCAATTGAATTAAGTCTCAGGGGGCTGAGGTCTACGCGTCTGCCAAGGGTTATGTGGGCGCGGAACTGCTTGTCGTCAAACGGAATCCTGACATCCCAGGCCGCACGGTAGACATCCTGTGCAAGGGAAAGCAGAGTGTTGTTTCTTTCCGTGGAGCAGAAGACCGTTCCTGATTCCGGCTGACCGAAAAAGCCCAGCCTGCACAGCTTCAGTTCAAACGGCTCATACCTGTCACACACATCCTCAAGGACATTCATGAGCATTTCCGCCTGATTGAGCGTGATGTCTCCCAGGAAGGCAAGCGTCATATGGTACATTTCGGAGGGAGGATATGAGCCGTGGCACTGTTCCTTCAGCAGAGCCGCAAGCCTTGACAGCTCGTGGCGGGCATCTGACTCGAGGTCCAGTGCCAGGAATGCGCGGAAGGTGTTTTCGTGCCCATGAACGTGCGGGCGGTGTTGTCCGTGGCGGTGGTCAGACATGGTAGCTAATCTCGAATTCCTCTGCTTCCGATACGCATTTGGCCAGAAGCTCGTCGATGTTCATGTCCATGAAGGATTTCTGCTCCTGATCCACTTCCGGCCTTACGAGCGGATGCTTGGGACTGAAAATCACGCAGCAGTCGTCGTAGGGAAGGATGCTTGTCTCGAACGTTCCTATCTGACGTGCGGTTGAAATGATTTCTTCCTTGTCCATTGCCACAAGAGGGCGCAGCACGGGAAGTTCGGACATGCTGTTGGTGAAGCACATGCTCTCAAGGGTCTGTGAAGCAACCTGTCCCAGTGCTTCTCCGGTGACCAGAACCTTGCACTCGCGTGCCTTGGCAATCATGTTGGCTACCTTCATCATGCAGGCGCGCATCATGAGGGTGTGTTCCTCTTCCTTGGAATGATCCTTTATCCAGAGCTCGCATTCGGTGAAGTTCACCACAACAAGGTTGGTGCCCTGGTTGTAGGGAGCTATTATGCGGGCAAGGTCCTTGACCTTCTGGAGAGCCATGTCGGAAGTGTAGGGGTAGGCGTGGAAATAGAGGCAGTCCTGCTTGAGTCCGCGCTTTGCCATGCGCCACCCGGCAACGGGTGAATCTATGCCACCGGACAGAAGCAGAAGGCCTTTGCCTGCGGTTCCTACGGGAAGGCCTCCCGGACCTGGTATGGGAGAAGTGTACATGTATGCTTTGTCGCGGATCTCAACGCGCAGCTCCTTCTCGGGATTCTTCACCTTGACTTTCATGTCGGGATAGCGGTCAAGCACGACTCCGCCGAGCTCTGACTCTATCTGATAGCTGTTCATGAAGAAGTTCTTGTCTCCACGACGGCATTCCACCTTGAAGGTTCCGGTGCCGTCGGCAAACGGTTCATTCTCGATCAGTGCCTTTGCATTCGCGACAATCTGGTTCCAGTCCTTGTCACAGACAAGGGCCTTTGAGAAACCGACTACACCGAATGTGGTCCTGAGCGTCTTCAGTATAATTTCCTCGGGGCAATCCTTGGAGACATAGAGATAAAAGCGGCCTTTCTCACGAGTAAGAAGGCTCCTGTACGGGTGGATCTTGAGCTTTATATTGTTCTTGAGTTTCTTCTCGAAGAAGTTCCTGTTCAGGCCTTTGAGCGATATCTCTCCAAGACGGATGAGATAAAGGTTCATTTCCTTTGTATCAATTCTTTCCATTGCAGATTCCAAGTTCCTTTGCTGCAGTCACGAGCGCTGCACACAGATCATCCGTTTCGGATTCCGTTGTCCCTCTACCCATTGAAATGCGGATGCTGGACATCCTTGAAGCAGGGTCTATGTTCATTGCCGTCAGGACGCTTTCAGCCTTTCCCTTCGAGTTGGACGAGCATGCGCTGCCTGATGAAAGACAGAATCCTTTGTCCGCCATGACCCTGAGGAATACCTCTGAGGGTATGGGCTTTGCACAAATGTTTATTATGTAAGGAGAAAACTCCATTTTGCTCCTGCATGACGGTGATATCAGAGTATATCCGGCACCGGTTACGGCATCTTCAATTTTGGTTCTAAATGCCAAAATTCTATCAAATTCAGCCTTAAGCGATGACATTGCAACACTAAGTTCCGCGCCCATTGCACAGATTCCGGCAAGGTTTTCCGTACCAGGCCTGAGACCTTTTTCCTGTCCGCCGCCACGTGAGAGTGCCAGCACTGCCTTGTTGCGGTTGTACAGTATTCCCACCCCGCGCGGGCCGCAGAACTTGTGGGCGCTGAATGATGCACTGTCCAGATCTTCCCCGGAAGGGAAGAACGGAATCTTTCCCAAAGCCTGGACGGCATCGCAGTGGATGTGGATCCTGCGTCCTATTGTCTTTTCAAAATCACGCACGACTCTGACCAAAGCTGATGTGTCCAGAACCGTTCCCGTCACGTTGTTCACCTTCATGAACGCAACCATGCGGACCTTGTCGTTCAGGGCTTCCCTGAGTGACGAAGGATCAAGATAGCCGCCGGGGCAGCGTAATGCGGTGAACTTCCAGCCGGCGCCTTCCAGCGTCTTCTTCCATTCCAGGATAGCTGAATGCTCGATTGCGGTTGTTATGATTTCTCCTGGAGAAGGTGAATTCAGCAGTGAGGAAAGCACTATTGAATTGCTCTCTGTCCCGCCGCTTGTGAAGTAGATTTCAGAAGCCCGGACACCAAGCAGGGAAGCTACGGATGAACGCTCGGCCTCAAGACGTGCCTTTGCATCCGCGCCAAGCGGATGCGTGGAAGAGGGGTTGCCTATGTATCTTGCAGCTGTGTCGGTATATACTTCCAAGGCCTTGTGCCCCATCGGGCTTGTGGCCGTCCAGTCGAAATAGTGCATGACCCTATCTTATTCAATAATCGGAAGTAATCCAAGTGGTAAGGGGAAATCAGACGGAGGGAACCATGACGATGCCCTTGATCAGCTCCTCGTCAACAGTGCGTATGTCATACTCTCCCTGATCCTTCAGAAGCACGAAGCTGGGCACACCGTTGATGCCTTTCCTGTTCTTGTTCAGCTGCACACGGTAGTCCATCCAGTCTCCGCGCTGGATTCGGTAATTGACGTCGAATCCGTAGAATGCAAACAGCTTTATCACACCGGCGGCGAAATCAGGGGAGCAGATTCCGAGCTCTCGGCTGATTTCCATGGATTTGCACACGCCCCATGCAACAGCCTGGCCTGATGACCATTGCAGGCGCGACATTCCTTCAAGGGCGTAGGCCAGCGTGCTGCCCAGATTCAGCGCTGCCCGCAGGCCGAGCCTGTCGTAAGGATCGTTGTCTACATAGGATTTCTTTATTTTCAGTGAAATGGAGATGACCTTCTTGAGGGTCTCCGTATCCCTGTCCATGATCTTCTGCTTATCTTTTGCAACGATGTTGAAGAGAGAGTCGTCCTTGGTCAGGAGGCTGTGCTTGAGCACTTCCGCGAATCCGTTCATGTATTCCTTTGCCGGCAGTGACTTCAGCGAATCCGTGCAGATCAGGACCTCGTTTGCAGGAAAGAACGTTCCTACGATGTCCTTTGCGAACCTGAAGTTTATGGAGGTCTTTCCGCCAAGAACGGACGATGCCATGCTGACCAAAGTAGTGGGGATGAGTATGACCTTGCAGCCGCGCATGTAGACAGACGCCGCAAAGGCCGTGATGTCGCAGATCATTCCGCCGCCCAGGGCAATGAAAGTGCAGTCGCGCCCAAGGTTGCTGTCCATGGCTACGGTGATGATGCGCTCAAGACATGTGAAGCTTTTTGATGATTCACCGGCTTCGAGTATTACGTTCGGCTTGGGAAGGGGCCTGACCATCCTGGCTGTGTTGGAGTCACAGACCCACAGTGTGTTGTTGCCGTACGTTCCGACATGATAGGACAGGTCGGAGAAATTGTCGGCCATGAACACTTTGGTTCCAAGACAGTTCAGGAATTCGCGCATGAAGAAATTCTACATCCAAATCAGAGCTACTTCAATTGAGGAAACGGATAAAATGCAGGATTATCGGGGCATCGGACTAGTCCAGCATGCGCAGGATGCGGTTGTAGGTCCTGCGAAGTTCAGGAAGATCGACCTCATCCATTATTCCCAGCAGAGTATAGGCCGTGTTGTTCACCGCATCGGTGAAGCTGCGGTTCACATGGAAGAACACGCTGCCTTTGCCGGAAACCAGAAGCTCCACGAATCCGAGCTTTCCTTTTTCCTTCAGGGAAGACAGCTTCATCACATCCTTCAGGTGGGGGAGAAGGTCGTCTATGTTGCCGAGATTCCATACATCCTGCGAAGGCGCGGGGACGTAGCCTTCCGGCGAGAAGTCTATGCGTCCTTCAAGGCTTATCACGTCATAGAGGCGCTCTCCGTATGCCACATAGGAGCCGTTGTACAGGATTGTGGCCGCAATTCCCTTGGGATGTCTGGACGCGCGCCTGAATGACTTGGCAAGGGCAGGGAGGTCAGCTGAAGGAATGACCACGATGTTGCGGGTGTTCTTCTTCCCGATATCCTTGATGACCGGGAACTCGAAGCCGTAGATGCGTGAAACCTTTGTACCTGCTTCTTCAGAAGCCCTTGAATCGATTCCGGCTGCACGTGATGACGATCTTCCGCCCTGACGTGAGCGTGATTCTTCACGACCGCGTCCGGAGCGTCTGTCACGCATCTCGGATTCCTTTGCCATCTTCTTCAGCTTGTCGGCAACTCCCTTCGAGATTTCCGGTACCCAGTCCACGTAAAGCGGTGATACCGTGCGGGCATACATCTTGGTGGTCATGACGATCTCGCCGGCAAGCAGATACTGCGGCGGGTTGCGGAACCACGCCGATCCGGGATGGATGTATATCTCGTCGGTCAGCAGGGTGCGGTAGACAGATGCACGCTTGCGTATGCAGACGTACTGCACAAGTCCGGAGCCCATGCAGACCAGAAGGTCATGTGCAAAGGTCTCGGCATCCGTCTCATCACATTCCTTCACGGGAATCCCCATCTCATCGGTTATCTGGCACAGCTGGTCCGTTATGTGGAGGATTTCGTCCATGCTCTGCATGTCCAGATAATTGGAAGAGCAGAACTCCTCGCGCTTCTTCTGGCCTATTAATGCGCTGTATTTCCAGTAGATTGTCTGATAGCTGATGAAGTCACCGAACGCGTTGGCAAAGCGTCTGTGTGCGCTTCTGGCAATGTCTTCCTCTCCGGGCGGCAGCACGAACGGCGTCTTTGCAGAGAGGAACGCAACACAGATTGCAACCGGCTTGATCATGTGCGGGTAGCGCTTCAGTGCCTCCACCATGGCCCTTGAATGGCGCGGAAGCAGGGGATAGCGTACCATGATTTCACCTATGGACGTCAGGTGGCGCATGTCGTCTATGGCATCAAGAAGCCTCAACGTACGCTCACCGCTCTGGATTGCCTTCGGATCCGGCTTGGTGATGTAGGGGAAGTTCTCGAAATCATAGATGGCAAGGTCAACCATGCGCAGGACGACCTCTGAAAGATCGGTACGCAGGATTTCCTCCGTTGTCCATAGCGGACGGCCCTCGTAGTCCTCACGTGAGTAAAGCCTGTAGCAGGTGCCCGGCGATGTCCTTCCTGCGCGGCCCTTGCGCTGTTCGGCCGATGAGCGGCTGATGTTGCGCAGTACCAGTGCGGAGGTGAAGTCCGTCTGGTTGTAGTAGTTTATCTTTGCATAACCGCTGTCGATCACTATCCTGATTCCGTCTATCGTCAGGCTTGTCTCTGCGATATTGGTTGCAAGCACCACCTTCATCTTTCCCGGCTCAGTGGGATTGAAGACCAGTTCCTGTTCTTCCTTGTTAAGCCTTCCATACAGCGGGTAGATCTGAAGCCTGTCATGGTCGCATTCGTAGTAGATCTGCTGCATGGTGGTCTTGATGTCGAACTCACCCGGCAGGAAAACAAGCGTGTCCTCGTTGTCGGTGTATCCGCTTGCCTTGAAGCGCTTGAGGATCTGGTTCAGCACGGTACAGACGGCATGGGCACACTCGTCGGTATCTCCCTTGGACCTGAGCGGGAAGTATTTTACATCAACGTCATAGACTCTGGTCTTGATGGAGATGATGGGTGCGTCATTGAAGAAGCGCGAGAACACCTTTGTGTTCAGCGTGGCAGATGAGATTATGACCTTGAGCTCCGGGCGGCGTCCGATGATCTGCTTCAGCAGGCCCAGGATGAAGTCTATGTTCAGGCTGCGCTCGTGGGCCTCGTCCACCATGATGACGCTGTATCGGGAGAGCAGGGAATCCGTCTTGAGTTCCTGCAGCAGCATGCCGTCGGTAAGGATCTTGATCCTGGTATTCACATCCGTGGTGTCGTAGAAGCGCATCTTGTAGCCGCAGTAGTTCTCCGGAAGACCCTCCGGTTCTATCTGTGTCTTGATGTACGAGCAGACGCCGAGCGTGGCTATGCGCCGCGGCTGCGTGATTCCAATCACGCCGTGCTGTGCATATCCGGCTTCCTTGAGGATTATGGGTATCTGTGTGGTCTTTCCGGATCCTGTGGGGCTTTCCACTATGATGACCTGGTTTGCCTCAAGGGCATCCAGAATCATCTGCCTGCTCTGATAGACCGGAAGCTTCTTGAAATCCGTCATTCAGCTGCGGGCCAGAGATGCCACCTGTTCAAGTGTAAGACCTTCGGTCACCTTGCGTGTGGCGATTTCCTTGACCGAGTAGAGGTCTCCCGTCTGGGCCGTGACCACATAGGGAATTCCGTTCTTCTCGGCATAGGCGAACTGCTGTCCCAGGCCTTTTTCTCCCACATAGGAATCCGTACGGACGCCCAGGGCGCGCAGCTTCATGGCCGTGCTCTCAGACCATGCCGGATCTTCCTTGATTCCGACCACCATGACATCGGCATAAGATGCATCGGTGACGATGGGGCTCTTGAGCTCCTCGAGTGCTGCAATAAGGCGGTCCAGTCCTATGCAGGAACCCACGCCGGGCAGGTTCTCCTTTGTGTAGAGGCCGGCCAGGTTGTTGTATCTTCCGCCGGAGCAGATGGAACCAATCTGGGGCATGTCCAGAAGAAGCGTCTCGTAGACGATTCCCGTGTAGTAGTCAAGTCCGCGGGTGATGGAAGTATCCAGAACGAAATCATCCTGGATTCCGCATGCCTTCATCATGGAGAGCAGGGCGGAGAGTCTTTCGATCTCCGGGCAGCTGCCGAACATTCCGCTGAGGATGGAGAGAGTCGATTCAAAGCTTGTCTTGTCTATGGAGATGAAATCCAGCACTTTGGCCGTCTCTTCATCGGAAAGTCCGTCTTCCTTGAGGATCTCGCATACTCCGTCACGGCCGATCTTGCCCAGCTTGTCTATTGCCCTGAGGACATCGGCGTTCCTGTCCTGGATTCCCAGTCCTGTGAGGAAGCGGTTCAGAAGACCTCTGTGTGAGACGGAAACCTTGAAGGCTCCTACCTTCATCTGCGTGAGGCAGGTATGGATCAGAAGCAGGATCTCGAAATCACTCTGGGCGTTGTCCACGCCGACCATGTCGAAATCACACTGCCAGAACTCGCGGTAGCGGCCCTTCTGGGGCTTCTCGCCGCGCCAGACCTTGCTGATGTGGTAGCGCTTGAACGGGAAGCTGAGAACGCTCTGGTTTGCGGCGACATAACGGGCAAGGGGAACGGTGAGGTCGAACCTGAGTGCAACATCCCTTCCTCCGTTGTCGGTGAAGCGGAACATCTGCTTGTCGGTCTCTCCGCCGCCTTTTCCAAGCAGCACTTCGGTATACTCAAGTGCCGGAGTATCGATGGGAACGAAACCGAACGAGCGCAGGATTTCCTGCACCTTGGTCATGAGTTTCTGTCTTACTATCTCCTGCTGCGGCAGGCTGTCTCTGAATCCTTTCAGGACTTTGGGTTCTATCATATCCACCTCTGGTGATGCACGCGGCATCAGTGTTGTTTTTTTATCCGAAATCTGATGTAATACTTTCTATACAAAAAAAGCGTTTTTTTCAACGGTCGGAAGAAATTCGAACATATGTTGGTCAGATACAAGAAGGGATCCGGCGGACTGGATGCGGTTGCACGTGTCTATTCGCGGGAAGAGAACAGGATAGACAGCAGCCTGATAAGCAGGAACGCCGTCAACGTCATAAAGAAACTCAATTCTGCAGGCTACGAGAGCTATCTGGTAGGCGGAGCCGTCAGGGACATGATCCTGGGCAGACAGCCCAAGGATTTCGATGTCGCCACATCGGCGTCCCCGCGTCAGGTCCACAAACTTTTCTACAACTCCAGGATCATCGGCAGGCGTTTCAGGCTGGTCCACATCACATTCGGAAACGAAATCATAGAGGTCTCCACATTCAGGAGCACCAAGGAGCATGAATCCTCCAACGACAACGAGTACGGAACCATCGAGGAGGACTGCACGCGGCGTGACTTTTCCATCAACAGCCTGTACTACGATCCTATCAAGGAGAACCTGATCGACTTCAACAATGCACTCGATGATTTCCGCGACAGGAAGATAGTATCGCTCATTCCTCTGAACAGGACGTTCGAGGAAGACCCGGTGCGCATGGTGCGTGCCGTCAAGTACTCCGTGACCACGGGTTTCAGGATTCCGTTCAGGCTTTCCGTGGCCATAAGGCACAACGCTCCGCGCCTTGAAGGCGTGAGCACG
Organism: bacterium; assembly: GCA_031935845.1. Lineage (GTDB taxonomy): Bacteria > Spirochaetota > Spirochaetia > Sphaerochaetales > Sphaerochaetaceae > UBA9732. Next base: position 15,241 of record JAJBWA010000026.1, on the reverse strand, counting down.
TCAAGAATGACGGAAGAGGTGAACAAGATCCTTGCCTGCGGTGACAGCTGCCAGATATTCAGACGCCTGAACTCATACAAGCTGCTTGTCTACATTCTCCCTGCAATCTCGGTCTACGCATCGTTCCCGCAGATGTTCGATTCCCTGAGTGTACTTGACCGGAAAGTCAATCAGGCCAAGGAAGATCCTTCCGTGACCGTGACCAAGGCGGAGATGTATCTGAGTCTGGTCCGTCCGTTCATATCGGTAGACAGATCCATGGGTACCCCGATGGAAGTCTTCAACGACATCCTGAGGCAGATCAAGATCCTGCTCAGCCCCATTACGCCTCCCAACTACGAGATCGAGTCCGCAGCTGCCATGTTCATGACCGAGTCCGGACTACGCGTTCCCAAAGGTGCAATCAGACACCGCAATCCTGAATCTGCAGAGAAAAAGAAGAATGAATCCGCAACTGGAACGCAGAAGACGTCAAGAAGAAGGAAGAGCGGCAATCCGCCAAGATCGGTCAGACACTCCAGGCCTGCGCGGTCAGTCTGACCTTGTGTATCAGGATTCCGCCGTATTTCTCAAGTGAATCGGCAATGTATTCCTCGAGTTCGGCAACCATCATGCCTGAGATGACCTGAGGCGTCCTGATGAGGATTTCAAGGTCATAGCCTTCGGCTCCGTAAGTGAACGTAACCTTGCTGACCTTCATGGTCTCCTCGTATTCCGTCAGGCAGTGCGTGACCATCTGTGTGATGGCGGCTTCGCTTATTGCGGTCTCTTCCTGCTTGCTGAACTCGGGACATACAAGCGTCTTCTCGACTGTCTGGACCTTCTTTATGAACGGAAGGAAGGCAAGACGTTTCTGCAGACCGACCTTGATGGAATCATAGACGATGGAAGGGTAGCTGCGCGTGATCTGCAGCGGAGACACCGGAATGACATGTTTGCCCTCCGAGTAACGGATGCGCATGGCCGTGTCTATCTCGTCTTTTGTCGCGATATCCTCTATGTGGATGATCTGTGACGGATCAGGGAGGTTGAGCCTGTGTGCGATCTTTGCCGCCATCTTGTCCGATGTTCCGATTATCAGGATCTTGCGGAAACGCTCCGTCTGTAGGGCGTTCATCACTTCCTTGTAGTGCTCCGGATCCTGGAACAGGGCGCGCTTGACTGCGGTTAGGAAGTTGGATTCCTGCTTGGCGCTCTTTCCTGCAACGATCCTGTCGTTCTTGATCAGAAGTCCGTCATCAACAATGAGGGGGATATGGTATTTGTCCGCGACAAGCTGGGCACGGAAGCTCTTTCCCGTGCCGCTTCTTCCCACAAGGGCATAAACCTTGACTGTGGGATTCTTGAAATTTGCGATGAAATTAGTGACAAAAGCAGGCAAACCCATATTCAAATCTTACCCTAATTCTTATATCATGAACAGTCATGGAATACATTTTGGGTGCATACAGTCAGTTGCCTTTCGGTTCCTCACGGGAGGAATACGAGACCCTGCTGTCACGTCAGCTCAAGCCTCTTCTCACCATGGTCTACCGCAACAGCAGCCTCAAGCTCCTGTTCCGTCTGGGCATCTCGGAGTTCGAGTATCTTGAGCAGAACCACCCGGAAGTAAACATGCTGATCAACGACCTGTGCAGGAAAGGCCAGCTCGAGATCCTGTCATCCAGCTACTATGACGTTGTCCTTTCACTTATTCCGACCCATGAGAGGACGGCCCAGATCGAGAAGACAACCACGTACATCAGGAAGAATTTCTCAAGGAAGCCCAGGGGACTCTGGTTCTACAATCAGGTATTCAATCCCACCACCGTTCCTGCGGTGAGCCTTGCAGGTCTGGATTACATAGTGGTCTCCACATACAACCAGGTCTCCGGAATGACGGAGGCCACAAGGCCGTTCTACACGGAAGAGATGGGCAAGCAGGCTCTGGTGTTCCCCATAGACGACCGCTACAGCAAGGAGACTGCAGATCTGTACAACTCATCGACAACGCTTGAGAAATACCTTTCCAACATCAGGAAGATGGCATCGGAGAACACAAGCTCCATCAGCACCATAATGCTGAATCTGGACCAGCTGATGGGAACGGAAGGATCTTCAGATGTCTTCAAGGTAATCTTCGACGTGATGGGCAACCGCTGTACGCTTCCCGGCATCTATCTGTCCGAGAACGAGATTGCCCGTACCCATTATCTGCCCGGTGGAATCTACGGCAGGGATTTCAGGATAGGGAAGCTGACTTCAATCAACCAGCTGATCTACGAGAATCCAAAGTTCTCGAGGAACTACGGTCTGGTGAACATGCTCAGGGAGACGGTCCGTGACAGCAAGAGGCTGATAGAGGACCGCAAGAACATGGACCAGATTCTGATGAAGGCCAGCTCTTCCAGTCTCTATTTCCCGGACGAGTGCGGTAACCCGGCCATCCACAGGAGCGTCAACAGATACTCATGCGAGATGGAGGTCCTGCTTTCCAGGATTTCCAACATGGTCATACCCGAGGAGACCGACATCGATTTCGACAGGATTCCCGAGTCCCTGATAGCCGGAAAGTCCAACATAACGTACCTCAGCCACAGAGGAGCCGTCCTCAGCCGGTACATCATCCCGTCTGCCTTGACGGATCTTGCATTCCACAGCGGAGACGGCCTGTTTGCCGATTCCTTCATAAACGACAAGACTTCAAAGGAAATGAAGCTTGCCGCCAAGCCCTATGAGGTGACTTCCCTGGACAAGAGGCGGACGGATTTCTTTGCAAAGGCTCCGGCGCTCCTTCTGGGCAAGAACCAGGTGAACCTGACCAAGAGGTACAAGTTCAGACAGTCCACGCTGATCTTGGAGATCGAGATCGAGAATCTGTCCGACTCTCCTCTCAACGGATTCACATACATGAACACCATCAACCTGGCGCTGCCGTGCGAATGCGAGGTCTCATGTCCGGAGGGCGTGATTGAGGACGGCGGAAACTGCCTCACACAGAGTGTGACGGTATCCGACAGATGCTGTCCGTTCAGCGTGTCTTTCGTATTCGGTGAGGAGGCCGAGGTCTCCAGAAGCGATTTCATGCAAAAGGCACATACTTGGCTTGGAGACAAGTCGTTTTATGAGTATACTCAATTGAGAATTCAGAAAAAGCTCTCACTCGGACCTGATGAGGTCGCAAGGCTCTCTATAGGTTTCAGGACAGAGAAGCGTAAGGAGAAACACAATGACACTACAGAACAGAGCACTTCTTGAGCAGCTGAAGACCGAATCCCAGGCTATCTGGAGGGGACTTTGACCCGGAAGGGTTACGTACTAGACTTTCAGAGCTTGAAAAGCAGACATTGGAGCCTGATTTCTGGGGCGACAAACAGAAGTCAGACGCGGTTTTCGCACAGATAAATGCAATCAAAGACGTTCTCCTCCCGTTTGAGAAACTCCTCAAGGACATAGACGAGACCTATGACCTGATCGAGCTGTATGAGGAAGAGGACGACGGAAACGAGGAATATGCAGCTGAAGTCGATGCAAGGATCCTTGAAATCGAATCCGAGTACAGACCGCTCAAGCTCAAGACACTCCTCAACGGAAAGTACGACAAGGGCGATGTGTTCCTGACCATCCACGCAGGTGCAGGCGGTACCGAAGCATGTGACTGGACGTCAATGCTCATGCGCATGTACCTCAGATGGTGCGAACGCCACAAGTTCAAGACCGAAATACTGGACACCCTGGAAGACGAGGGCGGCTACAAGAGCGTGACCATCCAGGTCACCGGACCGTATGCCTTCGGTTATCTGAAAGGCGAGGCCGGCGTCCACCGTCTTGTCAGGATTTCGCCGTTCGACTCCAACGCAAGGCGTCATACATCGTTCTCATCCGTCTATACTTCACCGGTAGTCGATGACAACATCGACATCGAGATAAAGCCGGAAGACATCAGGATCGATACCTACAGGGCAGGCGGTGCCGGCGGACAGCACGTCAACAAGACGGACTCCGCAGTCAGGATCACCCATTATCCTACCGGTATAGTCGTCCAGTGTCAGAACGAGCGTTCCCAGATCATGAACAAGGACAAGGCCTTCAAGATGCTCCGCAGCCGTCTGTATGAATACTACAGCCAGAAGCTGGAGGAAGAGCATGCTGCAGAGGCAATCGAGAAGAAGGACATCGCCTGGGGCTCCCAGATCAGAAGCTATGTCTTCCAGCCTTACACCATGGTCAAGGATGCCAGGACCGGCGAGCAGACCGGAAACATCCAGGCCGTCATGGACGGAGACATAGACAATTTCATCGAATCGTTCCTCAGATGGAGCCAGGAGCAGTAATTGAGACGTCTCCTCATCACCCTGATGCTCATCTTTGCTTTCTCTGCGGCCTTGTCGGCAGCCGATGCAACATACGACGTGCTTGTATATCCGCAGAACAGCGAGGTGGAGTCCTTCATCCTCGGTTTCTTTCCCGAAAAGGAATTCGACCAGGATACGTGGGAGATCATGATGCTGCGTCAGGATCTGGATCAGCTCAATGCATTGGGACAGGAACTGAAGTCGGCCTATGCCTCGGAGAATGCCGAAAAGGTTTCTGCGGCTCAGGTGAAGTATCAGAAAGGACCGGAGGCAGTGCAGCCGTCCGGCAAGCCGTTTCCGGTTACTCTCGTGAACTCACAGGGCCTGCTTTTCGACGTTGCGGCCATGGAGAAGGATATTGTCCTGCTGGAGTATGTCTGTGACACCACAGGCGCAGATCTCATCATCATGCCGGTGTCTGATTACTACCAGGGTTTCAGGCTCCTTTCCCTGTATGCATACGAATACGGTTCCGATTCTGTCAGTCTCGTGTATCAGATAGTATCCACGGATTCCGACAGGTTCCCGGTAAATGCGGCGCTTTCGGTTGCAGGCTTCTTCATGAACAGTGCTCCTGCGCTGGTCATGCTTGAGGATCTTGCAGTCGGAACTGTCGTGGAGGTAGACGGAACCGAGGTAGACAGCCTGGACGGATGCATCATGACGACGGAAGGCCGTCATGTCATACATCTGAGCGCACAGGGAAAGCAGGACAGGACTTTTGCAACCGATCTTGCGGGAAACACCTTGTCTTCCGTCAATGCGTCCATGAAGGATTCGAGGTATTCCGGTCTGGAGATAACTACGGATCCTCAGGCGCAGGTTCTGGTTGACGGAGTGCCGTTGGGTCTTACACCGCTGACGCTGGACAATTACGTGATTCCTTCTTCATTGAGGCTGACGGCTCCGGGATATGCCGGAAAGACGGTCGGAATACTCAAGGAGACGCAGAGCATAAGCATATCGCTCAAACCCGAGTGGATGTCTGACGAGAATCTTCTCAGGAGCACCAAGGACGGGTTCTATACGCGTTTTGCAATCTGTCTCATGGTGTTCGGTACAAAGATCGCCATGAAGACACTCAACGACGGTTCCAGCAGTTTCCTCGGAGCCATGGATACGGTGGCCACAGCTGCGCTGACGGTATCGTTTGCGGACCTGATCGGCAGTCTTGTGGATTATTACAGACAGACAGAATATATTGCACCATAGGGGATTGAATATGGGTCTCAAATTCGGTATCGGAGCAAAGCTCAAGGCACTTTTCAGCGGTTTCAGGAAAACACTGGACCAGTCGTTCTTCGATAATCTCGAGGACCTTCTGATAGAAGGTGATTTCGGCGCAAGGAACGCCATGATGATCAGCGACGAGGTGAATGCCAGAAAGCCGAAGACTGAAGAGGAATTCCTGAGCATAGTCAGGGAGCTTCTTGAAGACAAGATCAACGGTACGGAGCTTCTTCCCGACAGGAACGAACTCAACGTATATCTCGTGCTCGGTGTCAACGGAGTAGGCAAGACTACTTCAATCGCCAAACTGGCAACCTATTATAAGGATAAAGGCTATAAAGTGGTCATGGCCGCAGGCGACACCTTCAGGGCCGCAGCAATAGACCAGCTTGAGCTCCATGCCCAGCGCACGGGAACAAGGATCGTGCGTCAGGAGAACGGAAGTGACCCCGGTGCCGTAATCTACGATGCCATTTCAAGCGCACAGGCCCGCGGTGACAACCTCATTCTCTGTGACACGGCCGGACGAATGCACAACAAGGAGAATCTGGTCCGTGAGCTCCAGAAGATAGACAAGGTCATCCGCAACCGCATCAAGCCTGAGAACTACAAGAAGATACTCGTGATCGACGCCACAACAGGCCAGAACTCCATCAGCCAGGCGCAGATATTCAACGAGGCCGTAGGCATCGATGCCCTGATCCTCACCAAATATGATTCGGCCGCAAAGGCAGGTGCTCTGGTGCAGATAGGTATTCCGGTGGCATTCATCGGAACCGGCGAGCATTATGACGACATCCACGTGTTTGACAAGGAGGAGTTCCTGACCACACTGGCCGGACTGGGTGAATGAAGAGAGTCTTTGTCCTGATCCTATCTCTAGTGACTCTGTTCTCCATAAGCGCACTGACCTATACTTCCAATGCACTGGGACAGAAGATTTCTCTTGTTCAGGAAATCACCGCCACAGGTTATTCTCTTGAAGAGAAAGGAGATGTAGAGGTCCTTTACCTTGACGGGAAGGCCATCAGGAGGACCGAGCGCGTCAGGACCGGAGACGACATAATTGAGACAGAGACGGAGATGGACGGGGGCAGGACCGTCACCAGGGTCTACAGCAAGGGCCTTCTGACAACCGAGTCCGATTCCGACGGAAACGTGACCAACTACGGATACGTGGACGGGCATCTTGCCTTCTGTTCAAGAGGTACGGATTCCCAGGTTTCGGACATCACGTTCTTCCTCAGAAGCTCGGCCGACGGTTCACTGATGGCCGTCAGGGAAGGAGAGTCGGTAAGGTTCGTTTCCGATTCCTACACCTTCCAGGATGATGAGCTCCTGCAGCAGATTGCAGCTGACCTGGTGGTAGGCGGGGACTATGAGGTCCTTGAGGACGGATCCATAAGGTACGGGAAGAACGGGACCGTGTTTGTCTACAGTCCCTCAGGTCTTCTGAAGTCAGTGGAACAGGATGGGGTTCTTTCCGAATACTACTATGAGGACAGGACGCTGGCATGGATCGAGACTACCGACGGAGCAATAAGGAGCGTCGAGAACTACAGGGACGGCAAGGCATTCGAGAAGCTTGTCTATGAGAATGAAGTGCTTGTCAGCCTGACCGAGTACAGGACCGGAGGAAACGTCCAGTACCTCTACAGGGACGGCAGGAAGATTGCCACGGTCTATTACAGACAGGACAACAGGACAGTCGATAGGATAGAGTATAATTAGGCTATGTTCGGATTGAAGACATCTTTCAGATATGCTTTCTCGAAGACAAGGGGACAGAGGACCACCAGCATCATGATCATGGTTGGAATCGCCGTGGGTCTTGTTGCCCTTCTGGTCATCTCCGCCGTCATGAATGGCCTTCAGAATGCGCAGATGGACCAGCTGAGGAACCTGGAGTCCTTTGATCTGATAGTTTCATCCGACACACTGACTCCCGAGCAGCTCGATGCCCTGGACGGAGTGGAATTCTCGTTCCGTTTCCTGGAAACCAACGTGCTGATAGTGGACAAATCCAGCGAGACCAGCACCAGTGCACGCATACGTGCCTATGACAGGGACGTATTCAACAGCCGCAGGATGTCCGAAAGCTTCTATCCTCTTTCCAAGTTTCCGGCTGAGATGAACGGACTTCTCGTGTCATACAGCATGACGAGGAATCTGGGGATCAGGACCGATGACGAAATAAACGTCACGTTCCTCAAACCCGGAAAGACCGCAACCATTGTCCCGTACACTTCAAAGATGGGAATCGACGGATACTTCAGTTCCAGGATGACCGAGTTCAGCAGTTCCACGGCCTTCATGGATTACGGTCTGCTTGCTTCCATAATAGGAGAGGGCGGTGCCCGTATCGGAATATACGTCAGCGGCAACCAGAACAAAGTGGTCTCCCGGATCATGGAGCTTGATCCCGATGCAACGGTCATCACATGGCAGCAGTACAACAATGCCCTGTATTCGGCCCTCATGCTTGAAAAGACGCTCATGTATGTCTTCCTGGCCTTCATGTTCCTGATTATCTGCGTGAATCTCAAGAACTCTACAAGACGTCTTCTGGCCAACAAGCAGAAGGAAGGCGCCATGCTGAGGGCAATAGGATGCAGCCGCAGGAAGGTAAACGCAATCTTCCTGGGACAGGGCATGGTGATCTGTCTACTCGGAGAGATTGCCGGAGTCATACTCGGCAAGATAGTCATACTGAACATCCAGAACATCCTTGCACTGGTGGACAAGGTCGTGAATCTCATTACGGGCAATTCAACCGTACTGACACAGATTCCGTTCAACGCAGCCATAGGAAACGGTGAGATTGCAGTTGTCTGCCTGTTCGTGTTCTTCCTTTCACTTCTGTTCACGTCCATCGGGTGCAGGAGGATCTATAAATCAGAGATTATGGAGGTGATTCTTCATGCATCCTATTGAACTGGTTTCCATTACCAAACGGTTCAAGGCCGCCGAGAAGGGAAGTGACGAGATCACTATCCTTCAGGACCTGAATCTGAACATCATACAGGGCCGTTCCACGGCCATCATCGGAAAGAGCGGATCAGGAAAGAGCACGTTGCTCCATATTGCCGGAGGCCTTGACAGTCCGTCTGAAGGCCATGTCATCTGCAGCGGCATTGATTTTGCAACTCTTGACGACAGAAAGAGATCGGAACTCAGGAACCGCCATATCGGCTTCATATTCCAGGCCAATCTGCTGCTTGAGGACTTCACCGCAATGGAGAACGTCATGGCCCCTGCACTGATAAGCGGAGTCAAGGCCAGGGACTGCAGGGACAGGGCAGTGGAGCTTCTGGAGAAACTAGGACTTGCCGACAGGATGAGTCATGTTCCCGGCCAGCTTTCAGGTGGAGAAAAACAGCGTGTCGCCATCTGCCGCGCACTGATGAACAGGCCTGAGGTCATACTCGCGGACGAACCCACAGGTGCACTTGACGAGGAAAATGCCTCGGAGGTCGAGAACCTGCTTCTGGATCTGGTCCGTGAGGAAGGGCGGAGCCTGCTGCTGGTGACCCATAACCAGGATTTCGCGTTCAAGTGTGACGACGTATATCTGCTGAAGAACAGGAATCTGTCATTGGAGAAGTCTGCAGAATGAATCCTTTCGTCATCCATTGGAGCAGGAAGAGAATACTCAGGAAGGGAAGGCTGACGAGCTGTCTGATATTGATAGCGCTTGTCATGGCTCCGCTTGTCTGTGCCCTCATTTTCTCCGACAGCATGATGGAAGGCATCACCAGCAAATACATCTATCTGTCCGACGGACATCTTCAGCTCAACTACAGCGGAAGTCGGGAGCTTTCTGATTTCGATTCCGACCTCTACGGTTCCATGCTGTACAGTTGTGATGAAGTCACAAGCGGTTATGCGCTGATGTACTCTGCAACCGGAACCACCAATGTCATGGTCAAGGGCGTCGGGGAAAACTACTTCAACGACAGGCGTATGGAACAGGTGACCATCAACATCGCCGAACAGACGGGAGAGTCTACATCAAACATCAAGGGAATCATGCTCAGCCGTGCAACGGCGGATGAACTCAAGGTGGAAATCGGTGACCGTGTGGCGCTGATGATAGTTCCCGATGATGTGGACAAGGTCCTGAGACCAGTTCTCTGCCGCATAGACGGCATCTTCTACAGCGGATACGACCAGTTGGACAGTCTTCTGTGCTTTGTTGATCTTGACTATGCAAAGACACTGTACGGTGCTCCGGAATCGACATGCCTGGAGCTGCTCGTAAATTCCGAGTACATGGAGAAGCTCGATGACGTGATTGCTGCTCTGGGTAGCGGTTATGATGTCTCCAAGTGGGACCAGCACAATGTCTCCGTCTACGAGAATTTCGTGACCAGCAGGCAGATGATCCTGATAATCCTGCTTCTGGTTGTAGTTGTCGCGGCATTCTACACGGCATCGGTGGCACAGCAGATGATCCAGGACGACATGCAGGACATAGCCATAACAAAGCTCATAGGTGCATCCGATACACTGGTAAGGCGTTCGGCCTTCCTCAGTGTCTATACCGTCACGTTCGTAGGCATGATTCTCGGAATACTGCTCGGACTTCTGATAGGACTGAATCTCGGACCAATCCTGACATGGCTGTCATCCATGGGACTCAAGAGTCTGTCGTTCTATCTGCTTGACTTCGACATCACTGTTCCATGGCTGTCCATACTTCTGATATCGGCGTGCCTTCTGGTGATTTCCTATGTTTCCATTCAGATATCGCTCGGAAAGACCAGAAGGATAACTCCCATCCGTCTTTTCACCGAATTGTAAAGAGGGTAAGATAACGGCATGAGCCTTGAAGTCTTTGTCTTAGGTACAAGCGGAATGCAGCCTCTTCCCGGACGCTTCCTGACCTCCGCCATGGTCAGGAGGAACGGCGAGCTGTTTCTCTTTGACTGCGGAGAAGGCACACAGGTTTCCCTGAAGATGCTGAATCTTCATTGGAAGAGAATCAACCGCATATTCATCAGCCACATGCATGCAGACCACGTCACGGGCCTTCCCGGGCTTCTGATGCTGTCGTCTCAGGTGGACAGGGACGAGCCTCTTTACATCTACGGTCCGGAGCGGCTCAAGGAATACATCGATGCCAACAGAAAGCTTCTGGACATGTACATCAATTACGAAATCCGTTTCGTGAAGACGGAGCCCGGAATCATACTGGAGACAGATGAGTATGCAGTGGAGGCTGTTCCGCTTCTGCATACCAAGCCGTGCATGGGGTTCGTCATGCGTGAAAAGGACAGGCCCGGTGAGTTCAGTGTGGAGAAGGCCAATGCATTGGGAATTCCGTGTGGTCCGATGTGGGGAAGGCTGCAGAAAGGTTCCGATGTGCTGCTTGAAGACGGTACTGTGATCCATCCGGATCAGGTGCTGGGCAGCCCCAGAAGGGGTGTCGGCTTTGCATACATCACGGACTGCATGTACATGAGCCACATAGCCAATCACGTGAAGGACGTGGATCTGCTGTTGTGTGAAGGAATGTTCACCAGGGACCTTGCCCAGGATGCCTTTGAGAAGAAGCACATGACCAGCACTCAGGCGGCTACCGTAGCCAGGGATGCCGGAGCAGGGAAGCTGGGCCTTATCCACTACAGCCCCAGATACACCGACAAGGAACTCCAGAGGCTGAAGGATGAAGCCTGTGAGGTGTTCCCGGACACAGTCCTGTGCAGGGACCGCTGTTCATTTGAACTGACCAATAGGAATTAGGAAAAAGAAAAGGGGCTCCGATGAGCCCCTTTCGTCATTATCAGCATCTGTTTCAGAGTCTTGGTGCGATGACCTCGTCGAATGTGGCCGGATCATCGGCATTGACGAACACCGAATCGTACTTGGATCCGATCTTGTCGAGCTCTGACTCTGCCTCAGCCTTGTCGAGGAACGGAACGATCACGACGGTCTTTCCCTTGATGGTCAGTACGTATGCAGACTCGGGAAGAGCTTTCTCGGCTTTCTCTGCAGAGGCTTTGGTGAAAGCGTAGGTGATGTCGTAGAAGCATTCCTTTGCGCTTTCATACTCGATTCTTGCGCGCTGGACGGGATCCTTGGGATTCACGTCGTTGAGCTTCTTGTCTACAGGAACCTCGACAGGAACTTCAACGGTCTTGACTTCCTTTACCGGCTTTTCTACCTTCGGCTTCTTGGGAGCCTCGACAGCCGGCTTGGCCTCAACAGGTGCGGCATGTGCGGCAACAGCCTGCGTGGAGACGACTTCTGTAAGAGTTCCTACCAGGTCACACAGTCTGTCGAGCTTCTTCTCTATGCCGGAGAACCTCTCTTCGGAAGCAGGTTCTTCAGGCTGCTCTTCCTCGGCTTCTTCCTCTTCCTGATCCTCGGAGTAATACTCGTAATCGTCCTGGTCGTCTATCTCTTCTTCCTCTTCCTCGTCTTCGACCGTCATCAGGTCGGTGATGTCGTCAAGCTTTCTGATCAGGGCATAGATGGCATCAACGACAGGAGAATCATTTGAAGAAGCGGCAGGCTGTACCACCGGTGCGGGTGCCGGTTCAGGTTCCGGCTCAGGAACAGGTTCCGGTTCGGGTTCAGGCTCGGGGGCAATGACTTCAGGAACAGGTTCCACAACAGGCTCTGCCGGTTTTTCCTCTTCCTGAACAGGTTTCTCTTCCGGCTTCTCATGTGACTCGAACATGGAGAAGAACTCTTCCTTCTTTGCCGGCTCTTCAGGCTTGGCCACAGGTCTTGGCGATGCAGGATCATCAGAAGGCTTTTCGAACAGCTGCCCGTCATATGAATTCGGCGGAAGCTTGTCTTCATCATCTTCATCATCGTAATCACTGCCGCTGTTTGCAATCATGGATGCGATTACTATGAGCACGATTCCGACAAGAAGCGGGAACAGCTTGACGGCAGTCTCGTAGATCTTTGTCTGGACCGAGGCGGCACCCTCATTTGCCTTCGCATATGCGGGAATGATGAACTGCATTGCTGCGTAAGTAAGACAACCAAGAACGATGAGCGTGATGATTATCGTGATGATCACGGACTTGGTGTTTTTCTTTCTACTCATTGTTATCCCCCAAAAGCTTGAGATAAGCACTTTTTCAAAATTTACTTTCCAGTTATTATATCCCATAGATACAACGATGACAAGGAAGATACTGATTCTATTTATCGCCCTGATGCTTGTCTCATTCAGTCTGATTTCCTCCGTTCTGGGGGAGCGGGGGATCATAGTCAACAACCGGCTCAGGAAGCAGTTGGCTGAAAAGGAGTATGAACTGGACAGGCGTGACATGGAGATCGAGAACCTCAGGCTTCAGGACAACGAGCTGTCAACGGAAGACGGGTCGCGGTCAACGGCCATGAGCTTCGGCTATCAGGTGGAAGGCGATGACGTGCATGTGTTCGAGACGGAAGATGAAGTCTCCCGGAGTACGTCTGCAGGTCAGGAACGGAAATCAGAGGATGAAAAGGAATTCACGCCCTGGGGCATTCCCTTCATCTTATTGATTTCATTCTGTTCTTCCTTTATCATCACAGTCATAGTCTGGCTGTTTGCTAAACGCAAGGGGAAAACTGATGATTCTCAACAAGAAGAATCCGGAGACATTGGAGACAATCTCAACTTTGATACGTGAAGGCGGAGTTGCCATCCTTCCGTGTGATACCATCTACGGTCTTTGCGCTGCATACGACATAGGTGAAAAAGCGCTCATGGACCTCAAGGGAAGGGATTCCAGGAAACCCTTCCTGATTCTGGCTACGATAGACCAGGCCAGGGAGATCTGCACCGAAATCCCGCAGGACATCCTTGACTGCTGGCCTGCAGCGCTTACGGTAATCCTGAACAGGAAGGACGGAGGCACCATAGCCGTACGTGTCCCCAACGACAGTTTCCTTCAGACATTGCTTGAAATGGTCGGGACTCCTATCTATTCCACAAGCGTCAATATTGCAGGCGAACCGTCGCTTCACAGCCTCAGCGCCATCTGCAAACGCTTCGAGTCTCTTGTCGATGTCGTTGTCCGTGGAGACGAGATGCAGGGTAAGGTTCCGTCGACACTGATCGACGCTACTTCAAGACCCTACAAGCTGGTAAGACAGGGACTTTATGATGCTTCTGCTCTCGTCAGAGAGTAACCTTCACGCCTTCGGAAACAAGAACAGCACAGACATCAACAAGAATCGACACGGCTATGCACACAGCCATGCGGACCAGGCACCATAGAAGTGTCCATATCTTGATTTCATGATCCATGAATGCAATCACCAGGGCCACGATGACAAGCATCACCGAAATTGCGGTGACGGTCCATGCCACTACGTTGACGCAGCTGACCATTACGCTTATGAAATCGCTCTTGAGTTCGAACCAGAAAGACACGAAATAGATGCCTGCAAGCAGCAGGAAAACAAGGAACAGATAGTTCATTATCGTGTTGGTGAGGTCAAAGACCCTTCGTCTTTCAAGCACAGGCAAATTGTATCAGAAAGAAACACGTTCGTGAAGAAGCGACAGAGGATGTTATTTCTGTTGCCAATTCCGCAATCCGGACTTATGATAATTACAGGTAAATCAAAATCAAGGGGCAAAATTATGGGAAATATAAAAAATCGTCTCAACGCAATCGGACTTGAAGCTGCTGATATCATGATTCCGCGCAAAGGCGTTGATCTGGACAAGTGGGCCGTTGTGGCATGCGATCAGTTCACATCCGAGAAGGATTACTGGCATGATGTCGAGGACTATGTCGGCAAGGCACCCTCAACGCTCAAGCTCATCTTCCCGGAGTGCTATCTGGAGGACGGTGACGGCGACAGCAGGATCGAGGCAATCAACAGGACAATGAAGGAATATGTGGACCAGGACCTTTTCACCACATATCCGAACTGTTTCTTCCTTGTGAAGAGAAGTTGCGGCTCTGCATGCAGATGGGGTCTCATGGCCGCCCTGGATCTGGACAGATACAGCTGGGAGAAGGGCTCCAGAAGCCTCATCAGGGCAACGGAAGGAACCATTCTTTCAAGAATCCCGCCCAGAAAGAAGATCAGAAAGGATGCACCGCTCGAGATTCCCCACATAATGGTGCTGATCAGCGACAAGGACAGAACCGTCATCGAGCCCCTTGCAAAGGCAACCGACAGGCTTGAGAAAGCATATGATTTCGAACTGATGAAGAACGGCGGCCACCTGGAAGCCTGGGTCGTGAACGGGGACAGCGACATGGAGAACGTGGTTTCCGCATTCGAGAAGCTGCATGCCGCACTTGATCCCGAGAATCCGCTTCTCTTTGCCATGGGTGACGGCAACCACAGCTTTGCCACGGCAAAGAGCTGCTGGGAGGACATCAAGGCCGGACTTACGGAAGAGGAGAGGAAGAACCATCCCGCAAGATTCTGTCTTGTCGAGCTTGAGAACATCTTTGATCCCGGCCTTGTCTTCGAGCCCATCCACCGCGTGCTGTTCAACGTTCCCGAGGAAGTATTCCTTGAAGAACTTCGGAAGAATGCATCGGATGTCCAGATGGAAAAGGTCGGATGCAGGAACTGCATAGCCAGGGAGATCGGAGACAAGGCCGGGATCAAAGATGTTCTCAAGCTCGACAAGACAGAATCTTGCGGGATGGTTCTTCCTCTCCTCTTCCGTAAGTCCGGCCTTGATGTCCTCCCAGCAGCTCTTT
>JAJBWA010000025.1:0-3072 GCA_031935845.1 bacterium | reverse complement strand
TGTGTACTGGAATACCTTCAGGACAATACCACTGATCTGCTGTTCGTACATCTGGACGATACCGACGAGACCGGCCACAGCCGCGGATACGGCTCTCCAGAATACATGGATGCGGAACGCAGGGCCCAGGAATTCTGCCTTGACATCTTCAGTCAGTTCGACCCGGAAACAACCCTCTTCATAGTCATCACGGACCACGGCGGAACCCCCGGCGGCGAACACGGCGGCGACACTCCTGAAGAGATGCACATAACATTTGCCATCCGAGGCAAGGGCCTCAACGCCGGCGCACTCGACGATTTTGAATTCATGCCCAGGGATCTTGCCCCCATCATCCTAAAGGCCATGAACATAGAGGTTCCCACCTGCATGGAAGGCTCCTGTCCGACAGGTCTTTTCTCCAATTGATTGCCTTGATTGCCTTCATTGCACACATGCTCTATACTGAAACACAAGGAGGAAGCCCATGGGTGTCTTTTCAAAGTATCACAGATTCAGAGAGGCCGGAGAACAGGCCAATGTAAACAACGTGGAGCGCTTCGGAGAGCCCAAGCGTTCTCTCTTCACCTCTTCCAAGGTATTTACGGTCCACAAGCATATCGACATCACCGACAGTGATGAGAATGTCGTCTATCAGGCAAACAGCAAGTTCTGGACACTCCATGACAGGACATACATCACCGACGCCCAGGGAAACCAGGTTGCATACGTCTGGAGGAAATTCTTCTCCCTTCATGAGAGACATTTCGTGGAGATGGCCGACGGCACCAACTTCCAGATTTCCAACGAGCTGTGGCACATAGTCAAGGACGTCACGAACATCGAGGGACTGGGATGGCAGCTCAGGGGAAACATCGCAGGACTCAACTTCGAGCTCTACGACGACGAGGGAGGCATCATTGCAACCATCAGCCAGAAGATAATCTCACTGCATGACAAGTACTGCATCGACATCTACCAGCCCGAGCATGAGAAGACATGCGTTACGATTCTGATAACGTTGCAGCACATGATGAAGGACAGGGCGGCTGCCGCTGCCGCAGCAGGAGGATCTTCCGGAGCCGCATTCGGAGCATCCAGATCGAGCTCTTCGAACTGAAGCATTCACATGATACAAAGAAGGCTGTGGAATCAACCCCACAGCCTTTTTCAGTTCAGCAGTCCGCTGAACACGCTGGCCACATCGATGTTGAAATCATAGATGTAGCCCACGGCCTCAAGGTCCGTCATTATCCTGTCCAGCTCGTCGCTGCAGTTGCCCAGGATCCAGCCTGACGTGAGCGAAGCATAGGTGTACATCCCCATGGCATCCTTCTCTTCGGGATGAAGCTCGACATACAGATCCAGACAGTCTATGATCTGGTCGATCACGTCATACAGCAGACAGACGGTGATCTTGTCCCCTACCGTGGGTTCCTTCCTGTCACCAACATATGCCGCTATGCCGTCCACAAGGAAGCTGAGGTCTATGGCCACCTTCTTCCCGGAAAGAGCCCTGTCGGTCTCAATGTCCTTACCGCTGTTCTTCAGCAGCTTCAGGATCAGGCCGGTATGCTTGGTCATTTCAAAAGCCTTGTTCAGGACCACAAGCACATCACTTACCTGGGCCGGGAAAGGAATGGTCATGGAGTTGAGATCCCTGAGGTCCACATCTGTTCCCAGAATCGTGTAGACCAGCGCAGAGACCATGTCGGATACCTGGAAGAAATCACCCACCTTCCTGTAGGAATACCAATCCAGTGTCTTGCATCTGTAGCTCTTGCGTACACCGTCGTAATCCTTGTAGGGAGTATCGAGCAGCGTCCTGAGCCCGCTGTCGTCTGCAGCGCACTCGGCCACCTTGACCAGGTCCACCGAGGAGTCCAGTATCAGGATATCAAGCTTGATGAGCGTTTCCAGATACGGATAGATGCCGACGTTGCCAATGATCATCTCCTGCCCCGATTCCTTTACCTTCCTGTAGGACATGTTCAGGTTCAAGCAGGACTCGAATTCTTCCACGAAAGAGGAAACAAACTCGGATGCCGTAGAAACATGGCTATCGCCGCCATGTCCGGTGCCGGCATTCCTGAGCTGTCCCAGCGTGCTGCCCGCACCAGAAAGCTGGTCGGCACTGCAGCCGACCAGAATGATTGAGAAAAGAGCAATTATGGAAAAAGCCGCAAGCAGCCTTTTATTTTTCATATCCGAGCTTCATGCGGAACGTAAGCTTGTCGATAGGCTTCTCTCCGTACTCGAGTCCAGCCTCCTGGAAACCGTAGGAAAGCTCCAGCATGTTGCCGTAGAACGAAGCTCCTATGGCGAACTCGGGATATCCGTACCTGTAGCTTGCCCTGAGGGTGACGATGTCGAACAGGTCAAGCCTGATTCCGGCATCTATGTACTCAAGGGCATCCCCTGCACCTTCTCCGATATAGTTGTTGATGCCGATGACGTTGGCGTAGACAGTGGGATCCACATAATCGAAACCGAACGAATAGGAAACGCCGCCGTTGAGGCTGAACGGAGTATGCAGGCTGTATCTATCCGTGCCGTCCTTCAGCAAAACGGCATCCTTGCTGTTCTTGTAATTTGCCATGTAGTAGATGCCGTTGAGATTGGTGGCCGTGACATCGAACTTGAGCTTTCCGTTCAGGAAACCGAAAGTCACTCCCAGATCGAACGGGAATGCTATTCCTCCGCGGGCGGCCAGGTTCTCGAAATCCTTGCTTCCGCCGATGAGTTTCGAAATCTCGGAAGCATTGATCTGAAGCATGTAGACCTTCATTGCAACACGCACTGCGGCACCTGCGTCGATAGTGACCTTGTCGGTATCCACAACGCGCCTTCCGTAGGCTGCACCGATGGAATAGTCCAGCTCGGGAACATAGCCGTTTCCGATGGGAGATGTGGTATCCTTGATCTTTCCCTCTGCATCGAGGCCGGGCATCGAATGAACTGCCATGTCAAGGTTGAAACCGAATGCCCAGTGTCCGATCTGTGCGCCGAAACCGGTATCTACACCCACGATCTGGCCGTATCCGCTTCCGCTGGCTGCCACGAGGCCCACGAGATACGTAACCCAGGTGTTCC
>JAJBWA010000024.1:0-19645 GCA_031935845.1 bacterium | reverse complement strand
TAGGCAAGGCGCCAGAAGTAGGACATCTCGCAGATTATCATTATGAAGCAGTAGATGAAGCGGGCCTTCTTCTCGTGCTTCCAGTTTCTGAGTTTGTCCTGGTATTTCCAGATCAGGATTATTGCGGCTATGGCAAGGATTATCGGGGCGAAATGAGCAAGCGACCACTGCCTGAAATTCCCCAGCTCCCCGTATCCGAAGAACCCCTTGCTGAAATAGATGACTTCCCTTACCTTGCCGTCCATCGCATACCTCCGTGCCTTACAGGGGAGAAGTATAGCATGTCAGGGACTTTTAGTAACGAAAATACTTTACAGCGACAAGTGACGAAACGGGTTGTGGTTATAGAACTCTCCTGCGAACAAGCAACACCCCCGGGGTTGCCGGGGGTGTCAGAGAACAGTTTGTTATACATCGAACTACGTTTGGGAACGTTGTTGCGCTTTGATGGTATCAGAATTTGCCCAGGGCCTTCAAGACCTTTTCCGGGGTCATGGGCCAGTCGCGCAGCCAGATTCCGCAGGCATCGTGGATTGCAATGCCTATGGCAGGAGCGGCTCCGTTGCAGGCGATCTCGGAGATGGACTTTGCGCCGAAGGGACCGAACTTGTCGTTGATGTCTATCAGCTCTACCTTGAAGTCCTCGGGAGCCTCCGTGATCATGGGTACGCCGTAGTCGGTCATGTTGGCTGTCAGGCAGCGGCCCTTCTTGTCAAGCTTCATGTCCTCGTAGAGGCTGTGGCCTATGGACTTCATGACGGCGCCGTACATCTGGCACTGTGCAATCTCGGGGTTGATGGGAGTTCCGGCATCCTGCAGGGCATAGAACTTCTGCACCTTGATTTCTCCGGTTCTTGTGTTGACCGCAACCTGTGCGAAGTGTGCTCCGTAGGGAACTGATGAAGCCGTTGTGACAAAGGTGCCGTGGGCAATCATCTGGCCGTGGCCGCCGCCGCTGCAGGCTGTGTGGGAAAGCTCTGCGTAAGTGAGGGTCTTTCCGCTCTTCCTGGAGTAGATTTCGCCCGGCGCTTTGAGTTCCAGATCTTCTTCCTTCTCGTTCATCTGGTACGCGGCTTCCTTGAGGATCATGTCCTTGAGCTTGTTGGTTGCAACAAGGCTGGCGTTGCCGCTGAAGAAGGTTCCGGAAGAGGCGTAGGCACCGGTGTCGAAGGCACAGGAGTCGGTATCGCCGGAGATGACGGTAATCTTGTTCATGGGGAGCTTGAGAACTTCTGCCACTATCTTTGCGGAGATGGTGTCAAGGCCGGTTCCTATGTCGGCTCCACCGCTGTTGAGGATGACGGTACCGTCGGTCTCCAGCTTGGCTATGGCTTCTGAGTGGTCAAGGCCGGGAAGACCGGAGCCCTGCATGATCATGGCAAAGCCCTTTCCTATCTTCCAGTCGGGGTCCTTGCTCCTGACCTTCTTGCCCCACTCTATCATCTCGCAGCCCTTGCGAACGGCCTCGTCAAGGCCGCAGGAACCTACGGGCACCACCGCGCCTTCACGGCCCTCGCCGAGGCCCTTGAGGATCTCGAGCATGTAGCCTTCGTCGACGTGGTTCTTCAGCACCATGTCCTTGTAATCAACGCCAAGCTTGTCGGCAAGCTCGGCCATGGCCATCATCAGGCCGTAGGTGCCCTTGGGGGTTCCGTAGCCCTGGTAGGCTCCGGCAGGCGGTGTGTTGGTGTAGTAGACCTTGAGGTCGTAGCGCATGTTGTCGCACTTGAACAGCGGCAGCGTCTTGGAGCAGCTGTTCATGGGAACCGTGAGACAGTGGTTGCCGTAAGGTCCGGTGTTGGCGCAGACCTCCATGTAGATGCCGGTGATCTTTCCGTCCTTGTTTCCGGACATCTTCACATGTACGCGCATGGGGTGACGGGTGGAGTTGGCTATGAACTCCTCTTCCCTGGTGTTGTGGCACAGAACCGGGCGGCCGGTGACGAAGCTGGCGTAGGCGGTGACGTCCTCTATCAGGATGTCCTGCTTGGAGCCGTAGCCTCCGCCTACACGCGTCTTGATGATGTGGATCTTGTTCTCGGGAAGTCCCGTGACCCAGCCCACGATCCTGCGCACATGGTACGGAACCTGCGTGGAGGCGTAGACCGTAAGGCGGCCGCCCGCCATGGTGGCAAAGCAGATGTGCGTCTCAAGCGGAGTATGCTGTATCTGGCTTGTCTGGTAGGTGTGCTCGACTACTGCATCGGAATGAGCGAATGCTTCATCCACGTTTCCGATCTCGCCCTTGTTGCTTGCAGCAATGTTCTTATGGATGTCCGCATGGAGCGGGAACTGGTAGATTACCTTGCCTTCGCGCGGGTCACCTGCTTTCTTGTTGTAGTCATCCAGATCCTTGGGGGCGCCGGAGCGGTATTCGACTATGCCGTTGTGGACAAGCGGAGCTCCGGGGGCCATGGCTTCCTCGACGGTGAAGACGGCAGGCAGGACTTCGTATTCCACCTTGATCTTCTTCACCGCTTCCTTTGCTGCTTCCAGGGTTTCGGCTATGACGGCGGCAACACGGTCGCCGACGTGGCGGACCTTCATGTTGAAGAGTCTTCTGTCATGGGGACTGGGCTCGGGGTTGCCCTGGCCGGCCTGCATGTAGTGGGTCTCGGGCGTGTTGAATGCCGTGAGGATTTCAATGACACCCTCCACCTTGCGGGCCTCTGTGTCATCTATGCTCTTGATGTACGCACTGGCGTGCGGGCTTCTGAGCATGACCATGTGGCAGGCATCGGAGGTGACGTAGTCCTCGACGAATGCTCTCTCACCTGCTACAAGCTGCGGGCCGTCGATCTTAGAGGCAGGTTTTCCGATTATGTCGAGCTCGGGCCTGAAGCTGGGAGCTATTTCCGATGTGTACTTGCCTTTTTTCATCTTCTCACGGGCAAGCTTGACTGCAAGATAGTAGTTCTCGTAGCCGGCGTCGCGGATGAAGATTCCGGACAGGGCATCCTTGATTTCTTCCCTGCTCGGGTTGGGATTGTTCTCAAGAAGCCATGTCAGCAGGAGCGCCGCAGCCGGTGCGTTGTAGGCACTCTGAACAAGGCCTGCGTCTATCATGGCCTGCTGGACTATGGTAAGGTGCTGCGAGCTTCCCAGGCCGTCAGGCGTGCGGATCTCGCATCCGTCGACCTCGCCTGCAAGAACCAGGTTTGCGTAGACGGGAGTTCCGTCCACAAGCACGGTATCGCTTCCGCAGAAGCCCTCGCAGTCGTCGCTGTCGCGTACGGCAAAATCACCGTTGAGAAGCAGCATCTCGCGCAGCCTCATGCCGGGATCCACGTCAAAGCTTCTGTTCTTTCCGTTAATGATGCAGTCTACCCTCATCTCTGGCCTCCTCTGATCTGCCTTGCAAGGTCGGCGATGGTGACGGCAAGAAGATATCTCTTGTAGTCCGGACTTCCGAAGATGTCCTTCTTGAATTTCAATTCCTTGTCCGCCTTGAGCATCCTGATGATTTCCTCATCTTCAAGCTGCTTTTTGGACATTGCCTCGGCAATGTCGTCCAGGCGGGTCAGGGCCGTGTCCTTTGCCGCCACGGCAAGGCGCAGCTGTGCTTTCTCGCACCATGTGGTCATGCCCATGGAGACGGTAAGGACCGCGTGGCTCTGGGCCGTGTTGGAGTAGCGTTTGCTGAAGACAACTGCCTCTGAAGGCACGTTGACGGCCAGGATCAGATGGTCCTTGAAGTCCTCGTATCTGTGCAGGTAGCAGCAGACACAGCGCTGGTCCTTTCTTCCGCCGGGAGCCATCAGATCCAGCTTGGCGCCGCAGGCAAGAAGCGTTGCGTACAGGTAGGAGTCCGTCCTCCTGAGCGCGATGTTACCGCCGATGGTGGCCATGTTGCGCTTTGTGCGGCTTGCCATGAAGCGGCAGGCTTCCTTGAGGTACTCCGGGACGTTTTCATCATCGATGATGTCCTGGAACGTGCACATTGAACCGATTCTCACGGCATCGTCCGTTCTGGTGATGCCGTCAAGATCCTTGATGCGTCCTATGCTTATCAGCTGTTTTGCCTTTACGGTGCTGCCGAGTCTGTTGATCTCGGTGCCTCCGGCAAGGTACGCGCTCTTTGCATCCTTGCTTTTGACTGCCTCTCTGAGGCTGGTGGCTATGATCAGATTGTCAACCATTGGTCCTCCTGAGTTCCATGAGCCTTGCGCTTATCTCGTTGGCTTTCTTTGCAAGCTCTTCTTCATCCACTCCCACCACGCGGCGGTCGTCAACCACGACCTGGCCGTTGACTATGGTGTACCTGGCGGTGTGGTCGCATCCGCAGAACAGAAGCGCCGCTATCGGGTCGCTGTGGCTTCCGGCGTATGCTATGCCGCTGACGTCAAAGCATGCAAGGTCGGCTGCCCAGCCTTCCTCAAGCCTTCCGACGTTGCCGAAGTTCAGCATCCTTGCTCCGTTCTCGCATCCCATCTTGAACACATCGCGTGCCGTCAGCGCCTGGCTTCCGTACTTGACCCTGCCCAGAAGCAGGGCGTTTCTCATCTCGGCGAGCATGTCCGAGCTGTCGTTGGAAGCACTTCCGTCAACTGCGATTCCTATGTTGATTCCAAGATCCAGCATCTCGCGCGTGCGGCAGATTCCGCTGCCAAGGCGCATGTTGCTGGACGGGCAGTGGGCTATGTGGCTCTTTGTCCTTGCCAGGGTCTTGAGCTCATCGTCGTTGAACCAGATTCCGTGGGCGTAGAAGACGTCCTCTCCTATCATCTCGCACTCCTGCATGAGCTCCAGCGGGCGGATGCCGTACATGGCCCTGCACTGGTCTTCCTCATCCATGGTCTCGCACAGATGGGTATGGATGCGCACCCCGTACTTCCTGGCAAGGCGTGCGCTTTCAAGCATGCAGCGCTTTGTCACGCTGAACGGGCTGCACGGTGCAAGCACCACCTTGTGCATGGCCATGGGGTCCGGATCATGGTAGAGCTTGATGACTCTTTCCGAATCCTCAAGGATCTTCTCCTCCGTCTGGACAACCGTATCAGGCGGAAGTCCGCCGTCCTTCTTGGAAAGGCTCATGCTTCCCCTTGTGGGGCTGAAACGCATGCCCAGACGGTCTGCCGCCTTGAACTGCGCACCGGTCAGGTCAACGCCCTCGCAGTGCTTGGGGAACACGTAGTGATGGTCCGTGGAGCATGTGCAGCCGGTCTTCAGGAGCTCGGTCATGGCAAGCAGGCTTGACCAGTACACGGCTTCCTCGTCGATGTATTTCCATACCTCGTAGAGATAGACAAGCCAGTCGAAGAGCTTTGCATCCTGCACTGCAGGCAGGTTGCGTGTAAGCGTCTGGTAGAAATGATGGTGGGTGTTCACAAAGCCCGGCACGACGGCCAGGTTGGAGGCGTCTATGACGCGTGCACCCTCGGGTGCCTTCAGGCCCTTGCCCACCTTCTTCACCTTGTTGCCTTCAATCAGCAGGTCCGCGCCGTAGATCGTCTCCTTGGCGGGGTCCGTCATGAGGGCATAGATGTTCTTGAGCAGTATTGCTTTCTCGTTCATTTCTTCTTTCCTCTGGGCTCAGGAGCGCCGGTCATGTGGTAGGCGTCGTATGTGTCGATTACTTTGCTCCTGGGCTTCTTTGCGGCCTCAGTCAGGAATCTGCGGATCATGCGCCTGGTGGCTTCGCGCCTGAACTCGGGCATGGCACGCGGAGAGATGACCTGGTCGAATGCGGCTATGACGTCCTCTATGACATCGGGTGTGATCTTCTTGCCTATCAGGATGTTCTCCACATCGCGGCTGCGGTTGGTCTTGGCACCGGTGGCCGTGGCGCTGACTCGGTAATCGGCAACAACATCGCCGTCGAACCTGATGGCCTGGCTGAGGGTGATCTTGCTGATGGCGTTGGCCTTGCGGGTTCCCACCTTGTGCCAGAAGATGTAGTCATAGTCGTCCTCCGAGTACGGCACGATGATCTCGGTGATCAGCTCGTCCGGCTTGAGGTCTATGGTGCGGAACTTGACGATGAAATCGGACACAAGTTCTTCCCTCTCGCCCCTGACGCTCTGGAGCTTGACGCGGGCATCAAGCAGATAGAGCGGGCCCGGAGTATCACCCTTTGGCGATGCATTTGCTATGTTTCCGGCTATCGTGGCACTGTTGCGCAGGCCTATGGCTCCCATGCGGGAGGCAGCCTGTCTGAGGTGCCACGGACACAGAGTGCTCTCTGCAATCTCGGCGCTGGTGCATCCTGCGCCGATGCAGCACTCGCCGTTGCCGTTGATGTAGATCTTCTTCAGCTCCGGCAGGTTGCGGATTATCATCACGGGTTTCTCGAACACGGGCGTCAGGCCTATGGTGCGCTTGTGGGCTACCATGAGGTCGCTTCCGCCTGCAAGGGGGATGACATCGTGCCGGGCCTTGATCTCAAGGGCCTCCTTTAGGGTTTTAGGCATGTAGCATTTCACTTCTTCCATAACTTCCTCCCCCTCTCTGCCGCAAGGCGGATGCTCTCCACAATAAGGTCGTAGCCGGTGCAGCGGCAGATGTTTCCGCTGATGCCCAGCCTGATCTCCCCTTCCGTGGGATCCGGATTGTTCTCAAGCAGATAGTAGGCTGCAATGACCATGCCGGGGATGCAGAAGCCGCACTGCACGGCTCCGCCGTCGGCAAAGGCATCGGTTATCACCTTGCCCTTCTCCGTCTGCGATATTCCCTCTATGGTCATGATCTCCTGACCGTCGGCTGCGCCGATGGGGATGATGCAGCTGGTGACCATCTTGCCGTTGAACAGGATGGAACATGCTCCGCACTCGCCCTCGCTGCAGCCTTCCTTGACGCCCTTGCAGTCAAAGTCATTGCGCAGCACGTCTATCAGCCTTCTCAGCGGATCGGTGGTGGTCTTCACCTGCTTTCCGTTGAGCGTGAATTTGAT
This sequence comes from bacterium, assembly GCA_031935845.1. Lineage (GTDB taxonomy): Bacteria > Spirochaetota > Spirochaetia > Sphaerochaetales > Sphaerochaetaceae > UBA9732. Next base: position 12,756 of record JAJBWA010000024.1, on the reverse strand, counting down.
TTCAGTCTTCATGGTACTCATCAGCGGACCTCCTCTATGGGTGCATCAAGCTCCGTGCCGTGCATCAGGTAGCCCATGACATCCTCGGTGGGAAGCGGGATGCTGTTGATGCGCTTGCCTATGGCCCTGGATACGGCATCGATATAGGCCGCGGCGCTTCCGTTGAACACCAGCTCTCCCATTCCCTTGGCTCCGAACGGACCCCACTCATAGGGGTTCTCCACAAAGTAGACGCCCTGCTTGGGGAAGTCCATGGATGTGGGGATGATGTAGTCGCTCATGCTTGTCTGCTTGAAATGTCCGCCTACGTTCTGCATGACCTCGGTTGAGCCCCAGCCCAGGCCCTGGATGACTCCGCCGTTGACCTGGCCGTGGACTATTCTTTCATCAATGAGGTGGCCGGCATCGTGGCTGGACCAGATGCCCTTGGTGGTGATTTCCGCAGTACACGGATCCACTTCCACTTCCACTGCGCACACGCCCCAGCCGTAGCCCAGGTAGGCATAGCCCTGGAAGGTGTTCTGGTCCCACGGGAATCCGTCCGGATGCTCGTAGTGGGTCTCCACGGTGAAGTCCTCTTCCTTTGCGTAGCGCGGCTTCATAAGAGTTGCAGCCCTCTCCACAAGCTCTCCTACGATCATGGTTGATCTGGATGCAGCTGTAGGTCCGGAGTCCGGCACGCGTGATGTGTCGGGATCATCGAAGATGACCTTCTCCATGGGGATCTCAAGCACATGTGCCGCAATCTTGGGCAGGATGGTGTGGAAGCCCTGGCCCATCTCGGTCTGGCTGCAGAGGATCTCCACAGTGCCGTCCTTCATCTTGTGGAGCTTGACGCGGGCCTTGATTATGGCCTGCTCGCCGTTTCCGGTGAATGCGCCGCCGTGGTTGTAGAAGGAGATTCCTATTCCGCGGCCCTGGCCCCACTTGTATTCCTTTGCCTTTCTCTCGTAGTCGCTTGCCTTCATCACCTGCTCAAGCATCTCAGGTATCATGACGCGCTCCACGATCTTGCCGTTGGTGCTGGTGGTGTCGCCCTGCTTGATGAAGTAGCGTTTCTTGAACTCCAGCGGATCAAGTCCCTGCATCTCGGCGATATGGTCCATGTGTGTTTCTATGGCAAACAGCGTCTGCGGGGCTCCGAAGCCTCTGAACGCGCAGCTGGGGAACGTGTTGGTGGCAACGCCCAGACCCACGCTGCGGATGTTGGGGAAGCTGTAGCACCCCGTCACGTGGAAGCATCCGCGCTGGAGAACCACGTAGCTCGATGCCAGATAGCCGCCCACGTTGTAGCAGACGGTGCTGTCCATGGCTATGATGTTGCCGTCCTTGTCCAGACCGGTCTTGAACACGACCTTTGAAGGATGTCTCTTGACGGAGTTCTCTATGTCCTCCTCCCTGTCGAAGACCATCTTCACGCCCTTCTTCATCACGTATGCCGCAAGAAGAAGCGGTCCGCACACGACATCCGGGAAGTGCTCCTTTCCGCCGAATGCTCCGCCGGTCGTTGTCTGTCTGACGATTACCTTGTCAGGAGTCACGCCCAGAAGCGGAGATATTGACTTTGCGATGTAGAACGGGCACTGTGCCGATGCCATGACAACGTAGTGGTCGCCTTCAGGCTTCACGCACGCGCCGTTGGTCTCAAGGTAGACATGTTCCTGGAAGCCGGTCTCGATTGTCTCGGTGATTATCTTGTCCGCCTTCTTGAATGCTGCATCCACATCGCCCACGTTGAGGGAAAGGCGGCAATGGATGTTGTCCTGATTGACGAACGCCCCGCCCTTGCACTCCAGGCCCTCGTCTATGGTGACGGCCGGAGTCTGCTCCTCGTAATCGATCTTGATCTGCTCGCGCAGGTTCTCCACGGTGGTCTTGTCCGGACCCACCATGATTCCGATTGTCTCGCCCACGTAGCGGACCTCGTTTTCCGCAAAGCACTTCCAGTCGGTGGCTATCATGTGCAGGTAGTTGTGACCGCCCTCGGGGATGTCCCTGTAGGTGATGAACCTGTAGCCATCCGGCATCTGGGGAAGATGGATGGCCTTGATGATTCCCCTCGGGATGCTTGAACGTACTAATCGTCCCCAAAGGCAATCATCAAACGCGTAGTCGGAGACGTACTTTATGGTGCCTTCGCACTTTGCCACGGCATCCACTCTCCTGACCGCCTTTGATATGTCGGCTGTTACCATTATGTTTCTCCTTGCATAATCGCTTGTCCTAACAGACTGCAAGCCGCAGGAAATCCCACGGCTTGCACACAGTATAACATACTAATTCTGGATTTGCTTTTTATCTTTTGATTCCGCTGGTGCCGTCTGCCTTGAGGGCATCCGTGCGCTTCCAGAGCTTTTTTGCAGCCTCCGCGGCCTTGGCGTAGATCTCCTTCTCGTCGAAGTCGAACTTCCTGTTCTCCATCAAAAGCTTTCCGTTTACAAACACCGATTCCACGCAGTTGCTGCTCATGCCCCAGACAAAATGTCCGGCCGCGTTTTCCTTCACGAGCGGCGTGGGGTTGTTGTAGTCAAGGATGTCCAGATCGGCCTTGTAGCCGGCCTCGATGCGTCCGAACCTTTCGCCCTTGAAGTACTTCTCAAGAAGCTTGTTGGCGTTGGTCAGGGCCCTCATGTAGTCTCCCGGCCAGTAGGGTCCCTTGGCGTCGCGGTTCTTGAAGAAGGCAATCTTGCACTCCTCGAACATGTTGCTTCCGCAGCCGTCGGTCCCCATGATCAGGTTCTTCACCTTGGGCAGGTACTTCGGATAGCCGACCTCGTTGTTCATGTTGCTGCGCGGGTTGTGGGCAAGGAAACAGCCTCTTTCATTCAGGAGGTCGACCTCATGCTCGTTCAGGTAGATGCCGTGGACAAGAAGAGTCTTGTCGTCCAGCAGTCCGTGCCTGTCCAGGCGGTCCACTATGTCCTCGTTGTAGAAGTGGTGGCTCCACACGCTGTCGTACTCGCCCTCTGCAACATGCAGGTGCATGCCGCGTCCGGTCTCCTTTGCGCTGGCTGCCAGAAGCTCGAATCCCTCCTCGGGGATGGTGAACGGAGCATGGCCGCCGACCATGGCCTCGCAGAGGACATACTCGCCCTTCTTCTTCCTTGAATCGACTTCCTTGGCAAAACGGATGCCTTCCTCGACTCCGTCCTTGATTTCCTTCATGCCGTAGTTGCGGTCCGTGATGCCGTAGGCAACTATGCCGCGCACGCCGAACTGCTCCATTCCCTTGGCCAGTGTGCTGAGGCTTCCGCCGATGTAGTTGGGGCTCTCATGATGGTCTATACATGCAGTTGTACCGTTTTTTATTGCATCAAGCGTGCAGATCAGGCTGCTGTAGTAGAGGCTCTCCTCGTCCAGCGCCCTGTCCAGACGCCACCACCATTCCTTGAGCGTCTGGATCAGATCCGTCTGCGGTCCGGCGCTTATCAGCATGCCTCTGGACAGTCCGCTGTAGTAGTGGTGGTGTCCGCAGATCATGCCGGGGATGACGGTCTTGCCGTCGCCCTCGATGATCTTGTCGGCCTTGACGTTCAAGCTTGCGTTCTTGCCGACGGCCTTGATCTTATCGTCCTGGATTACTACATCCACACCCTCGAGGACCTCGACGGGATCCATGGTCTGGATGACTCTGGTGTTCCTGATTACTGTGATCATCTTACTCCTCCACTCTGGTGAGCAGGTAGTCGTAGCTGATGAAGACCTGCTCGATCAGATCGCGCACGAGCTCGGGGATGTCGCCTACGACATTGCCTTCGCCGTCCACGTGGCACTCCACAACCTCGCCCTCAAGCCTGACCAGGACCTTGTCTGCCTCGACATAGAAACCGCTGTTGGTGCTGTCCTTGAAATCGTCCATGCGGCTGAAGAGCGTGAACTTGTCCTTGTACGGGCGGCCCATGTGGTTGCAGAAGGCTGCGCAGTTTCCGCACTCGTTGCAGAATGCATCCAGATGCAGGATCTGGAACGGATCGTCCGTGTACTCGCTGAAGCGCATGTCGATTGCCACGTTGGCCCTGTTGGGACAGACATCGACGCACTTGTTGCAGTAGTAGGTGCAGTCCATGCAGCGCTTGGCCTCATGCTCTGCATACTTCTCTGCATTCTTGCAGATGCTGCAGTCGTTGCAGTCGGTGCAGAGGTGTGTCTTGCGTGCCTGGACGTCCTTGAAGAACTCCTCCTCGGCCTCGATGTAGGCCTCGTCCTCTTCGACCTCGGTCTCCTCGATGACTTCCTCGGTCTCCTTGGTGACCTCGGCGTCCTTGATTTCGTCAAAGACCTTGTCTATGGTGGCCTCAACTGCCTTTCTTGCGCTTGCGATGCACTTGACAACCGTGGAAGGTCCGTTGACGTCACCTATGGCGTAGACGCCCTTCTCTTCGGTCTCGTTGGTTTCCTTGTCCACCTTGGGCCAGCCCTTGTCGGTGACGGGCACGCCCAGCCACTTGAGGGCATCGGTATCGGCATGCTCGCCGATTGCGGTGATCAGTGTGTCGCAGGCAAGCTCAAGCTTCTCCTTTGTCTCGACCGGGCGCCTTCTTCCGGAGGCATCCGGCTCGCCCAGCTCCATCTTGGTGCAGGTGAGCTTTCCGTCCTTTATTGCAGCCGGGTTGGCAAGGAAGATGAATTTGATTCCGTCATCCAGAGCCATCCTGTATTCCTCGGGATCTGCCGGCATCTCGTTCTCCGTTCTTCTGTAGACAACGGTGACATCCTCCACGCCTGCAACGCGCTTTGCAGCGCGCGCTGCGTCCATGGCGGTGTTTCCGCCGCCTGTGACCACAACGTGTGCGCCCAGGTTCAGGATCCTGCCGTCCTCATGGAAGCCCTCCAGGAACTCAAGGGCGCCGATGGTCTTGGAAGCATCGCCCTCCACCTTGATCAGGTTGTCCTTCTCGCTTCCGATTGCATAGTAGATGTAGTCATAGCCTGCAGCCTTGAGGGCCTTGACGGTGACTTCCTCCATCTTGGAATTGAAGTGGAACTTGACGCCGTGGTCTGCCACATGCTGGAAATCAGCCTGCACTGCGGCGGGATCGATCCTGAACTTGGGGATGATGTTGGCAACCACACCGCCTGCGTTGGCAGCCTTCTCGAAGACTGTCGTATCAAAGCCGCTGCGTGCAAGGAAGTACGATGCCGCAAGACCTGCAGGACCTGCGCCGATGACGGCTGCCTTGACATCGGCCGGTGCTCCCGGCTTCTGCCACTGCTTCAGATAATCGTTCGTACCCTTCTCCACGGCGATCTTCTTCATGTCGCGGATGTGCACGGCACCCTCATAATCCATTCTGGCGCAGTGGAACTGGCACTGATGGTCGCAGATGTTGCACAGGATGTTGGGAAGAGCGTTCTCCTCGTAGATGATGCCCAGGGCCTCGGCGTAGCGGCCTTCGCCCACCAGTCCCACGTAGTCGGGGATGTTCTGGTGGATGGGGCATGCCTCCATACAGGGGGACACGTAGCAGTCGAACATGGGAAGATCGTCGTTGACCTTGGCCTGACGGTTTCCGCGGAATTCCTTCTGCGAGTAGTAGGCCTTCCTGGCGTTGTGTGAAAGCTCCTTGACTGCCTCCACATCGATGTCCTTCTTCTCCCATGTCTTGCTTTCTTTTTCAAGCTTCTCCGCCATGCGGGCCATTCTTGCGTATCCGCCCGGCTTGAGCATGTCGGTTGCCATGGTGATGGGCCTGATGCCTGTGTCGAAGATGTCCTTCACGCTGAAGATGGTGCATCCGCCGCTGTAGGAGACCGGGAGCTGGCCCTTGAACTCCTGGCTCAGGCGGGCTGCAACTGTTGTGGAAATCGGCAGCAATGCGCGGCCTGACATGTACTTCTCCTCGCCCGGAAGGACGCTGCCGTCGTTGATGTTGCCCAGTGTGTTGGTGAGCTTGACGCCGAATCCAAGGCCTTCCTTCTTTGCCAGTTCCACAAGCCTGTGGAGCATCGCGATTGCATCGGGATACTGCAGGTCATGCTCGAAGCTTTCTCTCCTGAGGCCGACGTGCGTGAAGCCTGTTGCGTCCAGGATCTCGCGGACCGTGTCGTAGCCAAGAAGCGTCGGGTTCAGCTTGACGAACGTGTTCAGGTGCTTTTCCGTGAGCATGTAGGAACAGATGGCCTCGATCTCCTTGGGCGGGCAGCCGTGCATGGTGGAGATGGTGACGCTGGGGCAGATGTTGGCGCTGATGCGCTGCTCCAGGCCCTTGAGTGCCTTTGCGTGGCCTTCAAGATCGGAGCCCTCGAGAAGATCGCCCTCTTCTATGATTGCCTTCAGGGCTGCCTTGTACTGCTCGAACAGCGGGCTCTTTGTGGCATCGATCATATTGTCTATATAAGTCTGCATCTTGGGCTGCTTGATGCCGTCAAGGTTGTAGCCCACGCTCATGTTGAAGATGAAGTCGGGGGACTCGGCCTTGCCGGTGAATGCGGCCTGGATGAGGTGCACTGCGAACCATGCCTTGAGGTACTCGTCGTAGGCCTTCTCGAGTGTATACTCGGTGGACCACTCCACGTTGTGGCCTTCGTCGCGGGCATCGATACAGGGCTTGGCTATCTCCAGGTGGTCCATGATCTGGACGGTCTTGAGCTCCATGAAGCGGCCGCCGGCCATGTAGGCGCTGACGATGTTCTGGGCAAGCTGCGTGTGCGGGCCGGCTGCGGGTCCCAGCGGGGTTGCGCACTTCTGTCCGAAGACGGTTATGGAGTGCTTTCCGCTCGGCTTGTAGAAATCCTCCTTGTGGATTCCGAAGATGGTTCCGTGGTTGCGGTATTCCGAGAATATCCTCTCAATCAGTTCCTCGAACGGAACGGGTCTCATTCTGTCTCCCATGTATGTCTCCTTTTGTCAGTTCCTTCTGTCAGTCGTTTCCATCTGCCGCTTCAGGCTTCAGGACGGCCGTTTTGGTCTATTTTCATTGTAGACCATATATGTGCAAAGTCAAATGTTTTCAGTCTTTTCTGCAACAAAGTGCAACACTGTTTACAAGTCGGAATACCTGTGCGATAATTGATGCGAAAGGTTCGTCACGGCCTTTTCTTTGGAGGACATTCATGCTTATCAATCTGAAAGTAAACCCTGAAGTCAGGGCCAGAAACATCAAGGTATGTAAGGAAAAAGGAATCATCCTTCCCACATTCAAGCAGATGGTGGATCCGTCCACCGTCCCGGCCGAGATCAAGGCAAAGCTCGCCAAGACAGGCCTCTGGGACGTCAACCCGGTGAACCTCTTCAGGGTCACATGGAAGAACGAGCCCGTCATGCAGGGCGGCGGATTTGGAGAAGTCAATTATATTGAGATCCCCAAGCAGCTGACAGGCGTCAAGGCAAGGATCCTTGCCCTGGTGGGAAAGTACTTCCCCACAGGCGCACACAAGGTCGGTGCCACTTATTCATGTCTTGCCCCGGCACTTGCAACAGGTAACTTCGATGCAATGAACCAGCAGGCAGTCTGGCCGTCGACCGGCAACTACTGCCGCGGCGGCGCATACAACAGCGCCCTGCTCGGCTGCAAGAGCATCGCCATCCTCCCCGCCGAGATGTCCAAGGAGCGCTTCGAGTGGCTCAAGACTGTCGCCGGCGAGGTCATCGCAACCCCTGGCTGCGAGTCCAACGTAAAAGAGATTTTCGACAAGTGCCATGAGCTCGATGCCGAGCGCGGAGCACACATCGTCATCTTCAACCAGTTCGAGCAGTTCGAGAACTATCTGTGGCACTACACGGTAACAGGTGCCGCCATTCTTGAAGTCCTCAAGAAGCTGGGCGTCAAGGCAGAGAACGTGCGCGGCTACGCATCATCCACAGGAAGCGGCGGAACGCTGGCAGCAGGCGACCATCTCAAGGACGTCTATCCGCACCTGGTCATTGCAGCCGGTGAGGCAAAGCAGTGCCCGACACTTCTGCGCAACGGTTTCGGCGGCCACAGGATCGAGGGTATCGGCGACAAGCACGTACCATGGATCCACAACGTCAAGAACACCGACATGATCTGCGCAATCGACGACCAGGACTGCATGGACATCTACAGACTGTTCAATGAGCCGGCCGGCATCAAGTACCTCAAGGAGGTCGTAGGCCTGACCGACAAGCAGATCGATGACCTGCAGCTGTTCGGCATCTCGGGTATCGGCAACATGCTCAGCGCCATCAAGATGGCCAAGTACTATGAGATGGAAGAGGACGATGTGGTATTCACAATCTGCACAGACTCTTCAATCATGTACAAGACCAGACTGGGCGAGCTCGATGCTCAGCAGGGCAAGTTCACTGAGATGGAAGCTGCAAGAGTCCACAGCGGCGCACTCCTGCACCAGAGCATCCAGGATGCCCTTGAGCTGACCTACTACGAGAGACTGCGCGTGCACAACCTCAAGTACTATACTTGGGTCGAGCAGCAGGGCAAGACCTACGAAGAGCTCAACCGCCAGTGGTACGACAGGGATTACTGGAAGTCGATCCCGCCGATGGCTGCCGAGATCGACAAACTCATCGAAGCCTTCAACAAAGAAGTGCTGGCTTGAGTTTAAATTGGGGCTGCCTTGCTGGCAGCCCTATCTTTGTTTATTTGCTGCAGAAGAGCTGGGAAAAGTCAGCAGAAATCGGCTTTATCTGTGTGTTTTTTTTTGAAAAGTCAAAAATAATGGGCTGTTTTCCCCATTTTCTGCTGACTTTTTTCCTGAGGAGCTGGAGGAGTTGCCGTTATGAAGTTCAAATATGTGTGTGTCGACTGCGGAAAGGAATATATTACTGATGAAATCATCTATCAGTGCCCTGAATGTGCATCAAAACAGGTTGAGGGCGAGTTCCCCATGGGCTATCTGAAAGTCATCTATGACCAGGCTGATCTGAAGAAACTTGCAGCCAAGGATCATGTCACCATCTATGATTTCTTCCCTTATGATGTCCCTGACAAGGATATCTACCCCGTCGGTCCCACACCCATAGTCCGCCCGGCGCGCCTGAATGAAAAGCTGGGGCTCAGGAACGTCTTCTGCAAGATGGATGCGTACCTCCCCTCTGGCTCCTTCAAGGACAGGGCAAGCCAGCTGATTGCAGCCCAGGCTATCTCCCACAATGTCAAGAAGATAGCTCTTGCCTCAACAGGCAACGCAGGTGCGGCAATGAGCTGCGCAGGTGCTGCTTATGGCCTGGATATCATACTCTTTGTTCCTGAAAAGGCCCCCATCAACAAGCTGATGCAGAGCGTACTGTACGGCGCAACAGTCGTGCCGGTGAAGGGAACATACGACGATGCATTCCTGCTGTCCATTGAGTACACCAAGCACTTCGGCGGCATCAACCGAAACACGGCATACAACCCCATGACCATAGAGGGCAAGAAGAGCGTGTCCATAGAACTCTTCGAGCAGCTGGGCCGCCGCACCCCCGATGTTGTATATGTCCCCGTCGGAGACGGCTGCATCATCAGCGGTGTTTATAAAGGATTCTATGATCTTCTGCAGGCAGGACTTATCTCCAAGATTCCGCATATCGTCTGCTCCCAGAGCGAGAAGTCCAATGCCATCAGCACGGCTTTTGAGAAAGGCATATTCAAGAGCATAGAAGCTACCACGCGCGCCGACTCCATATCAGTCGACATCCCGGCAAGCGGCCGCATGGCGGTGCAGTACCTGAAGCAGTATGACGGCTGGTGCACCCAGGTGACTGAGCAGGAGATCCTGGACGCGCAGATGAGCCTTGTACATGATTCAGGCATATTCGTGGAGCCGGCAAGCTCGGCAGCCTGGGCGGCATTCGTCAAGGACGCCCCCATGCTCAAGAAGCGCTTCGGCTCAGACGTTTCCGTCTGCGTGCTGCTCACGGGCATCGGTTTCAAGGACATGGCAGTGTTCGACGGCCGCGTCAGCATGCCTGCCTCCATCGAGAACAGCGCTGAGGCTGTGATTGCCAGATTCAGCTGAGTTTTATGGCGGTAGTTCAGGAAAACTACTTAACAAAAACGCCTATTTTCCTGAACTTTCAGGAAAACTACTTAACAAAACGCCCTGTTTTCCTGAACTTTTCATTTTGCACGTTCATAGGAGAAGCATGAAGATAGTCAGTTTGCTTCTGGCCTTCACATGGGAATTGCCTCAGACGCTCGCAGCGCTGCTGTTCATGCTCTTCTGCAGGACTGAGGCAATTGCCGGCAACAGCCGCATCTGGCGCGTCCATTTCAGTAGATTCCTCACATGTGCCTCATTGGGAGAATTCATTTTCTTTGCGCAAAGATATATAGGACGTCCTGACTGGGAAGATACCGTGCGCCATGAAACCGGCCACAGCGTCCAGAGCCGCATATTCGGCCCCCTTTACCTCATACTCATCGCCCTGCCCTCAGTCATCTGGAACCTGCTCTCCAGAATGGACAACAATGCGGGCAGGTGGTTTGCCAGGCACTACTACGACACCCCCTGGGAGCACGGCGCCGACATCCTGGGTAAAGTCAAAAGAGGATAATGCTATTTTCCTGAGTAGAATTCAGTCTTGGTCTCGTTCTCGTGGATGAGGATCGTGCTCTGGTTGAAGAGCTTGATGAGATCGTCACACAGGGTGTGGACGGCATCGGCAGTGGTATCGCTGAGGTGGATCATGATCGTGTACTCCTGGAAGACGGTGCCGTCGTCGGCAATCCAGCCGCCGTGGGCCTCCTGGACGGTGTAGCCGCCGAACCTGCTGATGAGGAGGGCCTTTGCTTTCTCGAGCGCCTCGGCAGGGGGATAGACGGGCTGGGCGGTGTCCTTGTCGTTGGTGCCCACGTAGAGGACGTACTGGACATCCTTCTGCGCTTCAACAGCGGGCCTGGAGCACAGGACGATGATGAGGCTCGCACATGCGGTGCAGAGCGCAACGATTGCCACAATCAGTGTGATGATACCTGTTTTTCTTTCCATATCTGCTTTTTACTGTTCCTTATGGCTCAAGTCAAGCCACTCACGCCTTCCTGACGACTGCATACATCAGCTTGTCGAAATCAGGCATTGCGGTGGTGATGCCTTTTTCCGCAATGACCAGACCGCTGCGTGCAATTTCCTTTTCAAAAGTGATGTTGTTCACCATCCTGCAGGATGTGGCGGCAACAAGTAGCCTGCCGGATGGATGGTTGCGCTCCTTCAGCGTGAAGGCCTCGGAGGGATCTGTCAGGAACTCGGATTCGCCGTCGCCCATGGAGCAGATGAGAGCTATCCCCTTTTCCGAAAGATGGCTGCGGATGAAGGCGTAGAAGCGGTCTCTGTCATCGTCATCAACGAGCATGTGGATTACGGCCACGGCGTAGATCATGTCATAGGTCTTTGAGCCGGCATGGTCTGCAGAAAGGCAGTCGAGGACCTGAAATCTTTCCTTATACTGAGGCATCCTGGACTTGCAGTATGAGATTGCTTCCGGCGAGATATCAGTTGCAAGTAGGTCGTAGCCGTTCTCAAGTACCGCTTGGGAATCCCGCCCTTCTCCGCAGCCGATTTCAAGAATATGGGCCGTCTTTGAAATCCCGTACCTGCGGATTACATCAAGCACGATGGGCGTGGGAACATCGCCCGCCCAGGAATATCCCTTGGCGTGGATGGTTTTATATCGTTCCTCGTAGGCCTCGTAGTATTTGCTCATGGTGCATTTATGTCCATAGTCATATGGATTCAGCCGAACTGGACACGCAGGCCTTTCCTGACGCAGTCATCTAGGTAGATATTGATCAGAATCTGGTACGGCACACCGGATTCCTCTGCCATCTCCTTGAAGTATGAGACAGTCGATACCTTCATGTTCATCGTCACCTGTTGTAAAACCTTCATTCATGCGTGGAACGCATACAATGAAGGTCTTCAATTGCCATGAACGAGACTCGAACTCGTACGCCTTTGCAGGCAGGGGATTTTAAGTCAATCCGTGGCCTTATTATCCATGATTACAGGTTACCACCTGATGATATAACTTTAGTTTTCAAATAGAGATATGTCAATACCAATTGTTACCGATTACTACCCGCGTGGTACACGAAAAAGTACACGGACGAATGCCGAGCTACGCGGCAACAGTATGTCTGCAGTTAATCATTCTATGATATTGCCATTCTCATCCCAACTAGTTGAAGAAACAACCTTCCGTTCCGCAGTTCCATCAAACACAGCTTCCATTCTTTTTGCTCCAGAAGCATAGTACTGTGTCAGCTTTTTAAGGTACATATCATAAGATAATTCACTGATTTCGGTAACCAAACCTGATGAATCACGGCATATTACGACGATACCGATACTAACAGCATAGTACCTCCATTCCTGTGAAGACTTGATAACCCCAGCATCATAAGTGGTTCTCAGTTCATACTGGTACTCATTGGGGGAAGATCCATGTTTAATTGTTTCCCTGACAATCCCGGCTGCATCATAGCAAGTTACCACGTTTGATCCATCCTCGCCGTACTCATACACACTGGTTCCGGTAACAGTTCCGTTGGCGTTATATCTGGTGCATTTACTCATATTTCCCGTGAAAGAATCATACTCATTCTTCTCCCACGATGAGATGGTGCCGTCGGAGTTATACCATGTTGTCTTAACAACCATTTCAATGGCAGGATCGTATTCGGATTCTCTCGTCTTTATACCGTCAGCGTTATAATATGCTTCCTTGATCATGTTCCCAGTAAACGGGTCATACGCGTATTCCGCCCAAGCTGAAACAGAACCGTCGGCGTTATATGAGGTCCACTTAATCTCATTCCCCTGGTCAGGATCGAATTCATCTTCCCTTCTTTTGAT
>JAJBWA010000023.1:0-3636 GCA_031935845.1 bacterium | reverse complement strand
TGTCCGGGCATTCCTCAGAAGGAACTCGTGGCCTGCTGCAAGGCGCACGGCATGCTGGTAGAAGGCTACAGTCCGCTGGGAACAGGCGGGATATTCAACAGCACGCTCATGCAGGAGTTTTCCGTAAAGTACGGCAGGCCGATCTCTCAGATCTGCGTCAGGTGGAGCATGCAGCAGGGAGCTATCCCTCTTCCCAAGAGCGTGAACGAGCAGAGGATAATCGAGAACTCCAAGGTCTTTGACTTCGAGCTTTCCGAAAAAGACTGCGACGCGATTGCCGCGATAGACTTCAGGGAATTGGGGATTACACCACAACGCAATCCCGATGAGAACAACTTCTAAGCAGAACCTGACCCATCTTTAATACTTACGCGCGTTGTGATAGCATCTGCTCAGAGGTAAGCCATGACGTTGAATGAACTGAAACCCGGGCAGAGTGCCAGGATAACCAAGGTCGGAGGAAGAGGCGCACTGCGCCAGCATTTCCTTGACATGGGAGTAATCCCGGGAGCCGGAATCACGCTTGTGAAGCTGGCACCCATGGGAGATCCGATGGAGTTCAGGCTTCATGGCTATGAGCTGACCCTCAGGGTTGCCGATGCCTCTCACATCCACGCCGATCTGATGGATGAAGATGTGCAGACATCGGTAACGCCGCAGGAGCAGACAGTAGAGCACCCCGGTCTGGGTGAGGAAGGAAAGTACCATGACCCGGCCACCGAGAATCCTCTTCCCGAAGGCACAAGACTGAAGTTCGCCCTGGTGGGCAACCAGAACAGCGGAAAGACAACCCTCTTCAACCAGCTCACCGGCTCCAACCAGCATGTCGGAAACTTCCCCGGCGTCACGGTGGACCGCAAGGACGGAATCCTGCGCGGTTATCCCAATGCAGTGGTCACCGACCTCCCGGGAATCTATTCGATGTCCCCGTACACCAAGGAAGAGATTGTCTCCCGTGATTTCGTGCTGAGGGAAAAGCCCCACTGCATCATCAACATCGTGGACGTCACAAGCATAGACCGCAGCCTCTATCTGACCATGCAGCTTCTGGAGCTCGGCATCCCGATGGTCGTTGCCCTGAACATGATGGACGAGATGACCGGAAACGGCGGAGCCGTGGACATCAACTCCATGGAAGCCATGCTGGGAGTGCCTGTGGTTCCGATTTCAGCCGCAAAGAACCAGGGTGTGGACGAGCTGATAAAGCACGCCATCCACGTGGCGATGTATCAGGAAGGGCCGCTCAGACAGGACTTCTGCGGAGCCGACGACAACGGCGGCGCAGTACACAGATGCCTGCATGCGGTAATCCACCTGATCGAGGACCATGCTTCGGAAGCGGGAATCCCCGTGAGATTCGCTGCCAGCAAGATAATCGGCGGCGACAAGCTGATTCTGGACCAGCTTCATCTGGATCAGAACGAGCTCGAGCTGCTGGAACACATCGTCATCCAGATGGAGAACGAGCGCGGCATGGACAGAAGCGCCGCCATGGCGGACATGAGGTATTCCTACATCCTTGGCGTTACCGCCACATGCGTTACAAAGCCACGGGTAAGCGGGGAACATATAAGAAGCGAGAAACTGGACAAGGTACTTACCGGAAAGTACTCGGCAATCCCGATGTTCATACTGATCATGGGAGCTGTGTTCTTCCTGACGTTCTTCCTGATAGGTCCGTTGCTTCAGGATCTGCTGGCATCGGGAATCGGAGCCCTTCAGGGCCTGGTGGGAAATGCCATGCGCGCAGGCGGAGTCAATCCCACCGTCATGAGCCTGGTGAACGAAGGCATATTCGAAGGTGTGGGCAGCGTCCTGAGCTTCCTTCCCATAATAGTCACCATGTTCCTGTTTCTCTCCCTGCTTGAGGACAGCGGCTACATCGCACGCGTGGCCTTTGTCATGGACAAGCTCCTGAGGAAGATAGGTCTTTCCGGCCGCAGCATAGTGCCGCTTCTCATTGGGTTCGGATGCACGGTACCGGCCGTAATGTCCACAAGGACACTTCCCAGTGAACGCGACAGGAAGATGACCATCCTGCTTACACCGTTCATGTCCTGTACCGCCAAGCTTCCGATATACAGCTTCTTCGTGGCATTCTTCTTCCCGAAGGTAGGATGGCTGGTGATCACGGCACTCTACTTCCTGGGGATATTCGTGGGAATAATCGTGGCGCTGGTATTCAAGAAGACCCTGTTCAAGGGCGAGGCCGTCCCGTTCGTGATGGAACTTCCGAACTACAGGCTTCCGCAGATGAAGAACGTCATGCAGCTTCTGTGGGACAAGACCAAGGACTTCCTGCACAGGGCATTCTCCGTGATACTGATCGCCACCATCGTGGTCTGGTTCCTCAAGAGCTTCGATTTCCATTTCAACATGGTATCCAGCTCCCATGACAGCATCCTGGCTGCCATCGGAAACCTGCTTGTTCCGGTAATGAGGCCCATCGGGCTTGGAGACTGGAGGCTGATAACATCGCTTTTCAGCGGCTTCCTGGCAAAGGAGAGCGTGGTTTCAATGATGGGAATCCTCTTTGCCTCGGAAGGCGGAGTCGGTGCGGCAATCAGTCCGCTTGTGGCTACCGGAATGCTCGTGTTCAGCCTTCTGTATACCCCGTGTGTCGCGGCCGTGGCCTCGGTCAGGCGTGAACTGGGTAGAGGATGGGCGGTGAGCCTGGTGGCATGGCAGTGCGTTGTCGCATGGATTTGCGCACTGCTTGTGCATCTGATAGGACTTGCACTTGGACTGGGTTGAGAATCAGATATGTGGCTGGTCATTGTCCTGTTCATCCTGATCCTCTGCGCCGGAGTTGCCGAGAACAGGCATCTCAAAAAGCTTTCGGATAAGGTCCCGCTCAGGATCCTGGTCAACGGGACGCGGGGAAAGAGCAGTGTCACCAGGATGCTCATTGCAGCCCTCAACGGGTGCGGGATCCGCACCTGCGGCAAGACAACAGGAAGCGATGCCCGCTTCATTCTGCCTGACCTTTCGGAAGAGCCAGTTCCCAGGAAGAACGGGATAAGAATGGTGCGTGAGCACGCCATGATGTTTGAAAAAGCTGTCTCACATGACTGCCAGGCCATCGTATGCGAATGCATGGCCATAAGGGAAGAAAGCCAGAAGATAGTGGGATCCAGACTGGTCAGACCGTCGATTACGATAATAACCAACGCACGGGTGGACCATGTGGACCAGATGGGAAACACGGCTGAGGAGACCGCCGCAGTACTCTGCAGGAGCATCGGACCATCAACTGATGTGTACACTTCCGACCCGGTAGTGGTCCAGGGCCTGAAGGGTGTAACCGTGAATGTCCATATTGCCGGTCCGCTGACCGAAAGGCAGAAATCCGTTCTGAACATTTTCTCATTTCCTGCCCATGAGGAGAATCTGGCTCTGGTACTTGCGGTCTGCAGGGATTTCGGGCTGGATGAGGCAAAGGTCCTTGAGTCCGTGGTGAATGCAGTCCCCGACAGCGGCATGACGGAAGCCACGGAAGTCCGCGGACATGTGGTGGTGAACGGCTTTGCAGCAAATGATGCCGAAAGCTCGGCGCGGCTTTTCGACGGACTGGACATGTCCGAAGGCACTGTTGTCTACGGAAACCGCGCCGACAGGGAGTTCAGGCTTCCGTAT
>JAJBWA010000022.1:0-15214 GCA_031935845.1 bacterium | reverse complement strand
CTGCATAAGGGGCCTTGGTTGAGGACACAAACAACGCATAGATGAAATGGAGGTTTTACTATGAAGAATTATTTGATGACCAGAAACGCAGACAACGATTTCGATACCCTGTTCGACACCATGTTCGGTGATTGGGGCATCAGGAACAGCACTTATCCTACAGTCAACGTCTACGAGGACTCAAAGGCATTCTACGTAGAGGCTGAGCTTCCTGGATATACAAGTGACGAAGTGAGCATCGACGTGGAAAAGCATGTGCTGCACATCTCATCCGAAAAGGTCGAGAAGAAGCACGAGGACAAGAAGTACGTCGTCCACGAGAGAAGCTTCGTGAAGTTCAACAGGGCATTCTCTCTTCCGGAGGGAATCAACGAAGAGGCAATCGAGGCCGAGTTCAAGAACGGAATCCTCACGGTGACTCTTCCCAAGCTCCCGGTGGAACAGCCCAAGAAAATCACAGTCAAGATCGCCGGTTGATAATACCAGACATCCCCTTTTAGGCTGCCGAGACAACTCGGCAGCCTTTTTCTTTCTTCCGGGTCCTATTGACGGAAGGCAAAAGCGTTTCTAGACTTTAAGCAGATCCAATCTAATCAAAAGGAGAAAAAAATGAAGAAGAACAGAATTCTTTTGCTGTGCGTTTTTGCCCTCATCAGCATCGTCGTTCTCGTTTCATGCTTCCAGGAAGATCCCATCAAGGACAACAGGATCATCGGAACATGGACAGCCGAAAAAGGAACGGGGACTTTCACCCTGGTAGCCAATGCCGACCAGACGTTTGTAAGGACGGAGAAACTCGTGGGAGAGGAAATCAAAATCGAAGGAACTTGGGACGCAACTTCAGTGAATGAAGGAACCCTTAAGAAAAAAGGCGGGCCTCAGATTGCTCATTTCACCGCATAAGGAGAGAAGCTGGAGTACTACGACGATACTCTCGGTGGCGAAAAAACCGAATACACAAGGGTGAAATAAACAGTAACGACACCGATTACCGCTGCCGGGGAACCTCCCCGGCAGTTTTTTTCCCCCATTCGACCCGAAAGCATGATAGTATCCATAGATAGCAATTGTTTATCGGAGGATTCTTCGCATCATGTCAGACTATGTTTCGACCATCAACACCCTGAATCATTTGTACCAGTTGCTGCTTTATTCTGCGCTGTTCATATTCGTAATACTGCTGATTAACAACCTCATGTTGTACAAGAGGAAGCTCAAGGATCCGATCACCGTCATGCTGATCTGCGGAATCTTCATCAGTGTATTCGAGCTGCTGTGGGATTACGCCTCAGGGAAACCGAACCTCAAGGTGCTGGGCTATATCAGCGTCTGCGGATACTGCTGCTCATTCCTTGTGTTCATCACGGTTCTCAACAGCTTCATCCTCGGTCAGTTCGGAATGACGCCAAAGAAGAAACTTACACGCTGGCTCATGTACTACGTGCCGCATATCCTGTTCTTCATCCTGTGTATCACCACACCATGGACCCACATGCTGGCATACGTGGATGAAATGGGCGTCATAAATGAAGGATCGCTGTTCGTCGTATTCGTCGTCATTCTGTTTGCCTATTTCTTTGGCGCTCTGATTCCGGCAGTCTACAAGATCATCACCAGCAAGAACAAGAAATCCGTGGACATCAAGATTGCGGAAACCCTGATAATAGCAACTGCAATCATCCCGCTTTTGTATATCCTCGAGGTCCTGGTTATGGGTGATGTAGATGACTACTACGCAGTATCCCTGATATGCGCGGTGGCCATGGTTTATATTGTCACCCAGATCAGTACGCATCTTCTGGTGGATGCACAGACGAAGTTCGAGGCCGTGGAAGCCGATCTGCGCATTGCCGCAAAGATCCAGGCCGATGCCCTGCCCGCCATGGCTCCTGTATTTGCAGAACACCTGGAGCTCAATCTGCGCGCATTCATGAACACGGCCAAGGAAGTCGGTGGAGACTTCTATGACTATTTCCCCATAGATGAGAACCGTCTGTGCTTCCTTATTGCCGATGTCTCGGGAAAGGGTACTCCGGCCGCCCTGTTCATGATGACGGCAAAGACCGTGATCAAGGACTACGCCCTTACCCACGGAAACACCGCGGAAATCTTCACCGAAGTCAACAACCGTCTGTGCGAAGGCAATGAAGCCAACATGTTCGCAACCGCATGGATCGGAATCCTGGATTTCAGGACCAAGAAACTCCAGTACACGAATGCGGGTCACAACTTCCCGATGCTGAAGCGCAAGGGCGAACCGGTCGAGATGATCGAAAAGAAACACGGAATCATCCTCGCAGCCATGGAGGACCACCCCTACGGTCAGTCGGAGATACAGCTCCACACCGGAGACCGCCTTGTGCTGTACACCGACGGAGTCACGGAAGCCCACTCCAAGACCAAGGAACTTTACGGCGAAGAACGTCTGATGAAGGTGATCGATGACAATGCGGACGTAAACGGCGATACCCTGATCAACCACCTCAACGAGGATCTTGAGAAATTCGCATACGGCGTCCAGCAGTTCGATGACATCACGGTCATGGTCCTTACGCTGAAGGACTGATCCTCAGTTCATCACTCGTAGTTCAGGCTCTCTATGGGATCCAGCTTGGCTGCCTTGGCGGCCGGATACAGGCCGAAGAACACTCCGATGGCGGTGGAGAAGCCCACGCTCAGCAGACATGCGGGAAGCGAGATGGAAAAATCCCATCCGGCGATGTTGGTCACGAGCTTGCTTATTCCGATTCCCAGGAGGATTCCCATGACTCCGCCTATGGCCGTCAGGGTGATGGCCTCGGTGAGGAACTGACGCTTGATCACGGACGGGGATGCTCCCAGGGCCTTGCGGATGCCGATTTCCTTGGTGCGCTCGGCTACGGAGACAAGCATGATGTTCATGATTCCTATTCCGCCGACCAGAAGCGAGATTCCGCCTATTGCCGCCAGGAAGATGCTCAGCGTACCGGTGATGGAGCTGACCATGTCTGCCAGCGTTGCGGACGAGATGATGTAGTAGTTGTCGCTTCCGACCAGCTCGTTCAGGAATGCCTCGCAGTCGCTGTTGACCTTCTTGGGGTCATGGTCGTCCTTGACCTTTATGATGTAGTCACCGACATCGCCGCGCTGGAAACGTTGCGTGAACGTGTTCAGGGGAATGTAGACGCTGCTGTTGTAGCTGGCACCGAACGACGGGTCCTTCTCCTCCATTACGCCGACAACAAGATAGCGCCTGCCGGTGTCCTTGTAGACGGTGATGTAGTTGCCCACGGCGTTTCCGCCCGGGAAGAGCTTCTTGGCCACATCCGAGCCCAGGACTATCACCTGCCGCTTGAAGATGCTGTCCTCAACGGAGAACCAGCTTCCGTAGGCGGGAACGTAGCTGTTGTTGGCAGCATAGTCCGAGTACACGCCCTGTACAGATGCCGATGTTGTCTCGTTCTCGTATCTGAGCCTGGCGCTGCCGGAGACGGTGGGCATCACGATCTCGATTCCCTCGACATTGGCCATGAGCTCGTTGCCGAACAGCTCGTCGAAGTTCTCGCGGACCTTGGTGGTGCCGAACGTGGTCAGGTAGAGCATGTCGTAGCCGCTTGAGGTGAGGCTGCCGGTGATGCTGTCCGAGGCACTGTTTCCGAGATTGAGGATGGTGACGACGGACGAGACGCCGATGATGATTCCCAGAAGGGAAAGCAGCGTGCGCATCTTGCCGCCTTTCATGGAAGCCAATGCAAGCTTGATGTTCTGCAACAACATGTCAGGCCTCCAGTTTTCCGTCTCTCAGACGTATCTGACGGGGACAGGCCGCACCTATCTCCTCGTTGTGTGTGACTACGACGATGGTGTTGCCCTCGTCGTTGAGCTCCCGGAAAAGCTCCATTATCTGCTCGCCCGTCTTCGTGTCCAGGGCTCCGGTAGGCTCGTCCGCAAGGATGATTGACGGACGGGTGACAATTGCGCGTGCTATGGCAACCCTCTGCTTCTGTCCTCCGGAAAGCTCGTTGGGAAGATGCTTCATCCTGTCCGCAAGGCCTACGCGCTCAAGAGCCTGCTCCGCCCTCTCGCGGCGCTCGCGGTAGCTGACGTCGCCCGAGTAGATCAGCGGGGTCATGACGTTGTCCAGGGCATTGAGCTTGCCCAGGAGGTTGAACTGCTGGAAGACAAAGCCTATCTTGCGGTTGCGGATGTAGGCAAGATCGGTCTCCCTGAGGCCCCTTGTGTCCTCGCCGTCTATCAGGATGCCGCCGCTTGTGGGCGTGTCCAGACAGCCGATGAGGTTCATCATGGTGGACTTGCCGCTTCCGGACGGACCCATTATGGCCGTGAAGTCGCGCTTGTATATCTTGATGGAGACACCGTCCAGAGCCTTGACCACGATATCGCCCACGATGTAGTACCTGTGCACGTCGTGCAGGTAGATTATCGGGATGCGCCGTGAGTCGATCATCTCTGTCAGATCGGGTCTGTCGACAGTCTTCTTCATTGATGCCTCCGTCAGTTCATGCTGCTGCGGATGTCGGAAATCTTGCTGTTGATGAAGTTTTCAAGCGATCCCGTGAGGTTGTATGCAAGGACATCGCCTTCCTTGACATCTCCGTCGAGAATCTGATAGAGGTTCTCGCCCAGGTATTTGACGGTGACGTTTACCTTCTGGATGGTTCCGTCGTCGGCAACCTTGTAGACGGAACTCGTTCCACGGCTTGTCGAGACTGCGGCCTGGTTGACCAGAAGCATGGTCTGCTCTTCCGAGACCTCGATGCTTCCGCCGAACGAGAAGCCCGGCTTGAGTGCCGCCGGCGGATTGTCTATGACTATCTCCACATCCATGACTCCGATTCCCTGTGTGGTGTAGCGTCCGATCATCGGGATGTAGCTCACCCTGCCCTCGATGCTGACTCCGGGGCATGAATCGCACGTGATGTGCACGGGAGTGCCGACCTTGACCATCTGGATGTCGATTTCGTCGACCTCGACGGTGGTCTTGAGCCTGCTGTCATCGATGATTGTGATGGCGGCCGAACCTGCGGTGTAGTAGTCACCCTCGCGGATTGAGACCTGGACCACCACGCCGTCGAAGTCAGCAAAAGCGTTCATGTTGTCCAGCTTGTTCTTTGCACTGTCCAGGCGCATCTCCAGAAGTTCGATGTCCCTTGCGGATGTGGTTCCGCCCATCTTTGCCGTCTCAAGTTGCTTTTCGATGCTGGCAACCTCGTACCGCTGGTCTGAATCATCCACTGATGCCAGAAGCTGGCCTTTCTTTACCCTGTCGCCTTCGGAGACGAATACTCCGGTGACGGCACCGGTTCCGCGGATCTGCACCTTCTGGGTGTCATAGGCAACAACCGAGCCGGAGACATCTATGGACGTGTGGTAGGACTCGCGCCTGACGGTTGTGGTGCTGATGCTCTCGGCCTTGGCTTCGGTTTTCTTTGCCTCCCACGGGAACACACCGTTGTTCATCTTGTACGTATAGAGCCACCAGCCGACGGAAACCACGGCAAGTATTATCAGGCCGATGATGAGGCTGCGGATTCTCTTCTTCCTGAGCTTCTTGGCCATTGCGTTTCTTACGATCTTCTCATTATCCATATCCACCTCACAGCTGCAGTGCAGCAATCCTGTCTTCAAGGACAAGGGCGTTCAGTCTGTAAATCAAGGCCTGGACCTCGTCTTTCTCCACATTCAGCTTGGCATCCTCGAGATCACGTCCGGTGACAAGTCCCTTGTCATACATCTCCTGTGTCCTCTCCAGGATCATCCTGTTGTATTCCGCGCTGACCTCGAACTGGGCCACATCCGACAGGTGGTCGCTGATGCTGGACCTGAGGGATTCGATGTCGCTTCTGTAAGAGGCAACGGCGCTGTCATAGTCCATCTGAGCCAGGATCACGTTGTTCTTGAGGCTCTGGATGGTCATGTCATCGGTGTTCGAGGTCTTCTTGTTGCTCCACGTACCGGTGACTGAAATGTATGGGTAAAGCTCATCGGACCTGTAGGAAGCCCCTGCCCTTGCGCCTAAGGAGTAATTTGTACCGGTTATAGTTCCGGAAACGGAACCATTGATTACGGTATCCAGACCCTGTCCGCTGGTCAGCGTCACCGGTATGCTGGTGTTGGCGCCGAGATCCAGCTTGGTAGTGGTACCCAACATGGCATCAAGTGTCTGCTGAGCCAGTTCAAGGGAAATCTCGGCCAGAAGCACCGTGGAGTTCCCGTTCTCGAGATAATCGACCTCAAGCTTTGCATCCCGTACCGAATCCGGTGTCTGGAAATCGATTCCGTAGTTGTCACGGAATGTCTTCAGCAGCTCTGCATGTCTGGCTTTCGAGGATTCCAGCGCCACCCTGCGGGTCTCAAGGCTCATCTGGCTCTGCAGGTCCTTGAGGCTGTCGGGCGTGATGTCGCCGGAAATCAGGGACGCCTGCCGGTCTATCACCTGGCGGTCATAGGAAATCTGACCCGATTTCAGACTGATTTCGCTCTGCATGATGTTGGCTATGCTCTGGAGCACGCCGATTTCGAACTGGATCAGGCTCTTCTCGTAGCTGACGTCCTGCGACAGCTCGCTGGAGGTCTTCTTGAGGTCGTCGGCGGTGTCCTTGTACGATTTCAGGTTGATTGTCTTCCGGTACGTGGCATCAGGAGTGAATGTAACGGAGGTGTCGCCCGACTTGTACATGCGCGTAACGTTCGAAAGCCCGATCGACAGCGTTGCATCGTCCCCTTCCGGAATCGTGACAGTCGCCGAAGGACCCATGGTGAATACCGGAGTGCCAAGGCTCTCCTTCTGCACCGTGACGTCGCCTGTGGACAACGTGACCGATGTAATCGGAGAGGCATCCGAAATCTGCCTGTTGAGGAGAGCGTTCTCCCTGTTGATGTTCATTGACCTGACTGTAGTGCTGTTCTCTATGGCGCTGCGCACGATGTCATCGGCGCTGAGTGCGCCTATGCTCATGGCCGTGCAGGCCAGGACCGCAATGCCTATCAGTCGTCTGATTTTTCTTCCCATGGGACTAAAATAGCGTCCAGTCCCGCCGAAAGGCAACCTTTTCATGCCGATTTCCTTCCTTTTTCCTCTTTTTCCAACAGTTTCACACCATCTGTCAAACAAATTGCAATAAAAAAAGTTTCTCGATATAATGACTTGAATTTTATTAATATATAAGGAAGCAAAGCCGCAAGGCGTTTTTGAAATATGAATACACACACCATCGACGGAACCCTTTTTGCCCGAATGGTAAAGGAAGGCACCAGGGAACTGAACAGGAACAGACAGACGGTCAACGACCTCAACGTCTTCCCCATCCCAGACGGAGACACCGGCGACAACATGTTCATGACCATAAGCGGAGGCGCCCAGGCTGCGGATGCATCATGCGCCGACATCAGCCAGGTGGCAAAGCAGGTATCGCAGGGCACGTTCATGGGAGCCAGGGGAAACTCCGGAGTCATCCTCTCCCGCATCTTCAAGGGAATCGGAACAGGCCTCTCCAATGGAGCTGACGCAGATGTCCGGACATTCCTGGGAGCACTTCAGCTCGGAGTCAAGGAGTCCTACAAGGCAGTATCGCAACCGGTTGAGGGAACCATCCTCACCGTCTTCAGGGAAGCCG
Organism: bacterium; assembly: GCA_031935845.1. Taxonomy (GTDB): domain Bacteria; phylum Spirochaetota; class Spirochaetia; order Sphaerochaetales; family Sphaerochaetaceae; genus UBA9732. The sequence goes on along the minus strand of JAJBWA010000022.1, from coordinate 7,598 downwards.
TGGAGGAAACAACGAACCTGGTCAAGGACGACACTCCGTACGAACTTCTGTTCGAGGAGCTTCTGGATGCAATGAGCAGGTCGCTCAAGAAAACGCCGGAGCTCCTGGACGTGCTCAGGCAGGCAGGCGTTGTGGACAGCGGCGGAGCCGGTCTGATCTACATCTTCCAGGGAATGGAGAACGCACTTCTGGGCCTTGAGACCGAAGACGATGCCTCGGCACACACTGCAACCGACTCGCAGCCGACCATAGACCTCAGCAAGTTCAACGAGAACAGCGAGCTTGTCTACGGATACTGCACCGAGTTCATCCTCCAGCTGATGACCGCCAAGGTGGGCGATGTCAGCCTTTTCAACGAGCAGGAGGTGTTCGACTACCTCAACTCTGTTGGAGAATCCGTCGTGGCATTCCGTGACGGAAGCATCATCCGCGTCCACGTGCACACCAAGACTCCCGGAGACATCCTGAACCACTGCCAGAAATGGGGCGAGTTCCTCAAGCTCAAGATCGAGAACATGACGGTGCAGCACAACGAGACCATCGGCCACGAGAGGCCGGAGCTGGTCCTCACCACCAAGAAACCGCGCAAGAAGTTCGCAACCGTGACGGTTGCCGCCGGAGACGGAGTGTGCGACATCTTCCGCGAGGTTGGCGTGGATGCCGTGATCAACGGCGGACAGAGCATGAACCCGTCCGTCAGGGACTTCCTGGACGCCTACGAAGGCATTGACGCAGACAACATCATCGTCTTCCCCAACAACGGAAACGTGATCCTGACCGCACGCCAGAGCGCCGATGTCTACGACAAGTCCAACATCGTCGTGATCCCCAACAAGGACCTGGGAACAGGCTATGCGGCAATCTCGATGCTCGATGTGTCGGCCGAAACCGTGGATGACATCGTCTCTTCCATCAATGCCAGCATGGAAGGCGTGGTGACCGCAATGGTCAGCCAGGCCAACAGGGACACGGAGCAGGACGGCGTTGCCATCACCAGCGGCCACTACATCGGCTTTGCAGGCTCGAAGGTCTACACGGACAACGCCTCCAGGGTTCAGGCCGCAGAGGATCTTGCCGAGAAGCTCGGTGCCGGGGACTACAGCATCCTGATGCTGATCAGGGGCAAGGGAGTCCCGCAGGACGAGGCCGACGGTCTGCTCGAGGTGCTGGAAAAGAAATACAGGCGCACGGAGATCATCCCGATAGACGGACGCCAGCCCATTCATGATTACATGATGATTTTCGAAGAATGAAGATAGGAGACAGCAATGAACTACGTACTTTTCACAGATTCAGACAGCGACATGACCCCTGAGCTTGCCAGGGAATACGGATACAAGACAATAATCAGCATGCCGTACAGCATCGACGGCAAGACCACCAGACCATATGAGGACTTTCAGAAGTTCGAGCCCAAGCCGTTCTACGACCAGCTCAGAAACGGTGTCCTGCCCAACACGAGCGCAATCGGCGTGACGCAGTACATCGATTACTTCGAGAAGGAGTTCGCTGCCGGCAACGACATCCTCTATGTCCACTTCTCGGGCGCCATGTCAATGACGTTCGGCAACATGGCACAGGCCCTCAAGGACCTCAAGAAGAAGTATCCCGAGCGCACTCTCTACGAAATCGATACCAGGGGAATCACGACCATCAGCCTTGCAATCGACATCGAGGTCGGAAAAATGTACAAGGCCGGAAAGAGCGTCGAGGAGATCCTCAAGTGGGCAGAGACCGGCGTGGACAGCTTTGCAATGTACTTCTTTGCCGATGACCTGAAGTTCTTCAAGCACAGCGGAAGAGTCAGCGGACTTACCGCCACCATGGGAAGCATCCTGGGAATCAGGCCGCTCATCTACATGAGCAAGGAAGGAAAGATGGAGAGCTACGGCACCGCACGCGGCAGAAGACGCGCAATCGAGGCTGTCGTAGGCAAGGTTGTAGAGCTGGGTGACGATCCTGCAAAGCACACCATCTACATCGGACACAGCGATGCCGATGACCTTGTGGAAGAGTCGATTGCCGCCCTCAAGGAGAAGCTCGGCGACAACCTGGACATCATGGTCGTGCCGGTGAACCCGACTGCAGGTTCGCACTGCGGACCGGATGCAATGGGAATCTGCTTCCGCGCAAAACACAGGTAATTCCTTAGGTCAAGAAGAGAAAAGAATGGTTACGATTGAAGAAGTAAAGACTTCGAGACAGATAAGGCAGTTCATCAACTACCCGCTGAAGCTCTATAAGGGCAACCAGTATTTCGTCCCGCCCCTCTACACCGACGAGAAGGCGATGTTCAAGCCGAACTACCACTACAGGGATACCTGCGAGTACGTCTGCTACAACGCCTACAGGGACGGAGAGATGGTGGGCCGCATCATGGCGATCCTCCAGAAGGCCAGCAACGAGAAGCGCAACGAAAAGCGCGTGCGCTTCACGCACTTCGACAGCATCAACGACCAGGAAGTCGCCGATGCCCTCTTTGACGCAATCGAGAAATGGGCGGCCTCCAAGGGCATGGACACCATCGTTGGACCGTTGAGTTTCTCGGATCTTGAGAGAGAGGGCCTTCTGACCGACGGATTCGACCAGCTTTCCACGTTTGAGGAGCAGTACAACTATCCTTACTACAAGGACCTGATCCTCAAGCGCGGCTACGAGCAGGAAGTGCTGTGGACGGAGAGCATGATCATGCCGCCCGAGCCGGACGACGGAACCCTTGAGAAGATGGAAACCTTCCTCATGCAGCGCTACGACCTCCATTTCGGAAGTGCCAGGAACATCCGGGAGTGGATCAGAAAGTACAAGGACCAGTTCTTCGACATCATGGACAGGACCTACTCCGACATCTACGGAACCGTTCCTTTCACGGACGGCATGAAGAACAGTCTGATATCCAGCTTCAAACTGGTGATTGACCTGAAACATGTTGCTGTAATTCTGGACAAGAACGAGAAGGTAATCTGCTTCGGACTCTGCTTTCCCTCAATCGCCAAGGCAGTGCAGAAGTGCAAGGGTCATCTGACCCCGATGGGAATCATAAGGCTGCTGTGGACAATCAAGCATCCGGAGATAATAGATCTGTGCCTGGTGGGTGTAGATCCCGAGTATGCAAATAGGGGAATCAGCGCCATCATGTCGGCAGAGCTCCTGAAGATGCTCAAACAGCCCGGAATCAAGTATGCCGAGACCAACCTGAACCTCGAGACCAACTACCAGATCCAGAACCAGTGGAAGAGATTCAAGGAAATCAAGCACAAGAGGCGCATTAGCGTCGTCAAGAAGATAGTATAGGAACGCAGATGATAAAGATTGCAGTAGACTGCTTCGGCGGTGACAGAAGCCCGCAGGCAAACATAGACGGAAGTCTCTCGGCTCTCGAGAAGAACAAGGACCTGTACATCATCCTCACGGGTGATGAGACGATCATCAAGGAAAACCTCCAGGGAAAGAACTACGACTCTTCAAGGCTGGAGATTGTCCATGCTCCGGACATAATCACTCCGGATGAGAAGCCCACCGATGCCATAAGGCTCAAGCGCGACAGCTCCATGATGGCTGCAGTGAACCTCCTGAGGAAGGACGACAGCGTCAGCGGCATGGTGAGCACGGGCTCTACGGGAGCTCTGGTAACGGCGGCGGTCCTCAGGATCGGAAGACTCAGGAACGTCATCCGTCCGACATTCTGCCCTATCCTGCCCACAATGGCAGGCGGAATCGTTGGTGTCTGTGACAGCGGAGCAAATGTGGACATCTCTCCTGAGCAGCTCCAGCAATATGCCGTACTCGGAAGCATATACCTTCAGACAGTATACAACATCAAGAACCCGCGCATCGCGATGCTGAATATCGGCACCGAACCCGGCAAGGGAGACGAACTAAGGAAAGAAGCATACGGACTGCTGCAGAGCACGCCCGAGATCAACTTCGTGGGCAACATGGAATCCAGGGATCTTCTTACAGGAAGCTATGACCTGGTGGTCTGCGACGGCTTCTCAGGCAATGTCCTGGTCAAGACAACAGAAGGAACGGCCATGGAGCTTCTGAAGAAGCTGAAGAAGGAAATCTACTCCAAGACGATCTACAAGATCGGCGCAGGCCTCATGAAGGGCCTTTTCACCGACCTGAAGGAATTCATGAACTATCAGAACTACGGCGGAAGCGTCCTGCTGGGTACATCCAAGGTCGTGGTCAAGGGCCACGGCAGCAGCAACGCCACCGCAGTGGAGAAATGCATAGAGCAGGCTCTGGGCATGGAGCGCAATGCATTTGCGGAGAAGACGGAGAGCCTTCTTGACCGCATCACCGAGGATAAGGAGAAATCAAGCAATGAATGAGAAACTTTTTGAAGAAGTGAAGAAGGTCCTGGCCAAGCAGCTCAGGAAGCCTGAAGATATCATCAAGCCCGAATCAAGAATCATCGAGGATCTGGGAGCAGACTCCCTGAACATCCTCATGCTCCTCATGACCATCGAGGAAGACTTCGGCATCAAGGTTCCCGATGAGGAACTTGCCGATTTCAAGACAGTCGGAGACGTCATCTCATTCCTGGAGAAGCAGCAGAAATAAGCTTGCTGCAAAAGACCTTATCCGATCAATATCCTACCGCCACTCCCAGGATGATGAATCCCACAACCAGAATCAGGTTGACAAGGAAAAGCGGAAGGCTTTTCTTCACCCAGGTGAAGTAATCAACCTCTATCATTGAAAGCGATATCAGAAGCACCGGAGATGTCGGGAAGATGACGTTTGTGTAGCCGTCGCCGAAGGTGTACAGAAGCACCAGCATCTGCTTGGAAAGCCCGGTACTCACCATTGCCAGAAGTCCCATCACCAGGATTGCCTTGGCCGTCGATGACGAGATGAAGAACTCCAGCAGAAGAACTATCAGATAAATCACCAGCGCCACCATGATGGGGCTGCGGCCTTCTATCAGCACGTTGATCTGATGGACTATGGTTGGAAGTATGGCACCTTCCTCAAGAACGAACTTCACGGATGCCGCAAAAGCAATGAAAACAATTGTAGGCAGCGTTCCCACTATTCCGCTTGCAAAGCTCTTCATGGTCTTCCTGAAGTCGCCGGAGGCAAGGAATCCGGCAAGAGGTCCGAATATCAGGAAGTACGCGGCCAGAATCACTACTGCATAGCCTCTGAGGGTTGCACTCATCGAAGAAACGATTATCAGCAGAAGCGATACAATCAGGAAGACCATATAAATCAGCTTTATCTTCTTCTCATTCTCCACGGAGACAACGGCTTCAGATGCTGCGCTGCTTCTGAGGTTCGCATCATGTGCAAGCGTAAGACTTGCAGACGGATTCCTTGTAATCCTACGCACATACAGTGCCACAAAGGCCATCAGAAGGCCGAACATCACGATGAAGATGATGATCCTGAACCAGATGTGGGCCATGGGATTTGCTCCGATTATCTCGGATGCAAGAAGCACCGTGAACGGATTGGTGATTGCACCCGCAAAACCGAATCCGCATGCGATAATGCAGCACAGGAAACCAGTGAACGAATCGAATCCCACCATCACGCACAGTGCGGTGATGATGGGGAGCATGGTGAGCATTTCCTCGAACAGCCCCAGGAAAGAACCGAAACAGTAGAAGACCAGCGAGATCAGCACTATCAGAGCATATCTGTGGTTCACGAAGCGCTGCGATACAGCCCCTACAAGCGCACGGATTCCTCCGACGTCATTCATCACCTGGAACGATGCGGAAATGACGAACAGGAAGACAGAGAGCATTATCAGCGTCAGTCCGTCGCCGGATGTGAACACCAGTACCGGTGCAAGGATTCCCCTGAGGATGTCGATTCCGTCGGCACCCTCCATGGGAATGTACTCCAGATAGTTGATGCTGCCGTCTGCAAGGGTTCCGAAGCATCCCTTGGGCACCAGATATGTCAGCACGATGGAGAACACCAGCAGGCCAAGGAGCAGTCCCGTGACCTGGATGAATGTCTTCCTGGAAATGTTGATGAGTGTCTTCTTCTTTTCAGTTCTATCCATGACAAACTATATCACTCGAAGCTGACTGAAGCGTAAGCCTCGATTGTGCCGAGCTTCTTGAAGCTGCCGTCTTCCTTTCTGACAAAATTGGCCTTCTTGTATGTCAGACCTATTTCGGCATTCTCTATGATGGCTTCCGAAGTGATTCCGCACGAAACATTGAAAGCCGAGAATTCTTTCTCATTGAAGTTGTATGCCAGACTCGTGAGAGCTACCCAGGTCTCGAACTTCTCATGGGTGTATGTCGCCTTTGCAGTAAGCTCCAGCACTGAGGAAAAGATCTTGTATGACTGGCTGGACTTCAAGGCAAGCTTATCATTCATAATCTTGAAGGATTGCTCCGTGTAGAGCTCTATTTCCCTGGCGTTTATCACGGAATCCCTGATGTCCACATAGGATTCAGTCTTGATTTCCGTTCCGTTCAGGTCGAACTTGTATTTCGCAAGAAGCCGGGAATCAAGCTTGACTGTATTCTTGTAGGAGTCTGCATATTTCTTACCGGAAGAAGTCAGAATGCCGGGTGCGGCATAGATGCTCAGTTCAAGGCTTCCCCTGTCGTTTATCGTATATGTGGAATCAAATGAGACCTCATACTCAAACTTGTTCTTCCCGCCTTTCCTGACAATTCTGAGATCGGTGGCAAAATCGGCTGTAAGCCTATCGGACTTATAACCGGTCTGGAAAGCTCCTCCGGCATTCTTGTCTGGTGCACCTACACGGACATCGCTGTAATACCAGATGTATCCTCCGGCCTGTGCATAGATGGCATCATCGGAGCCGAATGTATATTTCTTTGATTCTCCATGCGCCACAACGGCAAACGGCCATCGATTGCTTCTCATGGAGCCTTCAATACCGAATCCTCCCCTCCAGCCTTTGTAGTCCACGGTAAAACCGGGAAGAAGCTTTTCAGGGCCCTCAACGACATCGTTTTCAGGTAACAGATGAAGAAGCGCTTCCTTGTAGTATGACCACGCATAGTCGACACCGGTACCGGAGTTCAGGATTCCGAATGTGAAGTCATGAATGTGGATGTCGGCCTTGGTCACCTTGAAAGAGGCTGAAATGCCTCCTTCACCCTGCTTGCCGACCTCATCATATCTCCACACAGGAGTATTGCTCGCAATCCTCACGCTTGCGGAGCAATCCACTGATCCCTTGAAGCCGATTTCCGCCCAGAGATCCGTCTCATGTGTATCCTTTGTTTCATCAAGTGTATCGAAAGTGAATTCAAATACCAGCTTGCCGGTAGCTAGATTATTGAAGCCAAACTCCTTGTCATCCAGATCGGCATCGAAAGTAATCTTTGCAGATCCGCTGAAACTGGCAAAGGCTGCACCTGCAATCAGAGCCGCAATCAAGAGCAACATCAATCCTTTCTTCACATTTCCTCCTGTATGATAGTAATAATAACAAAAAAAACGGCCACCCGAAAGTGACCGTTTTTCTGTGCTTTGATCAGAATCAGAAGCTGATCTTTGCGTAAGCCTCGATAGCACCCTTGGTGATGACGCTCTCTGCGTTCTTGTCGTCGAAGATCTTGTTGAAGCCGAGTCCCTCGTATGTGGCACCGATT
>JAJBWA010000021.1:0-17244 GCA_031935845.1 bacterium | reverse complement strand
ACCCAGATACCTGAGGACTTCTTTGACCGGGATGTCAGTCAGCAGTGCTTCCATATTCTCTCCGCAGCCATTATAGCAGATTCGGGAGTGATTTTCTCCGGTTTTTGGTCTACAATTAGCCCATGCTTACAGATATCGAGATCGCACAGCGCGTAAAGCCGCTCCCCATTTCAGAAATCGCCGCAAAGGCGGGCATCGAAGACAAGTACGTGGAACAGTACGGAAGGACCAAGGCCAAGATAGACCTTTCCTTCCTGGAGTCCCGCAGAAGTCATGAAGACGGAAAGCTGATTCTGGTCACCGCAATCACACCTACTCCTGCCGGAGAAGGCAAGACCACCACAACAATAGGACTTGCCGACGGACTGAGGAAGATAGGCAAGAACAGCATCCTTGCCCTGCGCGAGCCGTCCATGGGACCCGTGTTCGGCGTCAAGGGCGGAGCTGCCGGAGGCGGTTACTCGCAGGTCATCCCCATGGAGGAGATCAATCTCCACTTCACGGGCGATTTCCACGCCATCGGCGCGGCAAACAACCTTCTGGCGGCAATGATAGACAACCACATCTTCCAGGGCAACGAGCTTGGCATCAACCCGTCATCCGTTGTCTGGAGACGTTGCGTGGACATGAACGACAGGCAGCTGAGATTCTTGGTCGACGGCCTGGGCGGAGCAAAGAACGGCGTGCCGCGTGAAGACGGCTACGACATCACCGTTGCCTCCGAGGTCATGGCCATACTCTGTCTCTCTACTTCGATATCGGACCTCAAGGCCCGCCTGGGCAGGATCATCATCGGCTATTCCTATGAAGGCAATGCAGTCACAGCAGGCGACCTCAAGGCCGCAGGTGCCATGGCCGCCATCCTCAAGGATGCACTGAAGCCCAATCTGGTCCAGAGCCTGGAAGGCACGCCTGCATTCATCCACGGCGGCCCCTTTGCCAATATCGCCCACGGATGCAACTCCGCACTTGCCACCAGGATGGCGCTCAAGTGCGGCGAATACGTCGTGACGGAGGCAGGATTCGGCGCCGACCTCGGAGCCGAGAAATTCATGGACATAAAGTGCAGGACCACAGGACTCAGGCCCAAAGCCGTTGTCGTGGTGGCCACCATCCGTGCCCTCAAGATGCACGGCGGCCTCAAGAAGGACAACCTTGCGTCAGAGGACCTCGATGCCCTGGAGAAGGGTCTTCCCAACCTCCTCAGACACGTGTCCGTGGTGACGGACGTCTACAAGATTCCGTGCGTAGTCGCCGTCAACCGGTTCCCGACCGATACCGATGCCGAGCTTGAACTAATTCAGAAGCGCTGCGCCGAGCTCGGGGTCAACGCCGTGCTGTCCGAAGTCTGGGCAAAGGGAGGCGAGGGCGGCAGGGCCCTGGCCCAGGAGATCGTGCGGCTGTGCGACAGGGAAAGCACTCTTGAGTTCACATATGAGGATCAGGATTCCATCGAGACCAAGATAGGCAAGATCGTGAAGCGCATCTACGGCGGCTCTGCGGTTTCCTATGCTCCCGGCGTGCGCACCAAGATAAAGAAGCTCGAGGCCGCAGGCTTTGCCGGAGTCCCCGTATGCATGGCCAAGACGCAGTACAGCTTCTCGGACGATCCCAAGAAACTCTGCGCTCCCACAGACTTCACCGTCACGGTGCGCGATGTCAAGATCAGCGCAGGTGCAGGCTTCATGGTTGTATACACCGGAGAGATCATGACCATGCCCGGACTGCCCAAGGTTCCGCAGGCAACGGTGATCGATGTGGATGAAAACGGCACGATTTCCGGCCTGATGTGAATATTTATTCATAATTATTGAATAATACCTCTCTGTCTTGTTGACATTATGCACGGAAAAGGCATACCATCTGACTCGATATACTATATAGAGAGGTCGTTATGGCTGCTAAGACTGTTGCAAAGAAGACATGGATCGTCAAGCTTTGCTTTGCTGTGCTGGTTGTCGTGCTGCTGATCATTGCGGCGGCTTCCAAGAAAGACTACTCCAACACGCTCTGGGCACTTCTTCCGCCCATCGTGGCTATCGGACTTGCACTTTCCACAAAGGAAGTGTACTCATCGCTCTTCATCGGAATCCTGATCGGAGGCCTTCTTTACTCCGGGTTCGGTTTCGAGGGAACTCTTGTCCACGTATTCCAGGACGGATTCGTGGCTTCAGTCGCCGATTCCTATAACGTCGGAATCCTGATCTTCCTGGTCATCCTTGGTGCCATTGTGGCCCTCATGAACAAGGCCGGCGGATCCGAGGCATTCGGACGCTGGGCATCCGAGCACATCAAGACAAAGACCGGCGCAATGCTGGCCACAACGGCTCTCGGAATCCTGATCTTCATCGATGACTACTTCAACTGTCTCACCGTCGGTTCGGTCATGAGACCGGTTGCAAGCAAGCACGGCATCTCCAAGGAGAAACTCAGCTACCTCATCGACGCCACGGCCGCCCCGATCTGCATCATCGCCCCTGTTTCTTCATGGGCAGCTGCAGTCGCAGGATTCGTCAAGGACTCCGGAGTCAGCGGATTCCAGCTCTTCGTAAAGGCCATTCCCTACAACTTCTACGCCATCCTCACCATCGTCATGATGATCAGTCTGGCACTCATGAAGTTCGACTACGGTCCCATGAAGAAGTTCGAGCCCAACACAAAGACCTCTGCAAAGCAGAAGATCGATGACTACATCAGCAGAAAGGGTGCTTTCGCAGAGAAGATCGAGGTCATGGAAGAGGAGACCGTCAAGGACAAGAGCCGCAAGAACGGCAAGGTCATCGACCTTGTGTTCCCGATCGTGGTCCTCATCATCTCCTGTGTCATCGGAATGCTCTACAGCGGCGGATTCTTCGACGGTGCAGGCATCATCGATGCATTCTCCGATTCAGACGCCTCAGTCGGCCTGATGCTCGGCAGCGCATGTACCTTCATCATCACGATCATCTACTTCCTGCTCAGAAGAGTACTCAAGTTCCAGGACATCATGAGCTGCCTGCCCGAGGGCTTCAAGGCCATGGTTCCTGCAATCCTGATCCTGGTGTTCGCATGGACCCTCAAGGCCATGACCGACAGCCTGGGTGCCAAGGAGTATGTCGAGGGTCTCGTGTACGGTTCAGCCTCCGGATTCAAGGTCATGCTTCCTGCAATCATCTTCCTGATCGGTTGTTTCCTTTCGTTCTCTACCGGAACATCCTGGGGAACCTTCGGAATCCTGATTCCCATCACGATCAGCGTTTTCCCGATCACAACTCCCATCGGAGTCGTGTGTGTCTCGGCCTGTATGGCAGGTGCTGTCTGCGGTGACCACTGCTCGCCGATTTCGGATACCACCATCATGGCCAGTGCAGGTGCAGACTGTGACCACATCAACCACGTCAACACCCAGCTGCCTTACGCCATCACTGTTGCGGCTGTCTCATTCGTCAGCTACATCATCGCCGGCCTGGTTCCGAACTGGCTCATCGTGCTTCCGATTGCAATCGCCCTCATGATAGGCACACTGTTCGCCATCAAGAAGACGGCCAAGGCCTGAAGCCGCTATCATTGAATTACAGGGGCTGCGTTCATTGAGCGCAGTCCTTTTTTTATCCGCTTGTCCCGCCAAATCACGGTTTGTCAGTTTCCAATAGATTGATTTGGAATTCAGCGTCTCCTACCTGAGAAACAACCAGGTAATACAACCAAGGCCATAACAATGATCACCGGCCAGTTGAACTGCAGGAGAACAGCAGGAAGAATCAGCTTCAGCAAAGACAGAATGATGATGATCAGAAGCTCTATTCTGCAGAAGAGCTTTACCTTCGGACTCCTCATGAAGCAGAACACCGCAAGGACTATGAGAAGAGGATTGATGAACAGAAGGTTCTCGTTGAACCACGTGACATCATGGTTCGTGAAGAACATCATGAAGAACAGCAGCGAACCCAGAATGCCGAATACGACATAGACCACTCCGCTGTAGATGTAATAGGCCCTGTTCTTGTTCCACACAAGCAGCAGACTTGAGATTCCTCCCAGAACCAGTCCCATCAGGACAGAAAACAGGATGTTGTTCTGCGGCTTCTCCGGTATTTCCGGATAGTTGCCCTCGTTGTCAACGGCAAGCGTGCTTTCAAGTCCATAGTACTGCATCACAGCCCTTTCCAGATTCTCAGGAAGGAACATCTCGTCCCAGAGGGTTGCCGGCCTGTCTATGCGTCCGCTCTGCAGGAACTCAAGTGCCCACTGGATGAACGGGTTGCGTGACAGTGCACGGGAGGCCTGCTGACGGAACGTCAGACCCGGCTGGGATTCGGCCCACTGTCTGAAGTCTCCGCCGGTAGTGTAATCTATGATGTCGCGTAACCTTGTGGCGCAGTTGTCGGTGTAGTGATGGTAAAGATACGTGCGGTTCTCGGAGAGAATGTTGTTGTTCAGGAAACCGATCACGGCCTTCTTCTGCTCTGCGGTAAGCGGAAGGACAACCTTGGTCACGCTTCTTCCCTCAGCCTCAAGCTCTTGGATCTGCCATTCGGCTCTGGTCGATGTGCAGACGAACCAGAGGCGTCCGAATGCGAAGTTCACGAAGAAGTCCTCGTCATTGAAAGAGAACGTGCCGTAGTCGAATGAAATGTTGCGTCCGTCAGGAGTCGTGACCAGAAAGGCCGAGTGCCCGAACCATGAATACAGGGGCGCGCCCTGGGTAATAGTCAGGAGCGAGATTTCGCATTTGTCCCAGAAATCCATGTTGGAATCCTCTGACTCATCATAATAGGTCTCGAGCATGGGGATGGAATCAAATGAATGGGTTTCCTGATTGCCGCGAATGCTGATTGAGAATGCAGCAGAGGTCGCAACGAGGCACAGGATCAGGAAAACAAACACCTTACGCATACAGGAAAAGAATACTGCTTAATCCCGCAAAGGGAAAGTATGGAAGACAGACTATGTCGGGGTAGTACAAAAAAAGCTCCGTGGTCTTTGAACCACGGAGCAAAAGGATAGAGAGTTGTTTTGCTGATATCAGCAGAAGAAAGCGATATCGGAGGTATGTCTTGTAATGGTAGTAGCCATGAGCACCATGACGCTTGTGGCGATGAACACGCCTGCCCAGATGCTTCCGGTCTTCTTGTAGTAGTACCTGCACACCAGAGCGCCGAAGATCGTCGGAGCAAAGAGGTTCCATGCGAAGATGGAAGGATCTCCTGCCGTGAACAGCGTGACGCCTGTTGCCTTCAGATGTGCATAGTTGACGAATGTCAGGATCATGATCGGAAGAGCACTTGCCAGACAGATGAACAGTGTGGTTGCCCATTCCGGTGTATCCTTCCATCTTGCCCTGACGTTCAGCAGTGCATTGGGCAGGACCCAGATGAACCACATCGGCCAGTAGTTCTTGATGATCGTCGGCAGCCATACCAGTCTGGGAACTCCGACTACGAATACCGAGATGCCGAAGTTGACGTCGAACAGGGAGTAGGCGATGATCTGCGGGATGTACATGAGGGCCACGACTTCAAGTGCAAGGACGATGTAGCCGCCGAACTGTGCGAAGCTGTCGACTCTTGCGGTGTTGAACAGTGTCTTGACCTCTGTGCCGTCCTTCAGGTGGCAGAGTCTTGAAACGAAGTAGTTGACTCCGATCATGAAGAATGCGAACACTCCGCTGACTGCAGTGTAGACCGCAATACCGCTGACACAGTCGGTGATGGACTTCTGATCCATGATCAGGTTCCTGGCGTCATAGAGCGGGAAGTACATCTTGTATGCGAAGATCACAAGCGGTACGAACGTCACGACGATGGGAACGATTTCCTTCCATGACCTGATTGAAGAAAGCTGGTCTCCGCAGGGAACCGGTCTGATGATATGGGCGAATCTCTTTCTCTCGAGAAGTGCCTTGCCGAATACGAATGCGGATGCGAAGAACGTCAGCATTCCGAGAACCTGGAAGACTGTTCCGAGAACCCAGATCTGCTTGTTGGGAGCGATATACTTGGCACCGCTCGGAATTCCGTAGACATCATAGAAGAATGCGATGGCCTGGGCTGCCGTCTCAGTGCTGAAGACTGCACCCGGGTGGGTTACGTCAGCACCTTCGATCTTGATGGCTGACTTTCCGAAGAGTGTGTAGCCGTCTCTCGGATCCTTGGGATCCTCGATGACCTGTCCCTTGTTCTCCCATACATCGTAATAGGTATTGATGGGAATGGTTCCGTCTGCATTGAGCTTGTCAGCTCCGACCCAGCCGTTGAAGATCATTGTTCCCCAGCCTGAGTGAGGGAGATCGAAACCTGCATCGCTCATCTCTTCATACTTGCCGAAGATTACGTCAAGGACGATGCCCTGATGGCAAGCCGGGTTGAATCCCATGATGAGGGCGGAGATTGCTCCTGCGCTGTCGCAGTATGCGCTGATGTGTTTCTTTGAGCCTTCGACGTTGAGCTGAAGGATTGCGTTCTGGACTGCAAGGTCTCCTGCACTGTGTCCGATGACGCCTACGCGGGTCTCATCTACGAATCCGAGGCTCATGGCATACTCGACTGCTGCCAGTGCGCATTCCGAGTTTCCGCCACCCCAGCCTGATTCGTCCTGAAGGGTGACATCGCTCTGCCCGTGACCTGCGAGGTCAACCGTGACGACAACGAAACCTCTTCTGGAAAGCTCGACGAAGTTCAGTATCTGCTGCTCCTTTGAGTTGTTCCATCCGTGTGCACAGATGATTGCCGGAGCAGGATTGTCTACTGTTGCGTTCTTCGGAATGTAGGTTGTGAAACTGATCTGTGAGAGACTTGCCTGCGAGAGTGTCGGTCCCAGATCCTTGTTGTACTTCTCCTCGTTGGCGGCGATGGTCTCAACCAGCTCGTTCATCGTGCATATGGTTGCCTTCTGCTTCACGGTGAAGAAGCTTGTCTGAACCATGTAGCTGCCGAGCATGCTTACCAGAAACAGTATGCATACTATCAGAACAGCCTGCTTTGTAGTGATTTTTTTCATGGTTTCCTCCCTTTAATGAAAAACCTAAATAGTAAATCCATGGATAGGTTAGTACATTTTGTAAGCAAATGCAAGAAAATTTATCTGTACAAATAATTTTTCTGTTTGAAAAAAATGATACAAATCAAAAAATAATTGCATTAAACATTTTTTAAGTTTGAGTTTGAGCATAGAATTATGCATTTTTCATATTAAACGGGGTTCTGTCACATTAAGGGAAAATAGTACGTACAAATGAAAAAGCCGCCGGGAACGGTCCCGACGGCCAATGTATACAAATAATATAGAATGTCTATCTGAGCTTCCAGATCAGGTCATTGACCATGAGCTGCTGCTCCAGGCTTTCCACGGTGGTGTCCTTTCCGATGTGGACGAACTCGATGTCCATGATTCTTGCCCAGTCGCGGAGCATCTCGGCATCGACATCATAGGAAAGGGTGGTGTGGTGTGCACCGCCTGCGGTGATCCAGCACTCGACTCCTGTTGCAAGATCGGGCAGGGCCTTCCACATGACCTTGGCCACGGGCAGGTTTGGCATGTCCATGATGGGTTTGATTGCCTCGATGTCCTGGACTATCAGGCGCATCCTTCCGCCCATGTCGATCAGCGATGCTACGATTGCTTTTCCGGCCTTGCCGTCGAACACGAGTCTTGCAGGATCCTTGGCGTTCATTCCGATTCCCAGATGGTGGGTCTCGATCCTGGGCTTTGTGGCGGCCAGCGACGGGCAGACCTCAAGCATGTGGGCGCCCAGGCTGCATTCCTTGCCCTTGACCAGATGGTAGGTGTAGTCCTCCATGAAGCCGGATGACCCGTTCTCGTTTTCTCCCATGGCCTTGATGATGGCGGTCATTGCGCTGACCTTCCAGTCTCCCTCTCCGCCGTAGCCGTAGCCCTGGGCCATCAGGTGCTGTGATGCAAGGCCCGGAAGCTGCTCCATTCCGTAGAGGTCCTGGAACGTGTTGGAGAATGCCCTGCAGCCGTTGCGGTCCATCATCTTCTTCATCGCAATCTCCTCGCGGGCCTGGTATCTGATGGCCGCGATGTTGTCGGTTGCGATGTCATATTCCTTCTTATATACAGCTACCAGCTCGTCGATCTCGGCGTCGGTGACCTTGGCCATCTCCTTGACCAGGTCTCCGGTTGCCCACGTGTTTACCTGCCAGCCGAGCTTGATCTGGGTCTCGACCTTGTCGCCTTCGGTGACTGCAACTTCACGCATGTTGTCGCCGAAACGCATGACCCTCATGGTCCTGGATGCCTGTACTCCAACGCACACGCGCATCCACTTGGCAATGCGCTTCTGGACATCGGGATCCTTCCAGTAGCCTGCTATGACCTTGCGCGGCATGCGGAGCCTTGCGGCGATGAATCCGTGCTCCCTGTCTCCGTGGGCGGCCTGGTTGAGGTTCATGAAATCCATGTCTATTTCTTCATTGGGGATCTCCAGGTTGTACTGGGTTGCAAAGTGGCAGTAGGGCTTCTGCAGGTCTGCAAAACCGTTGATCCACATCTTGGACGGGCTGAAGGTGTGGCACCATGTGATGATTCCCAGACATGTGTCATCGTAATTGGCCTGTCTGATGACTTCCGTGATCTGACGGTTGCTCATTGCCGTGACCTTGTAGACCAGAGGATAGGGCAGAGCCTTGGAAAGCTCGGTTGCCATTTCCTGTGCCCTGGCTGCGACTGTCCTGAGAACTTCCTCTCCGTACAGATCCTGACTTCCTACGATAAACCAGAATTCTTTCTTCATTTTTTCTCCTGACCGTAATAGGCGTTCTTTCCGTGTTTTCTATAGTAATGCTTGTCCAGAAGAGTCTGGCTGACGCATGGAGCATCCTGCTTCAGCGTCACGGCATGATAGTTCATGAATGCGATCTCCTCCATCACCACCGCATTATGAACGGCGTTGGCGGCATCGGTTCCCCATGCGAACGGTCCGTGGTTACGTACCAGAACGCCGGGAACGGCGTTGGGATCGATGTCTCTGAAGGTCTCGATTATCACAAGACCCGTGTTCTTCTCGTATGCTCCCTGTATCTCGTCGTCCGTCAGGGACCTGGTACAGGGGATGGGGCCGTAGAAGTAATCGGCATGTGTGGTTCCCATGGGCTTGAGGCAGCACCCTGCCTGTGCAAAGCTCGTGGCCCAGCGGCTGTGGGTGTGCACGACTCCGCCGATTTCCGGGAAGGCCTTGTACAGCTCGATGTGCGTGGGTGTGTCGCTGGAGGGTCTGAGGTCTCCTTCCACTATGTTTCCGTCAAGGTCCACTATGACCATGTCGGATGCCTTCATCCCGTCATATTCGACTCCGGACGGCTTTATGACGATCAGGCCGTGCTTCCTGTCGATGGCGGATACGTTTCCCCATGTGAACGTCACAAGGTTGTGACGTGGAAGGAGAAGGTTTGCCTCAAGTACCTGCTGTCTGAGTTTCTCAAGCATTCAAAACCTCCAGTGCCTTTCTCTCGACTTCGAGAATCTTCTTATAGTCCTTTATGTATTCGTCGAATCCCCTGACTTCGTCTTCGGATGCCATGATGGTCTGAGTCCTGCTGGAGCTGAAGACCCTGTGGTCCAGGAAGTCCTCAAGGCTGTCACCCTTGTTCCAGATCATGTAGGCTGCAAGAAGCGCCATGCCGTACGGGCCTCCTTCTCCGGCCGTTTCCATGACCGATACCGGTGCACCGATGGCGGCGCTGAGGATCGTCTGTCCTGCAACCGGCGTCTTGAAGTATCCGCCGTGGCCCATGATCTTCTCTATGGTCACGTTCTCGGACCTGAGGATATCCATTCCTATCTTGAGGGTTGCCATGGCGCTCATCATGTGGGTTCGCATGAAATCTGCAAGGGTTACGGGTGAATCAGGTCTGTGGATGAACAGCGGCATGCCTCCGTCGAAGTCCGTCACTCCTTCTCCCGAATAGTAGTTGCAGCTCATCAGGCCTCCGCAGTTGCTCTTTCCTTCAAGAGAGATGGAGTAGAGCAGCGTGAACAGTCTGTTGCGGTCTATTTCCAGCCCGGCCTTGTCGGCGAACTCGCCGAACAGGTTGACCCAGCTGTTGATGTCGGTGGTGCAGTTGTTGCAGTGGACCATTGCAACCGGGGCTCCTGACGGGGTGGTGACCATGTCTATCTCCCTGTGGACTCCCAGCTTCCTGTCCGTGACTATCATTGCGAAATCGCTTGTTCCGGCGCTGACGTTGCCGGTATTTATCCTCACGGCATCGGTTGCGGCCATGCCGGTTGCGGCATCGCCTTCGGGCGGGCAGAGCGGGATGCCGGCCTTGAGCGTTCCGGTCGGGTCAAGGAGAAGGGCTCCTTCCTGCGTCAGCTTTCCGGCAACCTGTCCTGCAACCATGACATGCGGGAAGACCTTCCTGATGTCGAATCCTGTCAGCTTCAGGAACTTTTCTGCCATGCCGGCATTGAAGTCAAGCCTGTCGCTGTCGATGGGGAACATGCCGGAGGCATCATCGATTCCGATGTTGTTCTCGCCTGTAAGCAGTCTGTGTACGTACGCCGCCAGCGTCTCAACATGGGCGATGTCCTTCACATGGAGTTCTTTGTTCAGTATGGCCTGGTAGAAATGGGCGATGCACCAGCGCTGGGGGATGTTGAAGCCGAACAGCTGCGTCAGCTTCTCCGCGGCCTCTCCGGTGATCGTGTTGCGCCATGTCCTGAACGGAACCAGTGTCTTCCAATCCCTGTCGGTGGGGATGTAGCCGTGCATCATCGCCGAGATTCCGATGGCACCTGTGGTGGAAAGTTCCGTGGAATATTTCCTGCGGACATCTTCCTTCAGGCGCGAGAAACAGGTCTGGAGTCCCGTTATCACTTCGTCATAATGATATGTCCAGATTCCGTCCTCCAGACGGTTTTCCCACTCGAAGTCTCCGGATGCAACCGGAGTGAACGATGTGTCCGTCATGACGGCCTTTATCCTTGTTGAACCGAACTCGATTCCTATGACTGTGTTCTTCAAATCCATGGTCTGACCTCTCCGGGAGACAGTATAGCCGACATTTACGAAGAAAACAATACAAATGTCTTTACAAATATCGGAATTGATGTAGACTGTATATGAGTTGTAAGAACAATTTTCCCAGGGGGTAGAATGTCCAAATATTCCGTAATCGCCGACAAGCTCAAGAGAGAGATAGAACACGGGAAATTCTCGGAGACGGGAAAGCTTCCGACGGAGTTCGAGCTCGTCAAAATATATGATGTGAGCCGCCAGACCATCAGGCAGGCAATAGGAAGCCTCAAGTCCGAGGGTGTGGTCTATCAGATCCAGGGGAGCGGAACATATGTCTCCAAACCCCCGGCATCTGCAAAGAAGGGAGTCGACAGCGCGTTCAGGAACGTGTTCGTCATCTGCACGTACATAAGCGAGTACATCTTCCCCAGCATAATCAGGGGAATCGAATCCACCCTGGGCGGCACATGCTACCGCTTCAATATCGGTGCAACCGGGAACAAGGTGGACATGGAGCGCAAGATCCTGAACGACGTCATCAAGATGCAGGAATGCGACGGTCTGATAGTGGAAGGTTCCAAGACGGGGTTCCCGAATCCCAACATCAGCCTTTACAACACCCTGGAGGACATGGGCATCCCGATTGTCTTCCTCCACTGCGCCTACCAGGAACTTCCTGATTCGGTTGTTGTGGGAATGAACGACAGGCAGGGCGGAATGCTCGCCGCCCGCAGGCTGATAGACCAGGGCTGCAGGAAGATCATGGGAATCTTCAAGTCGGACGACAAGCAGGGCCTGCTGCGTTACGCCGGGTTCTCGGAGGGTATTCTTGAGTCAGGTCTGGGCCTTGATTCCACTGAAGTCAGATGGTACACCACGGAGGACATGGTGGACCGGGGGATGGAGATAGACGACAACATGATCGAAGTCATAACAAAATCGGGAACCGACGGCATCGTCTGCTACAACGATCAGGTCGCCGCGGCGTTGATCCGTGACTTCACACGCAACGGAGTGGAGATTCCCAAACTCATCAGCTTTGACGACAGCTACCTCTGCCGGTCCTCGGCGGTGCCGTTCGAATCACTCGGACACCGCAAGGAGGAGCTCGGAGTCCTTGCCGCACAGAAAATCCGCAACATGATCGAAGGCAGGAAGGAAAGTTCCGTATTCCTGGACTGGATCGTCTGACACAATTCCGAACCACTCAATAAGTCTGCAGGGAGTATCCGCGATGAAAGACAGCGATAGGTATGTATACGCAAGGGAAAGATATGCCCGTCTGGGAATAGATACCGAAAAGGCAATTGGAATCCTGAAGGACATACCGGTCAGCCTCCACTGCTGGCAGGGCGATGACGTCAGGGGTTTCGACACCGATCCGGACAAGCCGCTTACCGGCGGAATCCAGACCACGGGCAACTATCCCGGAAGGGCCCGGACTCCCGAGGAGCTGATGCAGGACATCGATGAAGTCCTGAAGCTGATTCCCGGAAAGCCCAAGATGAACCTCCACGCCTCCTATGCCATATTCGATGACGGACAGTGGGCAGACAGGGACAAGCTGGAGCCAAAGCACTTTGCAAAGTGGGTGGAGTTCTGCAAGGCACGCGGCCTTGGCTGTGACTTCAATCCCACGTTCTTCAGCCACGAGAAGTGTGATCCTCTTACGCTTTCTTCACCGGATGAGGAAACCAGACGCTTCTGGATCAATCACGGAAAGGCGTGCATCCGCATCTCGCAGTATCTTGCCGACGAACTCGGACAGAAGTGCGTGATGAACATCTGGACCGGCGACGGCTTCAAGGACATCCCCGGCGACAGGATCGGACCCAGAAGGCGCTACAGGGAAAGCATAGACGAGATCCTGAGCGAGCCCTACGACTTCAGCAAGGTCAAGCCCTGCATTGAGTCCAAGGTCTTCGGAATCGGTGTCGAGGCATATACCGTGGGCAGCGGCGAGTTCGCACTCAGCTATGCCGCATTCAACAGTGACAAGTGCATTCCCCTTATGGACAACGGCCATTACCATCCCACCGAGGTCGTATCCGACAAGATTCCCGCGCTGCTGGCGTTCTTTGACGAGATTGCGCTCCACGTGACACGCCCCATCCGCTGGGACAGCGACCATGTCGTGCTCTTCGATGACGAGACAAGAGAGATCGCACGTGAGATCGTCCGATGCGGAATCGACAAGGTCGACATCGCACTGGATTATTTCGATGCTTCCATCAACCGCATATCCGCATGGGTCACCGGATACCGCAATGTGCAGAAGGCATTGCTGTCCGCACTGCTTCAGCCGGAAGCAGAACTGAAGAAGCTTCAGGACAGCGGGAACTTCACCAAGCTCATGGCCGTTCAGGAAGAGCTCAAGGTTCTTCCGTTCGGAGACGTGTGGGAGGAATACCTCAGACGTTGCGGGAAACCTGCAGACGGTGTATGGTTTTCAGAGATAGAGAAATACGAGAGGGAAGTGCTCTTGAAGAGAGGTTGAACCATGGATACAAAGCTCAAGAAGGATTTCACAAAGACATGTACCGACGGCTGGCTTCAGGGCTGGCATGAGAGAAACGGCGGCAACCTGTCCTACCGCATGAAGGCTCAGGAAGTCGATGAGGTCAGGGACCTGCTTCATCTTGACGGCGAATGGAAGGACATCGATGCCTGCGTTCCGGGTCTTGCCGGCGAATACTTCATGGTCACCGGATCGGGAAAGTACTTCCGCAATGTAGAGCTTGATTTCGAGGACAACGTGTGCATCCTGCGTGTGGACGAGACCGGAACCAAATATCAGATCGTCTACGGTCTGGTGAACGGCGGAAGGCCCACCAGCGAGCTGCCGTCGCATCTGATGAACCTCGAGGTCCTCAAGAAGCGCGATGCCGACATCCGCGTGGTCTACCATGCCCATCCGGCAAACACGGTGGCCCTTACTTTCGTGCTTCCGTTGGATGATGTTGTATTCACACGTGAAATCTGGGAGATGGAGACCGAGTGTCCCATCGTGTTCCCGCAGGGAATTGGCGTGGTGCCATGGATGGTTCCGGGAAAGCGTGCAATCGGAGAGAAAACTTCCGAGATCATGAAGACCCGCAACGTTGCCGTCTGGGCCCACCACGGCATGTTCGTCTGCGGAAAGGATTTTGACGAGGCATTCGGCCTGATGCACACAGTGGAGAAGGCTGCCGAGATCCTGGTGAAGGTGATGAGCATGTCGGACAGGAAGCTCAACACGATTACTCCCGATGATTTCCGCGCACTGGGCGGTCCGTTCGGCGTACAGCTTGACGAGAAGTACCTCTATGAAAAGAAGTGACTGCGCCCTTGCCATAGACATCGGAGCATCCTCCGGACGTCACATCCTTGGATGGATGGAGAACGGAAAGCTTCAGACAGAAGAGGTCTATAGATTCAGAAACGGCGTGAAAAACCTGGATGACCATCTGATCTGGGACATCGACAGCCTTGTTGAAGAAGTCCGTGCCGGCATAGATGATGCTTTGAAAAAAGCAGATGTGAAGAGCCTCTCCATCGACACCTGGGGTGTGGACTATGTGCTTCTGAAAGGTGCTGAAGAACTGCGTCCCGTGTTTGCATACAGGGACGGCAGGACTGCATCCGCAATAGAGAAGGTGCACGGGATTGTCCCGTTTGCAGAGCTCTACGGCCGCACAGGATGTCAGTTCCAGAGTTTCAACACCATCTACCAGCTTTACGATGACCTTGAGAGCGGCAGGCTTGACGGGGTGACGGACTTCCTGATGATTCCCGAGTACCTGATGTACAGGCTCACCGGAAACAAGGTGAAGGAATTCACCAATGCGACCACGACCGGGTTGATCAACCATGATACTCTTGAGTTCGACGGTGAGATTATCAAAAGGCTCGGTCTTCCGGCCGGGCTGTTCCACAGGCTCCATAAACCCGGAGAGGTCGTCGGCACATACAAAGGAATAAAGGTTGTTCTCTGTGCTACCCATGATACCGCCAGTGCCGTGGAGGGAATCCCCATGGATGGGAACCAGCTCTATCTTTCCAGCGGAACCTGGAGCCTGCTGGGAGTGAAGACAGAGCACCCGCTGACTGATGAAAACAGCATGAAGGCAAATTACTCAAACGAGGGTGGAGTAGGCTACAACCGCTATCAGAAGAACATCATGGGAATGTGGCTGGTGAACCAGCTTCAGAAGGAACTGTGTCCGGAAGAAGACATCAGGGATATCGTAGCCAAGGCACAGCAGAGTGCATTCGATGAGACGCTGGATGCCGATGATGCATCACTGCTGTCTCCGGTCAGCATGAAGGCTGCATTCGATAATCTGCTGAAGAGAAAACCACAGACCTATTATGACTATTTCCGCTGCGCCTACAGGTCCCTGGCACTGTCCTATGCAAAGGCAATCAGGGAGCTGGAGGAGAACACGGGAAAACAGTATTCCGAACTGTACATAGTCGGAGGCGGAGCAAAGAACGCTTTCCTGAACTGCCTCACGGAGCAGGCCACAGGCAAGAAGGTCGTGGCCATGCCCATAGAGGCCACTGCAATAGGTAATCTGAAGATACAGATAGAAAGAAACTGAAGCAACCTTTTCCATGAAAAACATGATAAATGGTTGCTTTCGACAACCTTTTTGTCGATAAACAAGCAAAATGGTTGTCGAGTGTTATTTGGTCAGTACCGTGAGAAGCACAGAAGGTGAGTTCGGAATTAGATTGTACATTGTGTGTACTATGTGGTAAAATCAAGGTAGGCAAATAAAAGAAGAGGAGGAGTGCAATATGTCTAGGAAAGTTTTTATTATTGCATTTATCGCCATATTGGCATTGGTATGTCTCGTGGCCTGCAAGCAGGAGGTGCCCAACACCAATTCGCTTTACGGAACTTGGACCGGAAAGCTGTCTTATTCAATTGTGACCGAGGAATACACTTTTACTGTCAAAGATGACACGAACTTCACTTTGATAGAGAAGGTCACTATGTATCAAAGCACGGACACCGAGACAATCACGGGTACATACAAGTTTAATTCAGGCTCAGACACAGAGGGAACACTTACAGCCGATGTAGAGTCTGATGTCATCTATACCAAGGATGGCGTGAAGAAGACCAAGACCATTCCGTTCACGCTTGCCGGAAACAAGCTTACCATCACTGATCCGGACGAGTACCTTTCTGTAGTTCTGACAAAACAGGAAGATAAATAACAACTGACTGTTGCTTGCTCTGGGATTGCCGTTATCCGCGGCAATCCCTTTTTTTGTGCGTTGCCCCGCCAAATCACGGTTTGTAGATTTCACATGGCTTCCTTGAGGACCTGGATGACTTCTTCCCTGGTCAGGACCTTGTAACCGCCGTCAAGCAGGAATGTGCCGTCGGCAATGCCTTCCAGCATGTCATCGGTGGTTCCCAGCTCGCGCAACCTGGTAACTACTCCCAGTTCCTTCATCCAGCTTTCCATTGCGGCAAGTCCGGCCTGGGCAGCCTGCTTCTGGGACATTCCCGAAATATCGATACCCCAGACAGATTCCGCGAATCTTGCGAACTTGGCAAGGCCGCCGTCCATGATGTGGCGGTAGTAGGGAAGCGATACTGCTGCAAGAGTCATTCCGTGGGTGGCGTCGGTGTAGGCTCCTACGGCCTGGCCGATCATGTGGACCATCCAGTCTCCACTCTTGCCTTTGCCTATGAGGGTGTTCAGGGCCCAGGAGGCGCACCACATCAGGTTGCTTCTTGCCTCGTAGTCCTGGGGATTCTTCACGGCTATGCGGGATGCGTGGATCACGGACCTCATCAGGCCTTCGGAGATGTAGTCGCTGGTGTTGTCATCGGAACCTGAGAAGTACTGCTCGCAGATGTGGTTGAAGATGTCGTAGATGCCTGCAACCATCTGGTATCTGGGAACGGTGAACGTGTATTTGGGATTCAGGATTGCGAACCTGGGCATGACGTTGTCTCCGAACACCATGCCGATCTTCAGCTTCTGCTGCGGATTGGTGATGACGGATCCTCCGTTCATCTCGGATCCTGTTCCCACCATGGTCAGGACGCTTCCCACGGGGATTATCCTGTTGTCCACATCCTCCATGCGGATGTAGTACTTCTCCCACGGGTCTTCCTCGCACCAGGCAGAGACGGAAACAGCTTTGGCATAATCGATGGTCGAGCCGCCGCCGACTGCAAGAATCAGGTCAACGTCGTTTTCCCTGGCAAGCTTTGCCCCTTCCATGAGTTTGTCTGTTGTGGGATTGGACATGACGCCCGGATCCTCGATTATGGTCTT
>JAJBWA010000020.1:0-15424 GCA_031935845.1 bacterium | reverse complement strand
ATCATCTGCCATGTCCGCAACACCGGAGTGGCGTTCAGCATGGGTGCCGACAGCCCGCTGTTCGTACGCGTGCTGCTGTTCGTGGTGGTCCCGATGCTGCTGATGGGATTCCTGTGCTGGCTTATCGCCACAAGGAGGAACATCCTGACCGACAGGCAGAGATGGCTTGTGGCCGGAATAGCCGGAGGCGGATTCGGAACGCTTGTGGACAGGATCTTCCGTTTCGACCAGGGTGTGGTGGACTTCATCAGCGTGAAGTTCTATGGTATCTTTGGTATGGACAGATGGCCGACCTTCAATCTCAGCGACAGCTTTGTGGTTGTCTTCGTGATTTTGTTCGCAATCTCAGTGATCTTCACCAGGGAGGCAAGGAAATGAAGGAAGAAAACAAGAAGAAAAGAAATACCGCCGTGTTCGTGGCAATCGCCACCGTGGTCAATGTGGCGCTCATGCTCGTGTTCATGCTCGGAGGCTACATCCTGCTTGCCAAGTTCGGCAATCCTGAGAACACCACAGCCAACCAGATCTGGCTCATCGTGATCTTCCTCGGATCCATCGGTCTGTCCTGGTTCATATACAGCAGGATCGTCAAATGGTACGCCAAGCGTGTAGACGTGGACAAGAAGTTCGCTCCGCTGATCACTCCCAGAAGAAGGAAGAGACCGGTTGATGAAGACGAGGAAGAGGCTTCCGGCATCAAGAGGTGAACGTGCAGGCTCTCGAGAAGTGCAGATGGTTTCCTTTCAGCGACGAGCCGCTGCTCGTAGGAAAGGAATACATCCCCAAGTTCTGTGATCCTCAGATACTGCTGCCCGAGCAGAGCTGCGACGGCAAGTGGCACATGTTCTTCCATTCGTGGATAGGACTGCATCACTTCACGTCCACAAGCGGCATAGCATGGGAACCGCGCAAAATGATAGAGCTGCGCGGCCACTCGCCGTTCATCTTCACCGAGGACGAGAACTACTACCTCATCTATGAGAAGCACGACCGCAACATCCCGTTCGTCAGCCGCAGGACAGGCGAGGGCAAGAGCGACAGCTATTCATGCATAGAGATGCGCTCATCCACGGACCTCGTGACCTGGAGCAAGCCCAGACTTCTTCTGGACGGCCGGACCATACCGTTTGCCGGCGATTACCTGCGTTATCCACGCATCTCGCGTCCGCAGCTCATCAAGGCCGGAGACGAATACAGGCTTTATTTCGGAGCATCCCATCTGGTACTGCCGGACACCAAGCAGAAGGTCTCCAGGTATTTCGGCTCCGTGTCGTCAAAGACCCTGAACGGGCCCTACAAGATGATGAAGCCCGAGCGTCCCATACTGGAGCCCATCCCCGACGACCGATGGTCCAACCTGGGCTGCGGAAGCATCAGGGTTGTTCCTTGCGGCGATGTGCTGTACGCATTCCAGTGCCCCGTGTTCTGGGATTCCGAGAAAAGGCGTACCAGCTCATGCATGCTGCTTCTCAAGAGCAATGACGGCTACCAGTGGGAGCGCTGCAGCAACGAGCCCATCCTGGTTCCGTCCGAACGCGGTTGGGCAAGCTCATACATCATGGGTTGCGATGTCCACTACAAGGCCGACGAGAACTGCTGGTACTGTTATTTCTCCGCAAGCGGCAACAAGAAGATGTTCTTCAAGATGGAATCCATAGGACTTCTGATAGGCAACGTGCCGGAGAAGAAGATCAGAGGTTGATGCCGTTTCTCAACGTTTGGCTCCAATGACTCCAATCTCGCAAATGACTCTGATGACTCTAATGTAAAGGTTCCCTTACTGCACCACCAGGTGCGGCCTGCGCTCCAGCTTGAGCCTTTCGCTTCTGGTCAGGATCTCGATACCCGATACAGCCCTTCCTCCGATGAATGTGGACACTGCATACATGCTGTCCTTCCACGTCTCCAGGCATGGGAAGTCAATGAAGCTGTGTATCATGCCCTTTGCCACAAGGCACTTTGCCGGCGTGTCCGCACTGGCCAGGGCCTGGGCATAAAGCTGGGAGTCATCAAGAAGCGGATCATACTCGCCGCAGATTATCAGGGTCTCGGGAAGTCTGGAGTGATCCTTTGCAAGAAGCGGGGAGAACAGGGGATCCAGGATATCCTTGGGCTCCCTTGAGTAGTTCTGGATGTAGAACGCCATTGCTTTTGAAGTGAGGGTGGGACAGTCCTTGAACTTGTCGAAGCTCTCCGTCCTCATCCTTCCGTCAGCCACAGGCGAGAACAGGATCTGGCCTGCGATCTTGGGACCCTTGCGGTCACGTGCCAGCCTGCTGACGCTTGCCGCCAGGTTTCCGCCCGCGCAGTTTCCCATGACATAGATCTTGTCCGGATCCACCTTCCAGTATCTTGCACCTTGGGCAGCCCAAAGGAAGGCCTCGTAGCAGTCCTCGAGCGGGATCGGGAACTTGTATTTCGGAGCAAGCCTGTAGTCTATGGCCAGGACAGATGCTCCGGTGGCGTCACAGATGTTGCTGCTAACCGCGTTGCACTTGCGCATGTTGCCCAGCATCCATCCGCCGTCATGGAACAGCACGATGAGTGAGTTCTGTCCGGATATGGCCTTGTCCTTGACTTTCTCAAAGAGGTATCCGGTGACGGCTCCGTCGGTAACGGGGATTATGAACGTGCGGGAGATTATGTTCTTTGTCTTGGGCCTGTACAGGCTCCTGAACACGGACGGCTTGACCTCGGATCTGTTGTAGGCATCGATAGCCGACTCGTTGGCGGCGGTAACGTCGCCGATTCCGAGCTGTGCACGCTTTCTGAGGAGTCGTCTGAGTGATGGATCCAAAACATACTCGTCCATGTCAGAACAATATGATATAATAATTTGCGCTCAGGTTCAATGATTTTGAACAGGGCTTGAACAATTGCTTGAAAAGCGTAAGATACATTAGATAAATGACATATGTCCACGAAATAGGACATTGTTATGAGGGGTGATTATGATTCTTGTGACAGGCGGAGCCGGGTTCATCGGTACCCATGCATGCGTGGAGCTCATCAATGCCGGATATGATGTCGTGGTTGTAGACAACCTCGTCAACAGCCATGAGAAGTCCCTTGACCGGGTGGGGCAGATTACGGGAAAGCGTCCTGAGTTCGTGAAGGCGGACGTCTGTGACCGCAAGGCCCTGGATGCTGTTTTCTCCAGGTACGACATAGACAGCGTCATACATTTTGCCGGCCTCAAGGCCGTTGGCGAGAGCGTACAGAAACCGCTTGAGTATTTCTCCAACAACCTCGACGCCTCCATGGTCCTCTGTGACGTGATGAAGGCCCACGGGGTGCACAACCTGGTGTTCTCCTCAAGCGCCACAGTCTATTCCGGAGACAACGATATGCCTCTGACCGAATCCAGCAGGACCGGAAACTGTACCAACCCCTACGGTTGGACCAAGTACATGAGCGAGCAGATATTCAAGGCTCTCTGCGTTGCGGATCCAGAGCTTTCCATTGTGCTTCTCAGGTATTTCAATCCGGTGGGCGCCCATGAGAGCGGACTCATCGGCGAGGATCCGCAGGGAATCCCCAACAACCTCATGCCCTATGTTTCCCAGGTGGCAATAGGCAGAAGGGACCATCTGACGGTATTCGGTGACGATTACGACACACCGGACGGAACCGGCGTCAGGGACTACATCCATGTGGTGGACCTTGCCCGTGCCCATGTGCTTGCCGTCAGGTATGCCGCCGGACACAAGGGATGCGAGGTCTTCAACATCGGAACCGGAAAGGGCTCAAGCGTCCTGGATATAGTCCATGCATACGAGAAGGCCTGTGGGAAAAAGATCCCTTATGAGGTGGGACCCCGCCGCGCAGGCGATCTGGCCACGGTCTATGCAGATACCGCCAAGGCCAACAAGGTTCTCGGATTCCATGCCGAATACGGACTTGAGCGCATGTGCGCAGACTCCTGGAGGTGGCAGACGATGAATCCGCAGGGGTTCGGAAGCTGAAACGAAAAAACGGAAAAAAACCTCATTTCCTTATATATCGCGCAAATTGTTCTTGATAAATGCGCGGATTTGTGATGTAGTAGAAAAACCCGGTTGTAAACAACCGCACTAAACTTGTATTTCTATTCTAAATGGAGGAAGAAAATGAAGAAACTGACAGTAATCATGTTGATTCTTGCAGTCGTTCTTACTTCTGTCTTCGCTCAGGGCGCAGCAGAGGCTCAGAAGACTCAGACAACAGTTGCCAAGCCGAGCACATACGTTCGCGGCGACGATGAAGAGATCTACGCCAAGGTTCTCGGCGGCTACGAGGCTCTTCTCGACAAGGCAAAGGCAGCCAAGACAGATTCAGAGAGATTCGTCATTTACGCTCAGGCCGAGGCTTATCTGCTCGATTCAGCAGTCATGATCCCGAATACCACACAGGGCGGAGCCTACACGATCTCAAGAATCGCTCCCAGGACAGTTCCTTATGTCCAGTGGGGTAACGACGATGACAGATGGAAGGGAATGATCATCACAGCTGATGATTTCCTCACACCTGCTGAGAGAAACGAGCTTCTTGACATCTGGGCAAAGGCCGTCAAGGGCGAGGCAACATATGATCCTGCAGCATGGCTCACATCAAAGGGCCACAAGCTCACAAAGGACTACAGGACAACATTCGCAACAGCTCCGGTCACACTCGACACACTCAACACATCAAGCCAGTCCGATACCGAGATCCTGGTCAACTGCACCGACAACCTGGTCCAGTACAACAACCTCGGACAGATGATCCCGGCTCTTGCAGAGTCTTGGGAAGTTTCTGCTGACGGAATCACATACACATTCCACATCAGGAAGGGTGCATGGTGGTCAACATCAGAGGGTGCAAAGTATGCTGAGGTCACAGCCAAGGACTTCGAGGCTGGTTTCCATCACATGCTTGATGCCGCTGCCGGTCTCGAGTGGCTGGTCGAAGGCGTCATCGAAGGCGTTTCAGAGTACCTCTATGAGGGTGGAAAGTGGGATGCAGTCGGATACAAGGCTGTTGACGCCAACACACTGCAGGTCACTCTCTGTGCTCCTACAAGTTACTTCATGACAATGCTTACCTACAGCTGCTTCGCTCCTATCTGCGAGAGCTTCTACCTCGCACACGGCGGAGTCTTCGGAATCGAAGAGTATGCAGCAGCCTACAACGACACCAACGCTTACACCTATGGTAAGTCAACTGATGTCGCATCACAGGTCTACAACGGAGCATTCATCCTGCAGCAGCTCAACGATGCTTCAATCATCAAGGTTGTCAAGAATCCGAACTACTATGATCCCGAGTCTGTCAAGCTCGACTCAATCACATGGGTCTACGACAACGGTGAGAACATGGCACAGTTCTACAAGGACGTCTGCGACGGTGTCTACGCCGGATGCGGCCTGACATCAGCTTCAGGCACACTCGAGTGGGCAAAGGCTGACGGAAACTTCGACAAGTACAACTATGTCTCCGACACGACATCAACATCATACTTCGGCGGACTGAACCTCAACAGAGGAACATTCGCTCTCGCTTCCGGTGCTGTCGCATCTCCCAAGACTGAGGAGCAGAAGATCGACACCGAGACAGCTATGATGAACAAGAACTTCAGAAAGGCTGTCGCTTATGCATGGGACAAGGCAACTCAGAACGCAGTTTCAAGAGGTGCTGACCTTGCTACGACAAACCTCAGAAACATGTACACTCATCCTGAGTTCGTCCAGCTTTCAGAGGATGTCACGGATGCCAGCGGCAAGAAGTTCGTTGCAGGAACAATGTACGGTGAGATCGTCCAGTACTATCTCGACAAGATGGGTTCACCCGTCCAGGTCGCTGACGGTATCGACGGATGGTATCATCCGGCAGAGGCCAAGAGACACCTCGAGCTTGCAAAGAAGGAGCTCGGAAACACCGTCAAATGGCCGATCACCATCGATGTGGTCTACTATTCCGCAAACCAGACACAGATCGCTCAGGCTCAGGCTTACAAGCAGTCCATCGAGGGTGTCCTCGGAGCCGAGAACGTGACAGTCAACCTCGTTGAGGCAACAACATCCGCAGACTTCTATGCAAGCGGATACAGAGCTTCCAACGGAGAGGCCGGCAACTTCGATATGTTCTATGGCTCAGGTTGGGGCCCGGACTTCGGAGATCCCTGCACATACCTCGACACATTCAGAGGCAATGGCGCCGGTTACATGACAAAGGTCATCGGACTGTTCTGATAACTTTTATCACTGATAATTCACAGGGTGGGACTGCTGTGGTAATCCACGGCAGTCCCATGCTTGTCATAATGCGCCTTTTTGAATGAAGGCCCGAAACCATAATAATATAGTTATTTTTGGGGCCTTAATCCGAAAAGGAGAAATGAAAGAAAAGGAACGCCATGGGAAAATACATCTGGAAACGAATCTTTTTCTCCATTCTCTCGCTCCTTGCGGTCACCTGGATCGTCATGCTTCTTGTCTATTCACTTACGGACAGAAGCGCGATTTTCCAGACAGACGACGTATGGAACAAGAGAAGCAACAACGACAGGGTGCTCTACGAGTACACCCAGTATCAGAAGTACGGCTATCTGGAGTTCATCAACTTCACTACGTTCAGCAAGAGCAAGTGGGTCGAGATATACGGTGATGCCTATGACACCTGCCCCGAGTATGAGGCAGACAGGAACATCATCCAGAAGGTGGGTGACGACTATCTCAGCAACGAGACGGTCCAGGAGTTCATCCAGTACTACGAAAGCAAGGGTTACACCATAGTCAGACTCGACCCCATCAGGTATACCACCGGAGCCAAGCAGCTCAAGCCGGGCGGAACCGGATATCTGCTTGCTACCAGAGAGAGACCCATCATCTCCAGACTTTGGGAATACATCAAGGGCTTCTTCTCCGTCGAGACTACCAAGGACGTCAAGGATGAGACCCTCACCGACCGCTATATACGCTTCGAGAAGGATCCGTACAGCGGTCTGTTCGCCATAGTCGGAAGCGGAACCACACACAAGTACCTGCTGTACTTCGACTCCAAGTTCCCGTTCATCCACCAGAACTGGATCCACATGAATCTGGGTGTGTCGTTCACAAGATACAGAGGTCAGGAGATTTCCAGCGTCATCACGGATTCACAGGGTGACCTCAAGACCAAACGCCAGCAGTATCCTGCCCAGGTCGGTTCGGACATCTGGGTCGATACCGCCATGGATTTCCATACCCTGACGTACAACATGGGCGAACTCACTGATGCCGAGAAGGTCCAGTTCAACGACAAATACACCAATGCCACATACATGCGTGACGGCATGAGCATGATCGGAAACTCATTCGTCATCGGTCTGATTGCAACTGCAATCCAGTACATGCTGGGTCTTCCTCTCGGAATCCTCATGGCCCGCAAGAAGGATACCTGGATAGACAAGCTCGGAATGTGGTACATAATCTTCTTCATGAGCGTTCCGTCACTTGCCTACATCTTCATGTTTGCGGCAATCGGAACAAGTCTTTTCGGACTTCCGTACAAGTTCGCAAACGCCACGGTCAAGATTCTGGCCTACATCCTGCCCACGCTGTCGCTTGCTGTGCATGCACTGGGCGGAACCATGAAATGGATGCGCCGCTACATGATCGACCAGATGAACAGCGACTACGTCAAGTTCGCAAGGGCCGAGGGTCTTTCGGAGCGTGAGATCTATTCGGTCCACATCTCCAAGAACGCACTCATCCCGATCATCCACGGAATTCCGGGCACCATCCTGTTCTGTCTTGTCGGAGCAATCATCACGGAGAGTGTCTACTCCGTTCCCGGCGTAGGAAGCCTGCTGACGAAGGCAATCAGCGGACACGACAACGGAATCATAATTGCCTGTACGGTGTTCTACACTACGCTGTCGCTGATATCGCTCATCCTGGGCGATGTCCTGATGGCCAAGTTTGACCCGCGAATCTCATTCGAATCAAAGGGAGGTAGATAATGGCAGACACAAAGAAGAAAACAGCTGCAGCCGTCAATGAAGACGAGTTATTTACCTTTGTAAGCAACGATACACTGGAGTCGGAGAAGATCATCGCTCCGAGATATTCATACTGGAGATCCGTATTCAGGGTCTTCTTCCGCAAGAAGTCCAACTGGGTGGCCATAGGACTGCTCGTGCTTCTGTTCCTGTGCAGCTTCGTGATTCCGATGTTCTGCCAGTACGATCCGTACGAGAACGTTACCAACGCATACATGTACAACCAGAGCCCGTCCCAGGCGATGAAGGCCACCGGAGGCTTCAGCTTCAAGTGGATACTGGGCTCAGGACAGATCGGAAACTCCATCTTCTACGGAATCTGGGCAAGTGCCAGGACATCACTGCTTCTGGCACTCATCTGTGCCGCCATCAACATGAGCATCGGTATCCTCATGGGTGCTGTCTGGGGTTACTCGAAGACCATGGATAAGTTCATGCTGGTCGTGTACAGCATTATTGCAAACATCCCGTACATCCTGCTGATTTCGGTTCTGGTCTACATAGTAGGTTCAGGATTCTGGCCGTTCGTCTTTGCACTTACGGTCACCGGATGGCTCGGAATCTCCTACTTCTTCAGGACGCAGGTCATGATCATCCGTGACCGTGAGTATTCCCTGGCATCAAGATGTCTTGGTACTCCGATTCCCAGGATCATCAACAAGAACATCCTGCCGTTCCTGACATCGGTTATAGTCACGCTGCTGGCCACGGAGCTTCCTTCCTACATTTCAATGGAAGTGTTCCTCTCGTTCATCGGAATCGGTCTTTCCGCATCCGTTCCTTCCCTGGGAAGAATGATCCAGGAAGGACAGGTTGCGTTCAGGACCTATCCGTGGGCTTTCTGGCCGCCGGTTGCAATCGCAGCCCTGCTGACCATCATCCTTTACGTTCTGGGCCAGAACCTCGCTGATGCGACCGATCCCAGAACCCACATGTGATAGAGGAGGCACGTAATGGAAGAAAACAACAGAAAAGTGCTTCTTTCCCTCAAGAATGTGGACGTAAAGTTCAATGTCAGAGGAAGAATCCTGTCGGCAATCAGGAATGTGTCTCTGGATATCTATGAGCATGAGAGTCTTGCCATAGTCGGAGAGTCCGGTTCCGGAAAGTCCGTCCTGACCAAGACATTTGCAGGAATGCTCGATTCCAACGGCTTCATCAGCAACGGAAGCATCATCTTCTCGGATGACTCTCTTTCCAAGACCGTCATCAAGATCGATGCCAGAAGGGAAAGATTCCTGGAGAAGATGATCAACACGCTCAACAGCTACTCCGTTCTCGAGCGCGGTGCCGAAGAGTATGTGGCCATCGAGCAGAAGAAGAAGGAAATCCAGCAGGCCCAGGGCCTCTCTCCTGAGGAAGAGGCCGAGTTCGCGGCAAGAATCAAGACCCTTGAGGACGACATCGTCGACCGCACCAACTACGTTGTGGCGCTGGACCGCAGGAATGCCCAGGATGCTGTAGAGATCCAGGACATCACGCAGAAGATCAGGGGCTGGAAGGACCAGATCAAGGCCATAAGGAAGGAAAGGGAAGACCTGATTGCAAAGCGTGCCGCCGACTACAAGGCCGACAGCGAGCGTAAGATCAATGATGACAAGTTCATTACGGATCTTGAGGCAAAGCGCCTTGAGAAGATGGCCGTTGAAGAGATGCCGGGCAACCCGTACGGACTGCCTGACAAGGTCCTTGAGAGAAACAGGCTGATTGCCTATGAAATCCTGCTTTCCATCGGTAGATATCCGATGAGAAGCCAGATCCTCTTCACCAGAAAGCTCAAGAAGGCCTTCAGGCTTGCCATGTGCATCGGCGAGGATCTGGACAGATCATACATAAAGAACAGGATCTTCGAGACCTGCACGTTCAGAGTTGCGTACAGGCATTATGACGAGGCTACAAAGACCCTCGAAGGATATGCCATCATCGACTGCGCCAAGGTCAAGTACACAAAGGACTGGCAGCAGATCAGAGGATGCAGGATTGCAACCGTCTTCCAGGATCCCATGACCAGCCTCAACCCCGTCCTGACAATCGGAAAGCAGATTTCCACCGTCATCATCAAGCACCAGAAGTGCTCGCAGGAAGAGGCAAAGAAGAGGACCCTGGACATCATGGCCAAGGTCGGAATCCCCGAGCCTGAGAAGAGATTCGACGATTATCCGTTCATGTACTCAGGTGGAATGAGACAGAGGATCGTCATCGCCATTGCCCTCTCATGTCAGCCCAAGATCCTGATCTGCGACGAGCCCACCACGGCTCTGGACGTCACCATCCAGGCACAGATCATCAGACTGATCAAGAGCCTGCAGGACCAGCTGGGATACACCACCGTCTACATCACCCATGACCTCGGTGTCGTGGCCAATGTGGCGGAAAGGGTCGCTGTCCTCTACGGCGGACAGATTGTCGAGCTGGGAACAGTCGAGGACATCTTCTATGAACCCAAGCATCCGTACACATGGGCTCTGCTGAGCTCGCTGACACAGCTTGCGGAGAAGGGTGATGACCTCTTCAGCATTCCCGGAACACCGCCCAGTCTGTACAACAAGATCATCGGAGATGCCTTTGCACCCAGAAACGCCTATGCAATGGCCATCGACCGCGTGAAGGAGCCGCCGATGTTCCAGGTGAACGAGCACCACTGGGCAAAGACATGGCTGCTTGATCCGAGGGCCCCGAAGGTGGATCCACCCAAGATCATCCAGAATCTTCATGAGAAGATGCTCAGAAGCTATGTAAACGTCGAAGAAGGCGAGGAGGCATGACAATGGAAGAGAAAAACAGAGAAGTAGTGCTTTCCGTACAGAACCTCGACGTCGTGTTCACACAGCGCAAGCAGTCCTTCAAGGCAGTCGACAACGTGAGCTTCGACATCTACAAGGGCGAGACCTTCTCCCTTGTCGGAGAGTCCGGTTCCGGAAAGACCACCATCGGAAGGGCGATTGTGAGGATCAACCCCTGTACTGCAGGAGCCATCTACTACAAAGGAAAGAAGATTTCCGGCAAGCTCAGCAGGAAGGATGACCGCGAAGTGGTGCGCAAGATCCAGATGATATTCCAGGATCCTGCTGCATCACTCAACGAGAGAGCCACCATCGAGTACATCATCTCCGAAGGACTCTACAACTTCCATCTCTACAAGGACGAGAAGGACAGGATCCAGAAGGTCGAGAGCGTCATCCGCGAGGTCGGACTGCTTCCCGAGCATCTGACCAGATACCCGCATGAGTTCTCCGGCGGACAGAGACAGAGAGTCGGACTTGCAAGGTCAATCGTCATGGAGCCCGAGTTCATCGTGGCCGACGAGCCCATCTCCGCCCTTGACGTGTCCATCCGCGCACAGGTCCTGAATCTCCTGAAGAAATTCCAGAAGGAAAGGGGACTGAGCTATCTGTTCATCGCCCACGACCTGAGCATAGTACGCTTCATCTCCGACAGGATTGCGGTCATCCACAAGGGAAAGATCGTCGAGATTGCGGAGACCGAAGAGCTGTTTGCCTATCCGCTGCACCCGTACACCAAGAGCCTGATCAGTGCAATTCCCGTGCCTGATCCGATCATCGAGAAATCCAAGAAGCTCTTTGTCTACGACCCGGCCAAGTTCCACGACTACTCCGTGGACAAGCCGAGCATGGTGGATCTGGGCAACGGACACTTCATCTACGGAAATGCTCCGGAGATCGAGAAGTACAGAAAGATCAGGTTCGGAAACTGACGGAACAAGATGAAACTGGAAGTCAGCTCAAAGAACATCAAACTCAGGGCAATACTGACAGCGGTGGCATTCGTCATCGCTGTCGTTGCTTTCACCGTGGGTATCGTGAATATCGGGCACAAGGATCCCGGCTATCATCTCATCGAGGCCAAGGTAGACAAGGACACCATACTCCTGAACAAGGAGGTGGGATTCAAGTACTGGTTCGATGGTTCTTCGAATGATATCAAGCACGGAATCAATGACCTGACTGCTGCTTATTCACCTGTTATTTCAGCTGTCTACAAGGAACTGGACCATCAGAATACATATGAGGGTGTGGTGAACATAGCCACACTCAACCGCAGCCGGGGGCAGTTCCTCACTGTTGCACCGGAGCTTTATTCCGTGCTCAAGGACGCCTACAGGCTGACTCTGGAGCAGCGCGGCTACAACATGTTCGCAGGAGCACTGTACTCCGAATGGAAAAGCATCCTCATCCTTGATGAGCCTGAAGACTTCGATCCTGCAAACAATCCCGACATGGCCGGGCGAATAGCCGCCATAGCGGCCGAGGTCTCCGACCTTTCCAATTTCTCCCTTGAGTTCGACGATGCCGGCCGGGCTGTACGTTTCTCCGTGTCGGAGAGATATGAGCGCTTCTGCCGAGAATACGAGATAGACGCTCCTGCACTGGATCTCAACCTTCTCAAGAATGCCTACATGATCGAGACTGTTGCCTCCGGACTCGGTTTGAATGAAAACGGCTATCTCTACACACCGGAAGGTCTGGTGCTCAACATGCGGCAGACAGGTACCCTGGGCTATGACCTCTACACGTATGAAAACGGCAGTGATACAGTCTACGCCACAGTCAACCTCGAGGGGCGGTTCAGCGGAGCTACGTTCACGGCATCCGGCATGGGAAGCTACTACCATTACGTTCTGTCAACAGTTGGCTCCAATGCCTCCAATCTCTACCGCCACCTCTACTTCAATTCAAAGACAGGTTCATTCTCAGACATCCTCATGTCCGCCACAGTCATCAGCATGGACGGCAACCTTGTGGATGATGTCTATCAGACCATAATCCTCAACACGTTCGGCACGGAAGCTGAAGTGGCTGCCTATGCCGCATCACTTGAGAAAGACGGCAAGCTTGTGTCCTACATCTTCCAGAGCGCGGGGAATTAATACTTGCACTCGGTTTCGGTGTCTGTGGTATACTTTTCCCAGGAGTACTATTTATGCCAAGAGTGATTACCATAGGAAGACAGTTCGGAAGCGGAGGCCATGAGGTCGGTTCAAGACTTGCAAAGAAGATGGGAATTCCGTTCTATGACAAGGAAATCCTTCGCCTTACAGCCAAGAACAGCCGTTTTGCGGAGAGCTATCTCGAGAAGATGGACGAGCAGAAGCCAAGCTTTCTCAACGTAGGTTCGGCAGGACTCATGTCCGGAGCCGGCGGAACATCATCCGCACAGGGTGCGATAACACAGTTCTACAACCTGTCTCCCAATGACCAGATTTTCCTGGAAACCTCCAAGGTCATGAATTCCCTTGCGGAGAAAGGTCCATGCGTTATAGTTGGACGCTGCGCCGACTACATCCTCAGGGACCTCGATCCCGTCAACTTCTTCATCTGTGCCGACATCAAGGACAGGGTTGCCAGAAAGCTTGCCCTTGACGAGCATAGCGAAATGACGGAGCAGGAGATGGAGAAACTGATCCGTCAGACGGATAAATCACGCAGCAAGTACTATGAATACTACAGCCATGAAATCTGGGGTTCGGCCGACAACTACCACATGTGCATAAACACTAGCGTCGTGGGCGTTGACGGAGCAGTGGAAATCATCATGAAGTTCGTGGAGGAGTTCCGCAAGAAGAACCTCATGCCCGACAAATAAGGCATGTGCTGAATTATGGAACGGCTTGATAAGATACTCAGCGAGGCCGGAGTCTGTTCCCGCAGGGACTGTTTCCGGCTTGCAAGGCGTGGCCTGATAACCGTTGACGGCGTGGCCGTGAACGATGCATCTGCAAAGATAGCAGACGGATCCCTGATTGCAGTTGACGGAGAACCCGTGCAGAGGCGCAGGGAAGTTGTCTGCATCATGAACAAGCCTGCCGGATTCGTCACCTCGACAGAAGATGATCTGAGCCGTACCGTAATGGAGCTCCTGCCCGAAGAGATGCTGCGCCAGAAGGTAGTGCCTGCCGGCAGGCTGGACAAGGATACCGAAGGCCTTCTGGTATTCACCAACAACGGGGATTTCCTTCATCATCTCATCTCTCCCAAATCCAATGTCCCCAAGACCTATTATGTCGAACATGAGGGATCGGTCTCAGAAGAAACAATCAAAGCCGCAGAGAAAGGGATTGTCCTCAAGGACGGCACTGTCTGCAGAAGCGCAAGGCTTGTCCGTATTGAAGACGGCAAGAGTGAAATCACCATCACCGAGGGCATGTATCATCAGGTCAAGCGCATGTTCGCTGCCCTTGGCTGCCACGTGACATATCTCAAACGCATTCAGATAGGCGGAGTTTCCCTTGGAGACCTTGAACCCGGCCATGTACGTGAGCTGAGCCCTGGAGAAGCGGCAATGCTGACGGCAAAATAAACCGCACCGTATTGCAGGTGCGGTCCGGACGTTCTGAGAGGCAGAAGTCAGAACGGAGGCTGGTATGCGATATTCAGGTATGCATACTCTGATCCATAGGTGATTTTCACAAGGATATTCTCTCCTTTATCCCACCTGATTGTTTTCATCAAGGGGATATCCGGATCATCCCCATCAAAGGTCGGCTTCCCGAGCTTGGCAACAAATACATCCTTGATGGCCTTTACTCTTTCGGCCGTTATGCCTGTGTCCATGTTGAATTCGATCTCTTCATCCCCGGCTTCTATGCCCTTGAGATAGGCCAGCTTTGACGCGTAATCCTTGTCATCGGTCTTCAGGCCGATTTCTTCAAGTTCCGGAAGCTCAATATCCATCACCAGCTTGTATGCCTTTCTTCCTGCAGCATAGTATTCGGTCATCTGCACATCATCCGCGGCAGGATTGTCCTTGCAGGCAACGAATATGCACAGCACGATAATTGCACACAGTAAAAAGTAGAATGCTTTCCTCATTTTGAATTCTCCCTCTGCTTTAAAGATTACAAAAAACCGGCAGAAAGGCAAATAGGCCAAACATGGAAGGTGACTGCTCCGTGTTCAGTTTATTATGACGGAGATTATCGTGTTCACCTTGTACTTGACCGTAACGTAGGTATCGCCTTTCTTCCAGATTTCAATATCATAACCTTCTATGTGATCGCAGTATATTGCAACCCCGAAAACCATCTCTATGGCATTTGTGAATCCGATGTAGACGGAATCATTGATTCCGCCCTTGTCCAGGTCGAAGGACATCTCTCCTCCGCCTTGTTTGATGACCTCATCGAACTGCTCCATTTCAAGGGCATAGGCTTCCAGGCTGCTGTCGAGATCAATGCCTCCAATCACCGGCAACGTGACTCCTGAGGCTGTTCTGAACGCTTCCCTTGCCTTGGAGTAGAACGCAGTCATCTCCTGGTCGTCTTTTTCTCCTGCGCCGGCATTACAGCCAACCAACACAGTCAGGGCTAGAACAACTACAGCGAATAACATGAACAGGTTTCTTTTCATCCTGATTCCCCTTTTCCGGTTTAATGTAAAAAGGGTCTTCCGTATCGAAAGACCCTCT
>JAJBWA010000019.1:0-29836 GCA_031935845.1 bacterium | reverse complement strand
TCTGCGAAAGCTGGAAGATCCCCGAGTAATTCCCTTATTCTCTTTTCAGATTCCGATGCAGTTGGATGCCGTCGTTCCGGAATAAAGTCCATGAAAAAGGGCACCCGTATTCCGGATGCCCTAGCTGTATTCACTTCTTGTTTTTCCTTCTCTCTTCATCCCTGCGCTTTCTTTCCTCGGAAGCCCTGATGAAATCGGCGAACGTTCCGCCGCCGGAGCTTTCCCTTGTGGCGAATGCGCTTCTGGTGGATTCATCCCTGCGGAAGTCGCGCCTGTCCCTGTTCCTGTCGGACCTGTTGCGTCTGTCAGGTCTATCGAACCTCTCTGACCTTTCAGGTCTGAAATCGTTGCGCGGCCTGTAGTGGCTGGGTTTGACGACTTCGATGACCGTTTCCCACTTGACCTGGGGTGTTGCCTTTGCAACTGCAGCCTTTACGGAGCTCTTGTGGATGACTATGGTCTTCTTTCCGCTTGAAGAAGGAGATGCTGAAGCAATGACCTTCTTTACGGGAGAAGCTGAAGCATGTGTGGGAACCACCTCTGCCGGGGCGACCTCCACACGTTTCTTTACTTCCATCTCCTCATAGCCGCATGAGAATCTCTGGCAGACATGGTGGGGCCTGTCATACTCGTCAAGAACCGTCATCATCGGCCAGCCGCATGAGGGACAGGGTTTTGTCTTGTCACCCATGAGGTCGGGGTCGAACTTGTCGCGGTTTGCAATGACCTGATTCACCAGATCCGAAGCATTCTTCTTTATGTCCTCGATGAACGGAACCTCGTTTTCCTCTCCCTTGGAGATTGCGGAAAGCCTCTGCTCCCATTTTCCCGTAAGCTCGGCACTGCGCAGCTGGTCAGGGACAAGTCTTACCAGTTCGCGGCCCTTTGCCGTCGGGACAAGTTCCTTGCCCTTGCGTTCTATGCAGTTGTTCTGGATGAGTTTCTCTATGATGTCTGCCCTTGTGGCGGGAGTTCCCAGTCCGTTCTCGAGATGGCTCTTGAGCTCCGCATCCTCGACAAAACGCCCGGCATGCTCCATGGCAAAGAGCAGGTCAGCTTCCGTGTATCTGTCGGGAGGAAGGGTTGCGTTCCTCTTCAGGACTACATCCTTGATCTCGAGTGTCTCGCCTTCGGCAAGCCTGAGGATAAGCGGATTGTCATCACCTTCATCTTCGGAAGCTACTGCACTGCGGCGGCCTACGTCGCGTGCGACATCGCGCCATCCCTGCTTGACGGGAAGCGTAAGGCGGGTTACGAATCTTTCGCCTTCGGCGTTGACTTCAACGGTCGTGGTCTTGTATTCGTAGTCGGCGGAAAGGGTTTCCAGGAATCTTGTGATGATCAGTTCCCAGAGAGCCTTCTCGTTTGCGCTGAGCTTGGAGACATCCACTCTCTGCTCTGTAGGCAGCAGGGCATGGTGGTCGCTGACCATCTCGTCATTCACCAGACGGGAAAGGTCCGTGCGTATTCCGTTACGTGAAAGCTCTCCGGCCCTGAGCCCGAAAGCAGTTGCGCTCAAGGCGGCAAGGCGGTCCGGAATGGTGGGAACGATATCTGCCGTGATGTAGCGGCTGTCCGTTCTGGGATATGTGACTATCTTATAGACTTCATAAAGGCGCTGGAGCGTGTCCAGGGTCTCCTTGGCGGAGAAGCCCAGGATGCTGTTTGCATCGCGCTGGAGCTCCGTAAGGTCATAGGCAAGCGGCGGTTTCTCGGCCTTGGGGACTTCCCTTATGCTGGTGACGGTTGCCTTTGCACCCTTGAGTTTTGCGGCAAGTTCATTTGCCTTGGCTTCCTCTCCGATCCTTATGGAATTGTCCGAAGAATACCAGGA
Organism: bacterium; assembly: GCA_031935845.1. Classification (GTDB taxonomy): domain Bacteria; phylum Spirochaetota; class Spirochaetia; order Sphaerochaetales; family Sphaerochaetaceae; genus UBA9732. The sequence goes on along the minus strand of JAJBWA010000019.1, from coordinate 28,002 downwards.
TGCCTTGAATGTTCCGAAATCAGCCTTGAGCGTCCAGTAGAAACGGCCGGCGAAATCCTCTATCTCGTCTTCCCTGCCGGTAATGAGGGCAAGAGTAGGAGTCTGGACGCGGCCTGCCGAAAGCCTTGTGTCGAAATGGCAGCTCATGGCTCTGGAGACGTTGTATCCAACATACCAGTCTGCATAGGAGCGGCTCTCTGCCGCGGCATAGAGGTTGTCGTAATCCTCTGCCGGTCTGAGCGATGCAAATCCCTGCCTGATGGCAAGATCCGTCTGGCTGCTGATCCAGAGTCTCTTTGCAGGCTTTGAACAACCGGCCTGCTTCAGGATCCAGCGGGCGACGAGCTCGCCTTCGCGTCCTGCATCGGTGGCGATGATGACTCCGTCCACGTCTTCACGGTTCAGGAGGTTCTTCACTATCTCGAACTGATCCTTGCTCTTGTCTATGACCATGGTCTCGAGTTTCTGCGGAAGGATAGGCAGGTTCCTGAGGGTCCAGTGCCTGTATTCGGCTCCGTAGTAATCGGGAGGACAGAGGGTGACAAGGTGCCCGAGGGCCCAGGTTACGACATATTCATCATTCTCAAGATACTTGCCCCTGTTGGTGCATCCCAGCACGCGGGCAAGTTCTTTTCCTACACTCGGCTTCTCAGCCAGAACCAGTTGTTTCATACCCAAGATGATACTGAAATAGGCACATTTCAACAAGCATTGTCCTTGACGCTTGTCCTGTCTCGGACTATCATTCAGATACCAATGAGTAATCTTTCATAAGGAGACTGAAGATGGCTTACAGAATTACTGATTCATGTGCTGCATGTGGAACATGCGCAGGCGAGTGCCCGGTTGAGGCAATCAACGAAGGTGACATCTACGTCATCGATCAGGACAAGTGCGCACAGTGCGGAACATGCGCATCAGTTTGCCCTGTCGGAGCAATCGTTGAAGAGTAATAACGCACATAAGTGTGGTAGGGCTGCATGAATTCATGTAGCCCTTTTTTTTTGCACTGGAGATTGTCGTTCCCGAGGATGTCGCAGAAGCCGTGGAACCGGTAGAACCAATGGTTCAGGAAAGCATGAAGCTGCCGGTACAGAGGGTGTTCAGGAGGGCATCGTCATGGCTGACGATGATGATGGTCCTGCCGTCGGCATGAAGGGAGGAAAGGATGGAGACAAGGGCGGATTCCCCGAAGGCATCGAGACCTGCGGTGGGTTCGTCGAGGACAAGGATTCCGGGATCCATGGCAAGGATGCCGGCAATTGCCGCAAGACGCTTCTCGCCGCCGGAAAGGGAGAACGGGGATCTGTCATACAGCCTGCCGTCAAGGCCGAGTCTGCCCAGAGTGCGGAGAGCAGCTTCCCTTGCCTTTTCCTTTTCCTGGCCCATATTCAGCGGGCCGTACATGACGTCTTCAAGGACGGTGCGGGCAAAGAGCTGGCGCTCGGGGAACTGCATGACCATGCGGGGTCGGGGGGAAACGGAGATGCTGCCTGAAACCGGTTTGAGCAGGCCGCAGATCAATTTGGCCAAAGTGGTCTTGCCGCAGCCGCTTCTGCCGCTTATCCCGAAGGATTCTCCGTCTTCAACACAAAAGGAGATGTTTTCCAGAAGCAGACTATCCTTATCATAACCGAAACAGACGTTTTCAAGCCGTACCATCACAGACCTCCTGCGCGCATCAGGATCATGACTGTCAGGAAACAGAAGATGCAGATGAAAGCTGCAGCATCCTCATGCGTGAATGCCAGAGGATGAAGCCTTGAACCGCAGCTTCCGGAAGAGGAAAGACCGTACAGCCTGCTGTCCATGGCAAGAGCGGTTTCATCGGCACGTCTGAATGCAGAAGCAAAGACGGTGACGGCAAGCGGGCCCAGCGCCCTGGCCCTCTTCACAAGGCTTCCGTGGGAGAAGTCCGCGCCCCTCATGGTCTGGGCATCCATCAGGTCCCTTGCCTCCTGGGTGAGGATGGGGATGAAACGGAAGGCTACCGCAACCATGGTTGCGATATCGTGTACCGGAACCCTGAAGATCCTGAGCCATGAAAGCGATTTCTCCAGGCCATCGGCAATCTGCTTTGGAAGAGTGGTAAGCGTAAGGAGGTTGGATGCAAGCACGACTTCCGTGATCCGAAGAGTCAGAAGAACAGATATACGGAGGCCGTCATCCAGCAGGATTATGTTCATGACATCAACTATAAGAAGCACCACAAGCGGTGTACGCAGGCCACGGAACATGAAGGCAAGAGGCACTTCCGACAGTGCGATGAGCGCAACAAGAACAAGTAGGCACAACGAGCACTGCAGCACGCTGCGGGCAAGGAAGACGCATACGATGTATACGATCAGGAACGCCAGCTTGGTCCGCGGATCAAGGCGGTGAAGGAAAGAGGATCCATGATGATAGCGTCCCAGGTTGATGTCCTTCAGCATGTGCGTATCCCCAAGGCCTCAAGTTCGGCCTTCCTGCCCAGGATGTCACCGGCAGTTCCTTCCATGGCAACGGAGCCCTTGTCAAGGACATAGACATGGTCGGCAGCCACACAGTCGCGTGAATCGTGGGAAATCATGATCAGGGCAATCCCCTGCTCCTTCCTGAGTTTCAGAAGTGCATCCATGACTTCTTCCCTGCCCTGACCGTCCAGCATGGACAGGCACTCGTCCAGGACAATGTATTTCGTGCGCAGAGCCAGGGCTCCGGCTACGGCGAGGCGCTGCATCTGGCCGCCTGAAAGCTGCATGGGATTCCTCAGGCGCAGCTGTTCAAGGGACATCATGCGCAGCGCGGCATCGGTCCGGGCGGTAATCTCCTCATGGGAAAGTCCCAGGTTCTCGGGCCCGAATGCCACGTCCTGCTCTACGGTATCGCCGATGATCTGGTTCTCAGGGTTCTGGAAGACCATGCCTACCGTGCAGCGGATCTTCCTGAGCAGGGAACTGTCGGGAGCACTGGAGCCGTCAAGAACAAGACCGTCTACGGCCATGGTGCCGCAGGACGGGATGATCAGTGCATTGAGGATGCGTGCAAGTGTGGATTTACCGGAACCGGAAGGCCCGAGTATGCATACAAAAGCCCCGGCCGGGATGTCCATGTCCACTGATGAGAGCGCACATGTCCCGTCCGGGGTATCCGGATAATGATGACTGATGCCCCTGAGGGTCAGCATTTATCCTTTTCGGTAAGGTACTTCCTGACAGCAAACAGACCGGCGATGATTGCGACTCCGACGAGCAGCTCCCACATGGCCCACTGCTTGATGACAAGTTCCCTGGTGAATGCAATCATGAGAATCTCGATTACGGATTCCATGTTCTGGGCAATGATGACGTGGATCAGCTCCACGGCCATCAGGACCTCGGCGACAAACTCAAGAAGAACCAGCAGGGACTCGTGTTTTCCTGACAGAATATCCTTGAACAGGCTCGGAATCCTGACCGAATACACGCAGATTCCCGCAAGCACAAGAAGAGTCAGGAGCAGCATTATGATGGTAGTGGCCCAGTGGACACCCCTCTCGAACTTACCTACCGCGCCTTCGACTTCAAAGAAAAGCGGCGAGAATTTCTTATCTGTCTTCAACAACGATTCCTTGTCTTTCTCATCTTTGCCCATCGGGTCCTCCTTTTATGCGCGTGACGAGGACTGCGGATACAAGTCCTATCACGATGCCACCTGCCACTGCGCTTATGAGAAGGAACGGCAGGTAGTAGACTATCGCCCGGGTTCTAAGTATAAGCCATGCAGCGGCTGTTTGTCCAAGATTATGTGAAACCGCACCGCAGACACTGACTCCTACCACTCCGAACAGCCCGGTCCTGCGCAGCAGGGCCATCACGGTCAGCGAGAGCAATGCTCCGCAGAGTGAATACAGGCCGGATACGACGGAGCCGAAGAGAAGCGCGCTCAGGACCACCCTGATGAGCGAAACCGCAAGCGCATCCCTGAAACCCAGCGTGTAGAGCGCAAAGACCACGGCAATGTTTGCAAGCCCGATCTTCATTCCGGGGATTGCAACGAAGGCCGGTATCTGGCTTTCAATGAAGGACAGGATCATGGCAAGTGCCGTAAGCATTCCCATGTGGACGATTCTTCTTGTATCCATGGCTGCCCTCACAGTATGAAATCAGGACCGTCGCCCGTACCGCAGACCGATACGGTCACTTTGTTGGGAAGGCATACTATGCTCTGGCCTTCCAGGCCGATCCATCCCTGATGCACGCACAGGTGGTTGGGACACTGCGCCTCAATCATACGGACCTTCCCGTCCTTTATCTCGATTGTATTTGTTCCGCCGTTGATGGCATAGATTCCGTCATTTGAAAGAGAATATCTTGCAATCTCATCATTCTGGAGCATCACTGAAACATAGGAACCTTCAGTGCCGTGACTGCCTGTCACAATCAGGAGGACCACTGCTACGGCCAGAATGACAGCTATGAGAATGATGTCACGGATCATCCTTGATCTTTTCATGGTCACAGTATAGCAGTGGCAAGGCCCTTTGTGTACCGCAGCGTGCCGTCGGCCGCAATCCATATGGCCTCCACCTTGTCGAGAGAATCCACCAGTTCAAGGCCGTCCTCATAGCTCATGCATGAGAGCGCCGTGGAAAGCGTATCCGCAAGGGCGCTGTCGGTGCAGATGACGGACACGGATGAGAATTCCGAGGCCGGCATGAGGGTATCCTTGTCTATGATGTGTGAATAGCGTTTTCCGTTTACGGTGAAGAAACGCTCATAGCTTCCGCTCGTCACGCATGAGCAATCGGAAATCTTCAGTGTCACGGCAAGCTTTTCCGTATCATCCGGATCACGTATTCCGGTGATCCAGGGGCTTCCGTCTGCCTTTGTCCCGATGCATCTGATGTTGCCGCCAAGATTGATGACGTATCCGGTGACTCCCTTGGAAATCAGCATCTGTGCGGCCTTCTCCGCAGCATAGCCCTTTCCTACCGCGCCGGCGTCAAGGCTTGCATCGGGATCCGTCAGGCGCAGGGTGTTGGCTTGCGCATCGATCTCAAGCCTGTCGAACCCCACATGGCGGGAGGCCTCCTGAAGCACGGCAGCAGAAGGAAGATACGGGACATCGGCGTTCCTGGCATCGTGCCAGAGGCGGAGCACCGCACCCAGGGAGATGTCCGTCTCCCCTTTTGTCAGGGTGCACATCTCCCTTGCATAAAGGATGAAATCAATCAGATCGGGATCAACAGGGACCGGATCCCCTCCGGCGCACCGGTTCACGGTGGCCAGGTTGTTCATTCCCTCATATTCATTGTAGATGTCCAGGAGCCTGTGCCAGTGCTCCAGCACTGCGGAAACGGAAGCCGCGTTTGCACTGAAGGCTTCTTCCGTGTCTCCTGCGTAGCTGCTGAGCTCGCTTACGGTATCGAAGTACCGGTAGTAGACCTGCGACCGCACGGAAGCACGGGACGAAGATGCGGACGAACCGCCCTTTGAACATGAGGCAATGAGCACAAGGAAAAGAAAAAGGAGGACTGCCGTAAAGACAGTCCTCCTGAAAGACTGATTCATCAAAGGACTTCCAGCTTTCCGAGGGAGATCCTCTGGGTGGTTGCCTTGTCGAATACGCAGATCTGGTCGCCTATGATGTCGCACTTGATGGGCTGGTCGACCTTGTAGTCGATTGCGCCGAACACGACGGAGGAGATCAGCTCGTCGGCAAGCTTGACCTTGACCGTTGTCTCCATTCCCGAAGGGAGCGTGGAGTAAGCCGTGGCCTTGATCTTTCCGTCATCCCTGATGGTGAAGAACTCGGGCCTGATTCCGAGGATGATCTCGGAAGCCTTGACGGCATCCTTCTTGAAGTTGGACGTGTACTTTGCCTTCACGCCCAGGAACTCGACGATTGTCTCGCCGTCGACTGTCTTTGCAGTTGCGTCGATGAAGTTCATGGTCGGGTTTCCGACGAAGTCTGCGACGAACCTGTTGGCAGGCTGCGAGTAGACCGTAAGAGGCGGATCATACTGCTGCAGGATGCCCTTCTCCATCAGACAGATCTTGGTGGCAAGCGTCATGGCTTCCAGCTGGTCATGCGTGACGTAGACGAACGTCGAGTTGGAATCGGAGTGGAGTCTCTTGAGCTCGGTCCTCATCTCGCTGCGCAGCTTGGCATCGAGGTTGGAAAGCGGCTCGTCCATGAACAGGACCTGCGGCTTGGGGGCCAGGGTCCTTGCGATGGCGACTCTCTGCTGCTGTCCTCCGGAGAGCTCTGCCGGGTAGCGGCTCACGAACTCCTCGATCTTGAGCATCTTGAGCATCTCCTGCACACGGACCTTGATGTCCTCTTTCTTCCACTTGAGGTTCTCGAGTCCGAACGCTATGTTCTGGTAGACGGTCATATGCGGCCACAGGGCATAGTTCTGGAACAGGAAGCCGATGTCTCTCTTTGCAGGAGAGATGTTGACTCCGGTGGCGGCATCGAAGACGACCTTGTCTCCGATGGTGATCTTTCCTTCTGTCGGAGTCTCGAGGCCGGCGATCATCCTGAGCGTGGTGGTCTTTCCGCATCCCGAGGGTCCCAGAAGGGTTATGAAGTCATGCTCGTTGATGACCAGGTTCAGGTCATCGACGGCAACGAATTTTTCAAAACGTTTGGTAACGTGTTCAAGTCTAATCTCTGGCATATTAACCTCCTACGCCCTTGTCTATGCTTGCTCCCGTCAGCTTGTTGACCAGCAGGTTGATCGCAAGAACCGTCACGACGATGAGAAGGTTCAGTGCGTTGGCGCTCTGGTCGCACCAGATCTGCCAGTACTCCAGAAGAGTGGTCATCAGGTAGATGGATCCGGATGAGAGGAGCGTGAACAGGGAAAGCTCTCTCATGCAGGACGTGAACGGAAGCAGATATCCGGAAATGAACGTCGATTTCTGGATGGGGAAGATGATCCTGACCATACGCTTCCACCAGGGAACGTTGACTATCAGGGCTGCTTCCTCGATCTCCTTGGAGAGCTGGAGCATGGCGTTGATTCCGCTTCTTGAAGCGAACGGCAGGTACTTGATGGCACCGACCAGGATCAGAAGCGTCATGGTCTTGCTCAGGCCCATGGCTGCACCGATTGCAAGGAATGCGGCGCCCATTGCCATCGACGGCATGAGGTACGGAAGGAATGCAAGGTTGTCGGCCAGCTTGGCGAGTCTGGAACCGCGTCTCTTGGAGACTGCATAACCGATCAGGATTCCGAGGGTACCGGCTATCAGAGAGCAGCTGAACGAAAGGACGATACTGTTGCGGAATGCCGACCAGACCTGGGTCTCGTAGATGAGACCGTGCAGTCCGTTCTGGAGCGGGTAGCCCGGATCGATCCAGAATGCCAGCGTGAGCGTGCTGTAGTCTCCGGGGACCATGGTACATGACTCAAGGGCAAAGCTGATCAGCGGCATGAACGAGCAGAAGCTGCACAGGATGATCAGGATGACTGCTGCAATCCACTTCCAGGCACCGAGCTTGATGTATGAGATCTGTCCGCTCTTTCCGGTGACAGTGGTGAAGCTCTTGCGGCTGCCGGTGACCCTCTGGTTGATCCACAGGATCGCGAGGCCGAAGATGATCATGAAGATTGCCATGATGTAGCCCTGGCCGTACCATCCGCGGGTGATGAACTGCTTTAGGGTGGTGGTAAGGACGCTGAAACCGCCCGTTCCTCCCAGGAACTGGGGTACCGCGTATGCGCTCATGCTGCTTGAGAAGACCAGCAGGAACGTTGACAGAAGTGCCGGAAGGACGATGGGAAGAGTGATCTTCCTGATGATTTTGGCTCTGGAGGCCTTCAGTATGGTGGCTGCCTCTTCCAGGTTGGCGTCCATGTTCCTCAGGATTCCTCCGATCAGGATGTATGCGAACGGAGCATAGTGGAGGCCCAGGACTATGGCACACGGGACAAGTCCGTAAACCATGCTCTCAGGCAGCTTGATGCCCGTCAGGTAATACAGCATGCCGCTCTGATAGCTTCCTATCTCCGGGTTCTGGAAGAAGTTGATCCAGAACGTGGCGATTGTCCAGGACGGCATTATGTAAGGGAAGATGAAGACCGTGGAGAAGAATTTCTTGAACTTCAGGTCTGTCCTCGTTATCAGGAATGCCACGACTCCGCCGTAGACTATGGCTATGATGCTGGCGAGAAGTGACATGACTACGGCATTCTTCAGAGGTACCCAGAAGTAGACGCTGCTCATGTCTGAGAAAAGCATCCTCTTCCAGTGGAACGACGTCAGGTCTCCGACCTTCTTTCCGAACAGCTCGGGATACATCAGGTCGGCGATGTTGACCTTCAGCGTGTTGGCCACGAGAAGAACCACGGGGTAGATGGTGAAGAAGCCTAGTATCACGACAGTCAGAAGCAGGATGATGTTCTCCGGCTTGGTCAGGAAGTCCCTGATCACGTATATCATCTTGCGCTTCGGTCTGGCTTGCAATGCTAATTCGGCCATTTGAACTCCTATTGAATAGAACTCGTTAAACAAAGACGGGGCGGGACACCATGCCCGCCCCTGCGAGTACAGTCAGATGATCGGACTCACTTCTTTGCAATCTCTGCGTTGATGAAGTCGGAGACTGCTGCTGTGTTCTGGATGAGGTATGCTGCATCCTCTGCAACAAGGCAGTTCTTCCAGAAGTCGATTGCCTGGTCACCCTCGGCTGCGCCGATTGCCGGGTTGGTCGAGTATGCTCCGAGGATCTCTGTTCCTGCTCCGCCCCACGGTGCGAATCCTTCGCTTGTCATGAGGTAGTTGATGAACAGCATTGCCGTGTAGGGTCTGTTGGCTGCCTTTGTCATCTGGACATACAGCGGATACATGAAACCGGAGAACGGATTGATCTGGGCTGCAGTGAAGGCACCGACCTGGAGGTTGGACTTCAGTGCGGCATCAAGGTCTCTGGTCTTGGAGAGAACGAACAGTCCCATTGAACCTGCGCTGTCGGCTGATGCAACGGTGTTGCAGATCTTTGTATCGGAGCTGACTGAGAAGTTCACGTTTGCCAGGAACTCTGCAACCCACTTGTAACCTGCGTTCTTGTATGAACCGAGCTGGATGTCCTTTCCGTAGTAATCCTTGTAGGCCTGGGCGATCTTTGCTGCCCATGCGTCACTGGTGCACATGATGAGGAAGTTGTTGTTGACCTGCTCTGTGGTGGGGTTCTTGAAGAAGATCCTGTCCTTGAGTGCGGGCTCTGTCAGCTGCCATACGTTGGTGATGACGGGAACGTTGTTTCCGAGTGTGTTCCAGATGAACAGCTTGTTGATGTACTGATGTACGAGAGGAACCTGGTCAGCCTCTGCAATCACACCCTTGAGGGAACCGGGGATGTAGTTGAGGAAGTAGTCAGTTGCAGATCTGTACATGACCAGCTGTGCGCCGTCCTGGATCATCACGACTGATGCAACCTTGTCCGAACCGCCGGTGGCTTCCTGTGCGATGTTGGTGTAGATATCGGCGTCGTTCATCTTTGTACCGACGGCATTGGCCTCGGTGAGTCCGAGCTCTGCACCGTACTTGGCGATGAAGTTCTTCATTGCGTTGGCGATTCTGGATGAGTTTCCGTATGCATAGAAATCACCGGACTCGGACTTGGCGAGCTCGAGAAGCTCTGCATCCGAAAGCTTCTGGCCTTTCTCGATCCTTGACTCGATTGTATCGGCCTTTGTCTCAGATGACGCGTTTGCGAAGACAAATCCGCAGACAAGTGCGAAAACAAGAGCAATAGCAACTAGTTTTTTCATTTTGTTCTCCTTTTTATACATCGGGCCACACGGCCCCCATGTAAGACTTTATTACAGTAAATCATGATAAATCATAATGCGGGTATTATCAAACAATATTTACAAAACGGGTGGGCGGACTTAGAATTCCAGTGAGGAAGGTTTCCATAATGACTGCGAAGGAAATGTGGCTGTTGTTCTCGCGAAAGGGCAGGCCTTCTACGGAAGAATATGACGCATGGGCATTCGGAGGCGAACCGGACGCTCTGGCAAGGCTTGTGGCGGAAGGCAGGAAGACGGCCACCGCATCAATCTACGAGCTCTATGAGTACGACAACGAAGACCTTCCCGAGGCTGGAGACTACAGCGTCATCCTCGATTCATCGGACAATGCAGTGTGTGTCATAAGGAATACCGGTGTAAGGATTGTTCCGTTCAAGGATGTGGATGAGTCCCACGCCCGCCGCGAGGGAGAGGGAAATCTTTCGCTCGACTACTGGAGGGAGGTCCACCGCGGACTCTTCACCACCTGGCTTGAGGAAGCCGGCAGGAAGTTCACCGAAGAGACGCCCGTTGTCCTGGAAACATTCGAAGTGGTCTTCAGACCCTGAAGATCAGCTCCACGGCCTGGCTCACGTAATCCGACAGACTCATCTCACGTACACCCGCAACCTCGAAGCATCTGTTCACCGGAACAAGTATCTTCCTGGCAGGACTCTGCCCTACCGCCTCCGCCATCCGTGGAGTGATTTCACCGAGCATCGAATCTGCCGCGATTATACCGATGGGCCCTACTATGACATCGGCACCGCGCACGTTGATGATCACCGGATTCTCTCCGGTGGCACCCATGTCTGCGCCGGCCTTGAGCATTGCGGACGTGGCAAGCGAATTGGTTCCTATGGCCGTGATCTCACAGTCCCTGCCGCATGCCCTGATCTGCTCGATCAGAGCCTTTCCGATCTTTCCGCCCTGTCCGTCTATAACCACGATCTTCATGCCGCACCTCCGGTTGCTTTTTCCAATCTACTTCACAAGAGAGGCAAGTGCAACAGACTTCAGGCTTTTTTCTGATAGAGGAAACGCTTGATCTTGTCGGTAGGAGTCCTTTCGAAGGGCAGCTCGCGGATCTCCGCCTTGCGCACCCTGCTGAATGCGGACAGCTTTCCGTTGACTCCGCTTATGATGGCGTCAAGCTTGGATTGGATGGCCTCGATTGCAACAATACCCTTCTTTTTCAAGGCTTTCATGTCAAGACGGATCATCGCAGTCAGTCCGCCCTGGTCAGCTACGACAAGGCTCTCTATCACGTCTTCCTCGGAATTGATGAGGAATTCTATGTTCTCCGGATAGATGTTTTCACCCGAAGGTCCGAGGATCATGGTCTTGCATCTTCCCTTTATGCGCAGTCTTCCGTCGGCGAACTCACCGATGTCTCCGGTGCGGAAATAGCCGTCCTGAGTGAACACTTCGGATGTCAGGTCACTGTTCTTGTAGTATCCCTTCATTACGCTGGGGCCCTTTACCAGGACCTCTCCGGTATCGGAATCAAGTCTGACGTCCAGGCTCTCGAGCACGGGACCGAGTGTTCCCGGAACCTGATCCTTGGGTCCGCATCCTGCAATGAACGGGGCGGTCTCCGTAAGGCCGTAGCCCAGGGCATAAGGGAAGCGGATCCTGTGGAAGAAGGCCTCTGCCTCCGAGTCGAACGCGGCTCCGCCGACACCGAAGAACCTGATTCTTCCGCCGAACAGTTTCCTGACCTTGCTTCCGATGATCCTGTATACCAGCGGAGCGGTGAATCTGTTGCGTGCCAGGTTGCCCAGCCTTGTACCTTCCTTGAGCTTGGGAAGCAGAGCGCGTCTGTAGATCTTCTCGATCAGCAGGGGCACGGAAAGCATGACCTGCGGCCTGACTTCCTTCATGGCAGGCAGGAGCGTGTCGGTGCTGGGTGCCTTGCCCAGATATGTGATCTGCACGCCGTTGATCAGCAGCAGGACGAACCCGATGGTGAACTCGTAGACGTGACTCATGGGCAGGATGGACAGTGCGTTCCAGCCCGGATGGATCTTTATGAACGGAGTCGAGCACTCATAGGCGTTGAATACTATATTGCGGTTTGTGAGCATCACGGCCTTGGGAGTACCGGTTGTTCCGCTTGTGTAGATGATGGATGCAATGTCATCCTCGGAAGGTCTGAGTCCTTCAAGTTCCGCCCTGTCTGCATCCGACGGAATCACTATCCTGGTATCTGTTCCGGATGCATTGCGGAAAGCCTTGGCATCTGTACAGGCGGATACGGGCACCGCCGCCATGTCCTCCATCCTGATGACCTTGACGTCACACCCTTCCAGCTTGGCTGCATTTGCGGCATTGACCACGACAAAGCGGGCCTCGCTGTGCTCCAGTATGCTCCTGACTTCATGGGCGCTGAAATCCGGCAGCACGGGAACGGCTATGCCCCCTGCCCTGTTCACCGCAAGGTATGACAGACCCCAGTTGGGGCAGCTCTGACCGATTATTGCGACCTTGTCGTTCTTTCCCAGACCTTCCCTGTGGAGGTAGAAGGCAACGTTCACGGAAAGCTGAAGCAGCTGTGTATATGAGAGCGCATCATCTGCGCGCCATGTGTTGAGTGCGGTGAGCCGGCCGAATCTCGCGGCGGCCGCCTCCAACATGGATGTAAGCGTGTAATCCTTAAGTCTGATCATTCCCGGCCTCTTTTTTGACAGATATTTTAAAAGTGTCAACAAAAAGATACTGCATAAGTGGCTCACGGACAATAGCTTGAATTCACCACCAAGCGGTTTTTTTTCGCTATCAGAGTAAAAAAAACGATGGCTGATTCACACCACACATCCTGGAACTTAGCTTTTTTTTACGAGAATTGGCTTAAAAAAGCTATTTTTAGCTTTTTCTTGCAAGAGCTTACAAAAAAAAGCTACATAGCAGCCGTGCTGCTGTCCAACTTCACGAACTCACGCCTTTTTGTTATATTAGTGCCGTATCGGAGATACCAACATGACAATCGTAAAGAAACAGAAGACACCCATCACCTTGCTCTGCGGATATCTTGGCGCAGGCAAGACCACATTGCTGAACAAAGTGCTGAACAACCAGCAGGGATATAAGGTCGCGGTCATAGTCAACGACATCGGAGAGGTCAACGTAGATGCATCGCTCATAGCAAAGGGCGGAAACATCACCGACACCAGCGACATCGTGCCTCTGACGAACGGATGCATCTGCTGCACCCTCAAGAGCCAGATGGCCACGAACATCGAGAAGATGATAAAGACCGGCAAGTACGACTACATCCTCATCGAGGCTTCCGGAGTCTGCGAGCCAATGCCTATTGCACAGGAGCTGGAGCTCATCAAGAACGGCAAGCTGGACAATGTCGTGGGCGTCGTGGATGCCGCAAGACTCGTGGACGAGTTCGCCGGCGGCGACAGCCTTCTGAAGAAGGACGAGATCGGGGAAGAGGACATCGAGAGTCTCCTGATCCAGCAGATCGAGTTCTGCTCCACGCTTGTCATCAACAAGATCGATCTTGTCTCCGAGTCCGACCTTGCAAAGGTAAGGAAGGTCATCCAGGCCCTCCATCCTGGCGTCAAGGTATTCGAGACTTCGCACGGAGATGTTCCCGTAAAGGACATCCTTGCAACCGATTCGTTCGATTTCGACGAGGTCTACGGTGCAGCAGGCTGGTGCAAGGCTCTTGAGGAAGGCGAGCTGGACGGTCACGACCATGACGACGATGACGACGATGATGACGACGAGCACGAAGAGCACGAGCATCACCATGAGCACCATGATCACGACGAGCACGAAGAGCACGAAGAGCATCCAGAAGGACATCATCACCACCATCATGACCATGACCATGAGCATCATCACCACGAGCACAGGCACGAGGGCGAGAGCGAGGATGAGTACGGAATCGGAACCTTCATCTACTACAGAAGGACTCCGATGAACCGCAACAAGCTCAGGGCCTACGTGAACGACTGGCCCAAGGACATCATCAGGTGCAAGGGTCTCATGTGGTTCGGCGACGAGTACGACACCGCCTATGTGTTCGAGACATCCGGAAGACAGCTTCTCTGCGGACCTTACGGCAAGTGGATTGCATCGGCACCCGCATCACAGAGGAAGCAGATCCTGGCACAGAACCCGCAGATCCGCGAGGACTGGGACGATCAGGTGGGCGACAGGATGATCAGGCTCTGCATAATCGGAAGGAACCTCGACAGAAAGGCAATCTCCGCACAGCTTGACGAGCTTCTCTGCAAAGAGGACGAGATAATCAGATAATCGGGAAATCAGAGGTCTGCGGGGGTCCTGTCTCCGTAGACCGAGACCCAGTCTTTCCTGAAATTCTCCACGGCAAGATCAATCGAGGGATGGGCCAGAGCGGTATCAAGAAGCTCCGGCGGGACGGTTATGGCCTCTGCGCCGTCGGCGATGGCGTCCGTAAGCTGGGCTACGTTCTTGAATGAAGCTCCCACGATCTTGCATCCCTTGCCGTCGGCCTTGATGGCATCGGCCACCTGGCGGAAGACCTTGTCGGCATCGATGTCCAGGTTGAGCATCCTGTTGTAGTAGAGCGCAAGGTATTTTGCTCCGGCCATGGCGGCAAGAAGGCCCTGCATGGTGGTGTAGATGGCTGTGGCCGTGACGTTGTAGCCTTCCCTTGCCATGATTCCCATGGCCTTGAGGCCTTCCCTGGAGACAGGGGTCTTGATGTAGACCTTGTCATCGACCTTCTTCCTGATGGCCTCGGCTTCACGGAGGATTCCGGCGCAGTCCGTGCTGACCACCTGGACATGAAAGGTCCTCTCCGGTCCCAGGATGCTCCTGATGGCCCTGAGGTGTCCGTAGAAATCGATCTTCCCCTCGGCCTTGATGATGGACGGATTGGTGGTGAGTCCGGATACGGGATAGTATCCTACGGCTTCTTCAATCTTCTTCAGGTTTGCGGTGTCAAGCATCAGTTCCATATGCGTTCTCCTCTATCAGGCATTCTAGAACAAAATAGTTCATTTGCATATGGCAACATGTGGTATCATGTGCACAGGGAGGGCCGGACAGTGGAATACATCGGCACTGAGCTTGAAATCAGGGAAATCCCGTACAAGGAATTCACGGGCTACGACAGGCAGGACATTGCATCAAGATTCAGGCAGGTCATCGAGACCGAGGGACCTGTGGTGGATGATTTTCTGGAGCTGAAGGTACTCAAGTCCTACACCATTTTCCAGCGCGGCAGCCTGATTGCACCGTTTCTGAGAAGCGTGCTTCTTTCAGTGGGTGCGGTCTGTACACGGCAGACGGACTGCGACGGACAGGAGCATCTTGTATTCTGGCCTGAGAGGTTCCGCGGACTTGAAGCAGACATAGAGGCCCTCAGGTGCGACGCCTTCACGGATTTCAGGCCGTCGGGGCAGAAGGACCTGATGCCGGAGGGAACGTTCCGCGCAATTGCGGACTTCCCGCAGATAGAGGTGTTCAACGCAATGAAGGCGGTCCTTGCCGAAGGGGATGCCCTGAAGAAGGACGTCCTGCTCACCGAGACCAACCATGCGCTTGGTTTCCTTGTAAAAGGCAGGCAGATAAGGCTGACTCTCGAGAGCGTGCTTAAGGCAGGTGCCGCAAACGGAACGTTCATCTACAGCCGCAGGAACGGAACCGTCAGGCTGAGATAGAATCAGACGGGAATGCTGTGCGTGAAGCAGGAAAACGTTCCGGTGTGGCAGGCCGGGCCGTCGGGAATGACCTCCACCAGCAGGGCATCGTCATCGCAGTCGCTGGTGACGGAAACGATGTGCTGGTAGTTTCCGCTTGTCGCGCCCTTGAGCCAGAGTTCCTGCCTTGAGCGGGACCAGAAGCAGGTAAGCTTCTTCTCAAGCGATATCTTCAACGACTCCCTGTTCATGTATGCAAGGGTCAGGACCTGCTTTGTCTCATGGTCCACCACGATGGCCGGAATCAGGCCTTTTTCATCGAATCTCAGTTTCTCAAGATCAAAATCCATGTTCACCTCACTGTGATTCCGTTCTCGGACAGAACCTTCTTGAGCTCGGGAATGCTTACCTCGCCGAAATGGAAGATGGAGGCGGCAAGTCCTGCGTCCACCTTGGGAAGGGTTTTGAACAGTGTCACGAAATCCTGGATGCACCCTGCTCCGCCGCTGGCTATGACGGGCACGTTGACGGCATCGCATACTGCTGCGAGCATTTCCAGGTCAAAGCCCTTCTTCACTCCGTCGGTGTCTATGCTGTTGAGAACAACCTCTCCTGCTCCGTTCCTGACGCAGTCGGATATCCACCTGACGGCCTCGAGGCCGGTGTCTTCCCTTCCGCCTTTTGCAAACACCCTGAACTCACCGTCCACGCGCTTTACGTCGGCGGAAAGCACCACGCACTGGCTGCCGTACCTGAGGGCTGCTTCCTTTACCAGCGACGGATTACGTATTGCTCCGCTGTTGACGCTGACCTTGTCTGCACCGCACTTGAGCACACGGTCAAAATCATCCACCGAGTTGATTCCGCCGCCGACCGTCAGGGGGATGAAGACCCTGGAGGCCGTCTCCCTGAGGATGTCGGTGAAAAGCTTACGTCCGTCTGATGAGGCGGTGATGTCATAGAACACAAGCTCGTCGGCTCCGCATGAAGAATACCAGGCGGCAAGTTCAACGGGAGAGTTGACATCCCTGATGCCCTGGAAGTTAACTCCCTTGACCACCCTTCCGTCCCTGACGTCAAGGCATGGGATAATCCTCTTGGTAATCATCCGGCTACCTCCAGTGCATCCTCGAGCCTGACGGCTCCGGTATAGTAAGCCTTGCCGATTATCGCGGCATAAAGGCCTGTCTCCCTGAGGTTCCTTATGTCATCAAGCGTGGACACACCGCCGGATGCCGTGACGTCGAGGCCGCAGGATGAACATATGGTCCTGTAAAGTTCAAGGTTCGTTCCCTTCATGGCGCCGTCGCGTGAGATGTCCGTTACTATCACGGTCTTCACGCCTCTCTGTTCCAGCTCCCTGATGAACTCGAGTCCGTCCTTCCCGGAGGTCTCCAGCCAGCCCTTGACGGCAACCATGCCGTCCTTGAGGTCCACTCCCACGGCTATGCGCTCTCCGAAACGTGATACCGCAGCATCAAGGAAAGCAGGATCTTCCAAAGCCGCCGTTCCCAGTATGACACGTGAGATTCCGGCATCCAGATATCTGCAGACGGTGTCCATATTCCTTATTCCGCCACCGATTTCAGATATCATTCCCGGAATACGGGCTATCGTCCTCACTATCTCCATGTTCACGGCCGAACCTTCCCTGGCACCGTCGAGATCCACGATATGTATGGCCTTGCATCCTTTTGAGACAAAGTCCAGGGCAACTGAGTAAGGGTCATCATTGTAGACGGTGACCTTGGCGTAATCTCCCTTGAGGAGTCTGACGGCCTTGCCGCCGAGTATGTCTATGGCAGGAAACAGCAGCATGCTCAGACCTCCGTGAATGCCTTGAGGATGGCAAGCCCCACGTCTCCGCTCTTCTCCGGATGGAACTGCGTGCCGAACACGTTGCCGCGCTCTACGCTTGCGGTAAGAAGGGCTCCGTATTCGGTCACCGAAGTGGTGAAAGAATCACATCCGGTGGCGTGGTAGGAATGGACGAAATAGACATGGTCCTTCTCATGGATGTACCTGAACAGACGTGAGCTGTTCCTGAAAAGAAGGGCATTCCATCCTATCTGGGGGATCTTGAGGTCTCCGTATCCGGCAGCCTTCAGATCCTCCGAAATCGGTCGGACTTCTCCCGGTATCAGTCCGAGTCCCTGGTGGACGCCGTCCTCATAGTCCCTGTCAAAGAGCATCTGCATGCCAAGACATATTCCCAGAATCGGCTTGCCGCCGGAGACCAGATCCAGCATGCACTGCTGTACCCCGCTTTCCGCAAGAGCACGGCGGGCATCGCTGAACGCGCCTACGCCGGGAAGGACAAGGCGGTCTGCGGACCTGAGGACATCGGCTGATCTGGAGACAACGGCCTCTTCACCGATGGCGGCAAAAGAGCTTCTGAGGGAGAAGAGGTTTCCGACTCCGTAGTCGATTATCGCCGTCATAGCAGTCCCTTTGTGGACGGGATTTCACCGCAGGCCTCAGGGTCGGATGCCGTGGCCTTCCTCAGCGCGCGGGAGACGGCTTTGAACATGCCCTCGGCAATGTGGTGGGAGTTCCTGCCGTCAAGCTGCTTTATGTGCAGCGTGATTCCTGCGTTTGAGGCAAAGGCCTGGAAGAACTCCTCAACCAGCTCGGTATCGAATGTCCCGATCTTCTCGGTCCTGAAATCGGCGCTGTAGCACAGCATCCCGCGGCCCGAGATGTCCACGGAGGCAAGGATCAGGGCCTCGTCCATCGGAAGGATGATATCGCCGTAGCGGCAGATGCCCGCCTTGTCGCCCAGGGCCTGTCTGAAGGCCTGGCCCAGCACGATTCCGATATCCTCGGCACTGTGGTGGTCGTCCACACAGGTATCGCCATTGCATGAGACATCGAGGTCAAAACGCCCGTGACGTGCAAAAAGAGTCAGCATGTGGTCCAGGAATCCGATTCCGGTCGATATTTCATTCTTTCCGGTTCCGTCGATCACAAGCGACAGACGGATATCGGTCTCGGCTGTCTTTCTCTCAATCCTACTGCTTCTCATGTTTCCTCCTCATGCCTTCTGCGCTGAAAGGATTTCCTCCGTTGTCCTGAGGAAAACCTCCATGCTTTCACGGGTTCCGATGGATACCCTGCACCAGTCTGCAATGCGCTCCTTGGTGAAGTGCCTTATCAGTATGCCCTTCTCCTTCATCCTCAGGTAGTAGTCCGAACCGCTGATCCTGTCGGAACGCACGAAGATGAAGTTGGCCTTTGAATCCAGCACCGTGAATCCGAGTTTGTGCAGGCCCTGCACCGTGAACTGCCTGTTCTCCATTATGGTGCGGCAGTTGGCTCTTGTATACTCCTCGTCCGAAATGATTCCGATTCCCATGGCGCTTGTCATGTTGTTCACGTTGTACGGATTGGTGGAGTACTTGATCGTATTCAGGTCCGAGATGATGGCCCTGGACGCAATCCCGTAGCCCAGCCTTCCGCCTGCAAAGCTCCTGGACTTGGAGAACGTCTGGCAGACCAGCAGGTTGTCGTACTTCCTGACCAGATCCACACAGCTTTCCGCACCGAAGTCCACATAGGCCTCATCCACCACGACCACCCTGTCCGGATCGGCCTTCACCAGTCTTTCGATTTCCGATGCCGGAAGGGCCATTCCGGTGGGTGCGTTGGGGTTGGCGATGAACACGGTCCCGCGGCGTCCGATGTAGTCATCCACGCACAGGGTGAAGTCATCTTTCAGCGGGATGATCTCATACGGCGATGCATTGATTTCCGCAAACACCGGATAGAAGCCGTAGGTGATGTCCGCAAAGAGCGCGGGATTGTCCTTGTCCGTGTAGGCCATGAATGCAAAGTTGAGGATCTCATCGGAACCGTTTGTCACCATCACCATGTCCCTGTCCACCCCGTAGCAGTCCGCTATGGCCTGCGAGACCAGAACAGAATCGGGATCGCTGTACAGCTGGTTGGACCTGGTGTGCTCATGGGCATAGGCTATGGCCTTGGGTGAAGGCGGGAACGGATTCTCGTTGGTGTTCAGCTTTATGTATCTTTCCATGTCCGAGGGCTGCTCGCCGGGGACGTAGGGCTTGAGTTTGGAATACTTTGAAGAGAAGAACCTGCTCATATCTTTCCCTCCCTCACGAGTGCGCTTCTGGCGTGGGCCTCAAGACCTTCGCGTCTTGCGAACAGCGCAATGTCATCAGCCACGGCGGAAAGCGCCTGCGGCGTGTAGTATGTGAACTGGTACTTCTTGATGAAGTCATCCACTGAAAGCGGAGAGGAGAATCTTGCCGTGCCGCTTGTGGGAAGCGTGTGGTTGGGACCTGCAAGGTAATCACCCAGTGCCTCGGGACAGCTTCTTCCAAGGAAGACCGACCCTGCGTTGCGGATGCTGTCCAGATAATCGAACGGGTTGTCGACGCAGACCTCCAGGTGCTCGGGGGCAATCCTGTCGCTGATTTCGATGGCCTGTTCTATGGAGGAAGCGATGATTATCTTGCCGTTTGTCTCGATGGAGGCCCTTGCTATCTCCTGGCGCGGCAGGACTGAAAGCTGCACCTCAAGCTCCTTGGCAACCTTGTCCGCAAGAGTCCTGCTGTCGGTGACCAGCACCGCAGATGCGTTGCGGTCATGCTCTGCCTGGCTCAGCATGTCCGCTGCAACCACGCGCGGATCGGATGCTCCGTCGGCTATGATCAGGATCTCGCTGGGACCGGCGATCATGTCTATGGATACAACGCCTGACACCTGCTTCTTGGCCTCTGCCACGAATATGTTTCCGGGGCCGACTATCTTGTCCGCCTTGGGAATGCTCTGCGTCCCGTATGCAAGTGCTGCAACAGCCTGGGCTCCGCCAACGCGGAACACCCTGTCCACTCCGGCCACCCTGGCTGCGGCAAGCACAGCCTGGCTGATCCTGCCGTCACGTCCCGGAGGCGTGACCATGACCACCTGCCCCACTCCTGCTATCTTTGCGGGGATGGTATCCATCAGGACGGTGGAGGGATAGGCGGCGGTTCCGCCGGGAACGTAGATTCCGGCAACGGCCACGGGAACGATCTTCTGTCCAAGTACAATGCCCTTGTCCTCGGAGATCACGAAGCTTTCCCTCTTCTGCCTGCTGTGGTAGGAGCGGATGTTTCCGGCAGCCTTCTCGAGCACCCTGATGAATTCGGGGTCGGAGGCGCTGAACGCTGCTTCGATCTCGCTGCGCGGGACCTCGATGCTGTCGATGTCCACACCGTCGAACTTCCTGGTGTAATCCCTCAGGGCCTGGTCCCCGCGGCTTCTGACGTCAGCGATTATCGGGGCAACCACGCCCGAGACATCCTGCGATGATGACGTGCGGGCGAATATCTCGTTGTCGGAAACAGCTCCGTATTCATATACCTTTATCATTTCATTCCTCCACGGCCTTTCCAAGGGCGCCGATGACTGAAAGCAGCGCATCCTTCTTGAATTCGAACGACGACTTGTTGACTATCACCCTGGCCGAGATGGGCATTATGGTCTCGATTACCTCAAGCCCGTTCTCCTTGAGCGTAGTACCGGTCTCGACTATGTCCACGATCACGTCTGACATCCCCAGCACGGGGGCAAGCTCGATGGATCCGTTGAGGTGGATGACATCGATCTCCCTGCCCACCGATGCATAATAGCTGCGGGCAATATGGGAGAACTTGGTGGCCACCCTGAGCGTCAGGTCCGGATTGTCCCGGAAGCCTTTCTTTGCCGCCACGCACATCCGGCAGCGGCCCATCTTCAGATCCAGCATCTCGTAGACATCGGGCCTGTATTCGTCGATTATGTCCTTGCCGGCAACACCGATGTCGGCCGCACCGCGCTCTACGTAGACGGCCACATCGCTAGGCTTGGCCCAGAAGAACCTCACCCCGGCATCGGGATTCTCGAAGACGAGCTTTCTGGAATCACTGAGCACCTCGCGGCATTCGAACCCTGCCTGGGCGAACATCTCATATACCTTTTCCCCTAGTCTTCCCTTGGGAAGTGCGACATCAAGCATCCTCACCTCCTTGGACGTTCCTGTACCTGAGGCCTGAAGGAATCTCCCTGAGCGTCATTACGGAAAGGCCTTTGCTGCGCAGGGCATCGGCCTTTTCCATGACCTTGGCGGCATCATCGCCGTCCTTGTAGAGGAGCACCGTGTCCACGTCATATTCCGGACTCACCTGGAGCATCCTCTCCAGAGGGTCCATGTAGACAGCAAAGCCCATGGCCCTGCTGCGCTTTCCCATGCGGCGCATCAGTCTGTCGTACTGGCCGCCTGAAAGCACCGGAACTGGGACGCCCTCCACATAGCCTCTGAAAATGATTCCGTTGTAGTACTTCATCCCGCCCAGGACCGAGAAATCGATCCTGACGGCATCCTCATCCAGAGCAGAGACTATCGATGAAAGGTCGGAAACCAGAGCCGGGTCTGCACCCATTTCCCTCAACGCAGACAGGACCTCGTCATTGGACCCGGTCAGGGAGCTCAGCTCTGCAATCTTCTTCAAGGCTCCGGAGCATTCGGCATTCTCCCTTGCAAGAGCCATCAGCTGAGGGGTGTTTCTTGAAGACAGAGCCTGCACGGCCTTTTCCGAGACCTCTTCGGACGGGATTTCCTTCAGCAGCTGCTCGATGATACCCATGTGCGAGATGGTGAGCATACATCTGGGTGATATAGTCCTCAGGCTTTTCTGCGCAAGCACGGCCACCTCCGAAAGCTCCACCAATCCCAGGCTTCCGATGCACTCCAGGCCGGCCTGCATTATCTCGCGGAAAGTGCCGGAGCGGTCGGAGACGCGGTAGACGTTCTCGTCATAGCAGATGCGTGAGACGCCCTGTCCGGCGTCCCTGAGGCTGCGCACGATGGACAGCGTCACATCGGGCTTGAGGGCCATCAGCTTGCCGTCGGTGTCGGTGAACGTGATCATGTTTCCGGAGACCAGGAAGTCCTTGTATCCGGCATACAGGTCATACTCCTCGAAGCGGCTCATGCGGTAGGTCCTGTATCCGTAGGACTGATAGAGGGACCTCAGGGCCATGACCACCCTTTCCTCTCCCTTGAGGTTGAGTTTCTCAGCCATTCTGCCCTCCGTCCTTCATGCGTCCTATCACGGTGCGGTATCCGCCGTCGCCGTAGACCAGGCAGCGGTTGACCCGTGATATGGTGGCGGATGACACGCTTGTCTGCCTTGAGATCTCCAGGTAGTTCATCCCCTGGTCCAGCATCAGCGCGACCTGGAACCTCTGGATGAGGTCCTGGAGTTCCTTTATCGTGCATACATCGTCAAAGAAAGCCCTGCACTCTTCTTCAGTCCTGAGCTTGAGGACTGCCGAGAAGAACTGGCGGGAAGCTCTTTCATCTGTCTTTTCCATCTGATGCTCCTGTATCAGGTATTTGCATCACCACATTAGCACTTTAACGCATTAAAGTAAAGTAGTCGGGCAGGATTGTCGGCTTTTTTTGCAGGAAAAAGAAAATAAGATGAAGAACATTACGTATGTAAATCTAACGTTAGCTTTTGAATTGTCATATATTTTATTTCAAAACAAAGAATTAAATATCTCTTATGCCTTGACCGGCAGTACAAAAACAATTACAGTACCTCACGTGACACGCGCGCGCAGAATCCTACACACGGCAAAACCATACCTCTTCATAGCACCGGCGGTGCTTCTTGCCTCCGTCTTCTGCTGGATTCCGGCTGCAAAGGGATTCATCGAGTCATTCATTACGGTCAACCAGGCAGGCAGCATAGTAGGGTTCGCCGGATTCTCCAACTACAGGATACTGTTCTCCGACAAGGCGTTCCTGAACAGCCTGAAGGTCACGGCAGTCTTCGTGCTGCTTTTCGTGCCGCTCAACACATTCCTGACATTGTTCGCCGCATCGCTGACCAGGCGGAAGAGCAGGCTGTCGTTTGTGCCGGAGTACCTGTTCTTCTCCCCCGTGGCAGTATCGCTTTCCGCATACAGCCTGCTGTTCAGGGAGATCTTCAGGGGAAAGGCGTCCGTAATCAACAGGATACTCGGCATCAGCGCACCGTGGCTGACAGATCCTGCCGGAGCCATGATCACCCTGGCCGTTCTGGGTGTCTTCCTTGATTTCGGAATCGACTACATCCTGCTGATGTGTGCATTCAGGAGCCTGGACAAGGATGTCCTGGATGCGGCAAGGGTTGACGGAGCCGGCGGCAGGAGGCTGTTCTTCGACATCGAGCTTCCGATGGTGCGGGAGACCGTGCTGGTCACCGTGTTCCTTGCCCTGAAGGATGCCCTGCTGATTTCGGCGCCGATCATCATACTCACCGAAGGCGGTCCGTTCAGAAGCACCGAAACAATCATGTTCTATTACTATGTCGAGGCATTCAGGAGCGGAAACAGGGCCGTGCAGAACGCCCTCTCCTCCTTGGTCCTCACTATTGCGGCCACAGCCATGACGGTCTTCCACCTCAGTAGAAGGAGGAAGAAGTCATGAAGAACAGGAAAAAAAGGAAAAGAGTAATCCGCAGGCCGGTAGATACATTCAAGTACATCATCAGGAAGGTGCTTCTGCTCCTGATGGCGGTCATAGTGACATTCCCGCTGTTCTACATGATCGTGTCATCGTTCTTCACGCCCAAGGAGTTCAGCAGGCTGAGCATCTGGCCGTCATCTTTCGTCTGGGCCAACTACGCCAAGGCCCTGGGACACAGGCATTTCGGTTCATATGTCCTCAACTCCATCGGGACGTCTGCACTTGCGGCGGTCATCAGGACTGCGGTGATAGTGTCTGCGGCATTTGCCTTCACACACCTCCGTTTCAAGGGAAAGACGGTGATCCTGACGGCCCTGATCCTGACGCTGTTCGTGCCGCAGGAAGCCATTCTGTACCAGAACTACAGGACGGTGGCGTCGCTGGGGCTTATAGACACATGGGCAGGAATCATCTCCACCAGCCTTTTCTCGGCGGCGCAGATGCTGCTTCTGATGGGATCGTTCCACGCAATAGGAAAGGAACCGTATGACGCCGCAAGGATCGACGGTGCCACGGACATAAGATACATATGGAACATCCTGGTGCCGCTTTCGGCTCCTGCGGTAATCACCGTCATGATCCAGACGCTGATTACGGTGTTCAACTCATACCTGTGGCCTCTTCTGGTCACAAACAGGCCTGCCTCAAGGACCATTCAGGTAGGAATAACCATGCTCGGATTCGCAGAATCGGGAGACATCGGGGCCCAGATGGCGGCGCTCGTCATCGTCACGGTGCCGTTCCTGATTGTGCTTGCATTTACGAAAAAACGGATACAGACTGCACTCATCCGCAGATGACCGGAGGAAACATGAGAAAAACAAGACAGATCATCCTTATCGCTATCGTACTCCTGACGGCACTTATGCCGCTCTTTGCAGGCGGAGACGGAGAAAAGACCAAGACCCAGAAGGTCACCATCTGGCATTGCGCACAGGGAAGCAATGCGGATGTCTTCGACAAGATAATCAAGAGCTTCAACGAGGGAGAGGGAAAGGAAAAAGGAATCGAGGTCGAGGCCATCTATCAGGGCAAGGCCAACGACGTGCTCACCAGCGTGAACGCCGCCTCAGGTACCGACAGTCTGCCGGATATCGCCATGATGGACGCAACGGCAGCCATAGACATGAATCACTCCAAGTATCTCGTGACCATAGACCGGCTGGGAATCGACACCAGCGACATCCTGCCGTGCGCCATAAGCTCATACACATCTGAGAACGGACTCCTGGCCCTGCCGTTCAATGCCTCTGCCCTGCTCTTCTACTACAACAGGGAAATCTTCCTGGGTGCCGGACTCAATGAACCCAGGACACTGGATGACCTGATCGAGATTGCAAAGATACTCGGAAGCAAGGGATATACCGCCTTTGCAGGCGTTCCCGCAACCTATGAGCTGACATACTTCATCGGCGCCCAGAACGGACTGAGCTACATGGTCAACAACAAGAACGGTCATGAAGGTGCTCCCACCGAGGTCCTGTTCGGGAAGGACGGGACATACAAGGCATTCCTCGAGAAATGGAAGGAGCTCTACGATACCGGCTATTACAATCCGATTTCTTCAGGAGTCACCGCAGAGTTCACAAGCGGACGGTGCGCATCCATGCTGGCATCATCCAGCAACCTGGCTTCCATCATGCTGGCCGTACAGGATGAATTCGAAGTGGGCGTGGCCCCGGTTCCGATGGTGAACGAGGATGCAACAGGCGGTGCCGTCATATCCGGAGGAGCCCTTTTTGCATTCAGCGACAGCGATGCCGTGAAGACAGTGCTGGAGTATCTGGTATCGCCCAACGTACAGATCAGATGGTCCGAGGGCACAGGCTATGTGTCCGTGAACCTGAAGGCATACGACATAACCGAATACAAGGCGATAATGTGGAAGTGCGGTCCCATCAAGACTGCATCAGATTCCCTCATCCATTCAAATCCCGATCTCGTCAACGTCTGGCTTCCGTCGGCCTACTCCATCTACTATGCATTCCAGGCGAACATCGCCGATGTGCTGAACGGCAAGGATATAGATACCGCCGTGGACGAGATGGTAGCCACCGTACAGAGCGCACTTGACACTTACGCAGCCCAGAATCCGTGACGGATTTGCTGATTCAGACCTTGGGCAGCTTGGCAAGAGAGGCTGCAATATCGGCGTCGGTGGGGATTGAATCGCTCATGGTGCCGTCATTGAAGCTCTTGTAGGCGGAAAGATCGAAGTATCCGGTTCCGGTAAGGCCGAACAGGATGTCCTTGGCTTCTCCGGTTTCCTTGCACTTGAGGGCTTCATCGATTGCAACCCTGATGGCATGGCTGCTTTCCGGAGCTGGAAGGATTCCCTCGGTCCTTGCAAACATCTCGGCCGCCTCGAAGACCCTTGTCTGCTCCACGCTCACCGCCTCCATGTAGCCGTCGTCGTAAAGCTGCGAGAGGATGGATGACATTCCGTGGAACCTCAGGCCGCCGGCGTGGTTCGGAGACGGCATGAACTGGCTTCCGAGGGTGTACATCTTTGCCAGCGGGCAGACATAGCCGGTATCGCAGAAATCGTATGCATATTTGCCGCGTGTGAATGACGGGCAGGATGCAGGCTCGACTGCTATGAAGCGGTAATCGGCCTCGCCCCTGAGCTTCTCGCCCATGAACGGTGCAATCAGACCTCCCAGGTTGGATCCGCCGCCTGCGCATCCGATGATGATGTCGGGCTTCACTCCGTATTTGTCCAGGGCTGCCTTTGCCTCAAGGCCGATGACGCTCTGATGCAGGAGCACCTGGTTCAGCACGGAGCCGAGGACATATCTGTATCCTTCATGGGTTACGGCGTACTCGACGGCCTCGCTTATGGCGCATCCCAAGGATCCGTTGGTTCCGGGGAATGCGGCAAGGATCCTTCTTCCGGCCTCGGTTGTGTTCGAGGGAGAAGGAGTGACTTCGGCGCCATAGGTCCTCATGACCTCGCGGCGGCCGGGCTTCTGCTCGTAGCTGATCTTGACCATGTAGACCTTGAGGTCAAGGCCGAGGTATGCACAGCTCATGGAAAGGGCCGTTCCCCACTGCCCTGCACCGGTTTCCGTGGTGACGCCCTTGAGTCCCTGTTGCTTGGCATAGTAGGCCTGGGCGATGGCGGAATTCAGCTTGTGGCTTCCGGATGTGTTGTTGCCTTCGAACTTGTAATAGATATGTGCGGGAGTTCCGAGTGCTTCCTCAAGGCAGTAGGCCCTGACCGTGGGAGACGGTCTGTACATCTTGTAGAAGTCCTGGATTTCCTTGGGAATCTCGATGAAGCGGGTGTCGTTGTCCAGTTCCTGCTTCACCAGTTCCTTGCAGAAGACTCCCTCCAGCTCCTCTGCCGTCATGGGCTTGAGAGTGCCGGGGTTGAGAAGCGGTGCCGGCTTGTTCTTCATGTCCGCACGGAGGTTGTACCATGAGGAGGGAATCTCGCTTTCCGAAAGATAGATTTTGTAAGGGATGTCCTTGATGGGTTTGTTTGCCATGATGTGTTCCTCCTCTGGCGTAAAGTGTTTCTGTGTACAGTAACGTTACTGTCAATAGAAACATACCATCCCGGGGAAAAAGATGCAATACCCTTTTTGGTGAAATTTCATTCGGACCTGAAGAAAATGCATTTTGTCTTGTGCTCGCAGCCGGCGCAGGCGGATCCCGGGCACTCGGTGAAACCGTCCTCAGCGCTCTCCAGCTGGTCGATGTGCCACTTCAGTTCGTCGATGTGTTCCTGCATCACGGTCATGCGCTCCATGCTCTGGGACAGCTTGCTGCGGTACTGGGTCAGAAGCTCGGTGCGCCTCTTGTTGCCGCTGCGGTCATCGTCCTTGAGCCGTATGATCCTGGATATCTCGTCAAGGGAGAAGCCCAGTGACTTGAGCTCTACGATCCGCTTGAGGTAGACGAGGTCCTGGTCGGAGTAATAGCGCTGGTTGCCGCCGGTGCGGCCCTCGTGCAGCAGCCCGAGCTCACCGTAATACCTTATGGTCCTCAAAGTCAGCTCAGACAGCCTTGCAATCTCACCGATTCTGTAGCGTTTCATATGGAGAGTATATTGCATACTGCCGTCTGTTCCAAGTTTGATTGTTGTT
>JAJBWA010000018.1:0-3027 GCA_031935845.1 bacterium | reverse complement strand
TAGCTTTCGGCAAGCTGGGCGTAGGTAGAGTTCGGTGAGTTGCTGGTCTTCCTTCCCTTGAGGTCTGAAAGGGTCTTTACGGATGTATTGTCGCTGCGGACGACCAGAACGGCCTCGGTGTACAGGTACGGATCCGAGAACGAGAACTTCTGAGCCCTCTCCTCGGTATATCCCACTCCGTTGCATGCGATGTCGAACACGCCCTGCTCTACGCCTACGAGAATGGACTCCCAGGGCACCTCGTGGAACTCAGGCTCGACGCCGAGGTAATTTGCCAGAAGCGTTCCGAGCTCTATGTCGAAACCGGTGGGCTTGTCCGAAGCATCATGATATGTCCACGGAGGCCAGTTACCCTCGGTTGCGATTGCCAGAGTCCCCTTCTTCTTTATGGCTGCCAGGCTGTCCTCGGAGGAACCGCCGGCAAATAGAGATGCCATGCAGGCGAATATTACTAAAATAATCAGTGCTTTCTTCATTTATTCCTCTGTATGGGATGAATATACTTGTTAATCTCCGTTTTGGCAATGAACATAACCGACTCAAGCTTTCACTTTTCAGTCTGCTATTGACGGCATGGACCATATCCTAGACAATATAATCGGGAGTATGTCATGAGCCTCGTTTCATCTATCACGCTTATCGTCACAGTCATCATCATCTACTACGCCATGATCAAGTTCTTCTCGATTCTGTTCAGGATCACGGGCCTTCCCAAAGACAAGGCCGGGTTCCAGGCTGCATCGCTTCTGACCAACGCCGGATACACCACCAGCGAATCGGAGATAGTCGTCAGCGAAAAGACCAGAAGGCGCATAGCCACAGCTGCGATGCTCAGCGGATACTTCTTCTCGGTGGTCATCGTATCACTGTTCATAAACATGTTCCTCAGCATCGACCTGACCACGTTCAAGGCGGAGTTCGTCCATCTGGCAATCGGATTCGGAAGCCTGATTGCATTCTTCATCATCCTGCGCGTCCCCGTGGTGGAAAGATTCCTGGGAAAGACAATAGACGGAGTGACGGTCAGAGCATTCAAGCGGGCGGCCAAGGAGAACTACATCTCCGTTCTGGATACTTACGGCAAGGATGCCGTCGTGAACATCTATCTGTACAAGGTTCCCGCAGCCATTGAGGGAAAGTGCGTGGCGGACACGGACCTGAGGAAGAAACTCAACGTCAACATCCTCATGTACACCAGAAACGGCCACAACCATTATGTGACGGCCGACACCATATTCTCCAGCAAGGATACGCTCATTGCCTTCGGGCCTCTGGCCAACATCAGGGATGCATTCCTCCTCAAGGGACACGAGGAGAAGCCGGAGGAGAAAGTCGGAGAAAAGATCTCATCCGGAAACGAGATCACCATCATGTCCAACTTCGGTTATCAGGTCATGGCCGACATCAGGCTCAAGAGGGTTCCGCCAGTACTTGAGGGCAAGAGCCTGATCGAGAGCAACATCAAGGATTACTTCTCCATCAACATAATCATGGTTTCCAGGAATGACACTCCGATCAAGATCTCCAAGGACACGGTCATTTCAAGGGGCGACAGAGTCATTGCATTCGGTCCGTACGAGAGCATACACACTGTATTCGGAGAGATAATGGAGGCAGAACCTCAGGGACAGAAAGCCTGAACAGGTTCCGGTCATCTTCTGCCGGAAGCCTTCATCTCGCAGGCAAACGCCTCAGGGTGCTTCCTGTACCAGTCCTGATGGTACTCTTCCGCCATGTAGAACGTCTTGTATTCCTCGATGCCGATTTGAACCTTCTTCCCTGTCTTTGCTTCCAGGTCCCTGACAGCTTCCAGCGCAGCCTGTTTCTCGTCATCGGTGCACCAGTACACCGCAAGGGTATATGAGAAACCCCGGTCTATGAACTGACCACCGCCGTCAAACGGATCCACCACGGCAATGAACGTCTGCAGCAGTTCACGGTACGTAACACGCTGCGGATCATAAGTGATGCAGACAGTCTCCCTGTGCCCGGTCTTCTGGCTCTTCACGTCTTCATACGTGGGATTCTTCTCGTCTCCGCCGCAGAATCCGCTTGCCACGCTCAGAACACCATCCGTTTCATAGAACGCCGGCGTGATGCACCAGAAGCAGCCGCCTGCAAAGTATGCCTTTTCCATCGTTCTCAACCCAGAGCCACGTCCAGGGCCATCATCAGGCTGAATCCCACGGCAAATGAGATGACGCCGATATTCGAGTGCTCGCCTGCCGACATCTCGGGAATAAGCTCCTCCACAACCACGTATAGCATTGCTCCCGCTGCGAAAGAAAGGAGATATGGCATTGCTGGCACAACAAGACCTGCAATCAGGACGGTGATGAAACCGAACACAGGCTCGACTGCACCGGAGAGAACTCCCAGACCGAACGACTTGGGCTTGCTCTTTCCCTCGGCGTACAGCGGCATTGATATGATGGCACCCTCAGGGAAATTCTGGATTGCAATTCCCAGAGCCAGTGCCAGTGCACCGCCTGCAGTGATGTGGGCGGAACCGGAAATCAGACCGGCATAGACAACACCTACGGCCATACCCTCAGGGATGTTGTGAAGCGTGACCGCAAGAACAAGCATCAGTGTCCTGCTGGCCTTGCTTCGGGGACCTTCCACCTGGTCGGTTCCCACATGCAGGTGGGGAGTCACCTCATCCAGAAGCAGCAGGAACAGGATGCCCAGCCAGAAACCGATGAATGCAGGCAGGAAGGCCCACCTGCCTCTATCGGAGCATTGTTCTATGGCAGGGACTATCAGGCTCCAGATGGAAGCCGCCACCATGACGCCGGCGGCAAAACCGGTGAGGGCATGCTGGACGTTGACCTTCAGGTCCTTCTTCAGGAAAAAGACACATGCAGCGCCGAGCGACGTGCCGGCAAACGGAATAAGAAGACCCAACAGAACCGTACTGTTCATCTATGCAGGAACCATCCTTTCTTTTCATATGGTGCAGACTCGCCCTCCAGTTCAACGGCCAGACTGACTATCTCACGAGAATGACGAAGCCGTTGTCGAACT
>JAJBWA010000017.1:0-5911 GCA_031935845.1 bacterium | reverse complement strand
GATAATCTCATCGGCGTCCAGACCGAGTTTGTCCAGCATGTCAATGCAGTAGACGATGACGTCGGCAAGCTCCTCCTTGACATCGTCCAGCTTGTAGCCGTCATCGTTCCACTGGAAGCACTCCAGGAGTTCGTTGGCTTCTATGGAGATGGATTTGGCAAGGTTTGCAGGCGAATGGAACTGGTCCCAGTTGCGGTCGGTTGTGAACTTGATGATTCTCTCTAAGGTTTCCTGTCTGATCATAGGGAAAGCATAGCACAGAAACGGCCGTCAGAGAGCATTCTTCGGGCAGTTTTTCACACATTCCATGCAAAGAATGCATTCGGTTCCGTTCTCTCGCTTTCTGGAGTTGTCCGTGACATCGACATCCATGGGGCACACGCGGCGGCACTTGCCACAGCTAATGCACTTGCTCTTGTCGCACTTGACGCGTGTCAGGGCAAAGTAGCTCATGGGCTTGAGGAACACCGTTATGGGGCAGATGTACTTGCAGAAGGCGCGGTTGTCCTTGAATGCAAAGGCCAGGATGATTCCCGTGGCGTAGTACAGGACATTGCCGATGACGAATGCCCAGAACATGATGCGCTCGATGTTACCCACTTCTGCCAGGAACAGAGCGGCCACAAATACAAGCGATGCCGCAAACGTGATGTATCTGATCCAACCGATCTTCTTCCTCGGCCCCGCCGGAGTCTTGTACGGCAGGAAATCAAGCACCATGGCCGTCCAGCAGGCGTAGCCGCACCACCCTCTTCCGAAAATCAGCGGTCCGAAAATCTTTGCCACGGCATAGTGGATTGTAGCGGCCTCGAACACTCCGGTGAACAGATAGTACCAGAATCCCTCTATCTGCATGTTCTCATTGCAGATAAGGCCCAGGTAAACGAGCATGTACAGACCTACCAGGAGCTGGACTACCCTTCTTGCGTGCTTATACTTGCGCACGTAAAGGAACAGGCCCAGCGAAATGGACATTCCGATGTAGCTGAAGTTGAACAGATAGAACAGGTTGTCCTTGGTCAGCCAGAGCGTGACGGCAACCGTCTCGAAAATCAGAAGCATCAGGATGGGCAGCGTGTATTTCCTCATTTGTCCTCCCTGACATCATATGCCACATCCGGATAGTCCGTGGTGATTCCGTCGGCGCCGATGCTCATGAGATACTCCATCTCCTCTGCATCGTTCACGGTCCAGTACTGTACTGCGATGTCATGCGCATGGGCGTAGTTGACAAGAGTGGCCGTGCCCAGGTTGAAGTGAAGATCGGATTCCTCATGGAAAGGCAACGCAAGCACACCGAAATCCGGATCATAGTTCCTGAGGCCGAAGATGGCATTGAGGTAGAACACGAACACCTCCATCCCGTATGCACAGCGGATGAGGTCCGGATATGCTTCATCCTTGTAGCGTGCAATCTCCTTGTCGAAGGTTCCGAACAACACGCTGTCAAGCATGTTCCTCTCCTTCAGGGTCCTGTACAGGATGTCAACGCTACGTTTGCCGAGTTCTCCGCTGTTCTTTACCTCGATGATGGCCCGGCATCCCATGCTCTCCAGATAATCCAGTATCATATCAAGGCTCAGGACCTTCAGTTCATCGGGAACTGCATCTCCCTTGAGCCCTGCATACGGTTTCTTTCCGTCATCAGTGACGAACTTGGCGCCCATGTTAAGCTGCCGCAGTTCTTCAAAGGTGTAATCCTCCGGACGGCAGCCTTCCTTGCCGAACACCTCCTGGCAGTCGGACACCCTGTCAAGGTCTTCATCATGCAGGAGCACAAGGATATTGTCCTTGGTGATATGGAGGTCGAATTCGACTAGGTCCACATCAAAGTCCGGATCTTCAATGCACAGCCGGAAGCCCATCATCGTAGCCTCAGGGGCGATTCCTGCACCTGCACGGTGCGCGACAATCAGGGAGCCATTCTCTGCTATGAACGGATTGGTGGTCTGGTAATGCTTCACATCAGAAGGATCCGATCTGTGTCCGTAGGCAATGCACAACGCTATCACCAGCGAAAGCGCCAGTACTGCAATTACAGCCAGAATAATCAGGACTACCCTGACCCATCGCCTTCCAAAGAATCCAGAAGCCATCAGCTCCTCCTCTCTCCCCTCAGTGCTTGACCCAGTTTATACCAAGCCAACATCAAAAGGCAACTTTCGATGGAATTTGTATCGAAAAGATAAAGTCATCGTCACCGTTCAGAGGGAAAGATATTCCACGAACTCAGGCGTCCGGGACCAGTATTTTATTCCCCAGTTCTCGAAATTCCACTCATCCATGTAGGTGTTGCACTCATAGTCCACATACCAGATCTGGCCGTCCTGAATCACGAAGTTTGTTGGGAAATAATCGATGTTCAGCCCTACTTCTTTGGCCTGACTGGCCATTTGCCTCACCTGCTCCAGATAAGGCTCCACGGAGATGCCGTCGCGCACCAAGTCAAAAATGGTGGGACCGTCGATGTACTGCTTGACTATGCGCTCGGTCTCAAAATCGATGGCCAGCATCTCGGGAATCCTGATTCCTGCATTCTTCAGGCGGCAATAGTCATTGTTTTCAGCCTCTATCTTGTTTCCGAAGCTGTAATAATCACACGCCTCGTGATGGATCTGCTTGAGCACTACCTGCATACCGTTGCTCTCGGCAAGGTAGGAATACCCTCCCTTCCCGTGGCCGAGCAGCCTGATGATCGTGTACTCTTTTCCGCAGACGGCAAGCTTATCCATCACTTCTCTCCTTTGGTGCACTTCAGGCTCTTGAGGTATTCCTTACGGGAATCGGTTATCCTGTAGCTCTCCACAGCCTTCTGGATTGTCTTGTTGTGCGTCCAGACATCCAGTTTCCTGTCCTGAATGAACGGCAGCACGGCCTGATACTGCTTTGCAAGCGCCGTGGCGAAATACCAGGCGATCATCATGTTCACATAGTATTCTTCAGATCTGATTTCCGCCACCAGCCGAGGGTATTCCGGCCTGAAATCCTCATCCAGATAGTGCTGCATCAGCATCCCTATTCCGAACCTGATTGTGTAGGTTTCATCTGATTTCATCCAGTTGATGATCTGTGGCAGCAACCGGTCCTTGTGTTTTCCGAACACCTTGGGTGACAGCTGGTCACAGGTTGCCCAGTTGTCAACAAACGGAAGGAACCTGTTTATCTCAGCCATACATTCGTCAAAATCCTTAATCTCGGAGATGATGAAGGCATGCAGCTGTGTCTCGTCAAAGTATTCATGCGGAAGGTGTTTGAGGAATTCCCCGGCCGCATCTTCCTTGACAAGCTTCTTTGCATAGGATCTCAGCTGTGGAGTGCGCACCCCCATTACCGCATCGGGGTCGATTCCGGGAATCAGCTTGGCCTGGAACGATGCATACTTCTCATCCCTCATGCCCAGAAGCTGTTGCCTGATTTCGTTGTCTGTTGCGCAAACCGTCATGGACTCTTTCATGATTTCTGCTCCTGTCCACGGTTGGCTTCAATCCATTTGACGGCAAAGTCCACAAGCGTCCTCTGGTCCATGAGCCTTAGGACAGCCTGCCCGAGATCGGTCATACTCACATGGTTCTCCTTCTCGAAGGCCTCGCCTATCTGCACGAAATGCTCGCCGTCGACAAAAAGGGTCTCATATGCCTTCCAGACCCTCTTCCCGTTCTCCATCACCGCGCTGTGTTCAACGACATCGTGCTTTCCGGGATATGAGGCCCTGACATCAGCAAGATGAAGCGATGTGTTCTTGTCATAGCCCACGCCCATGAGAAGGACCTTTGCACCGAGCCCGTAGAGCTTTCCCAGCGGGGAAGTCTCGCCGAATATGTCACTGAGATCATGACCGGATACGATGTACTCCGCATGCCTTCCCCAGGCGGCGAATGATCTTGCGGGATGATCGCTTCTGACCGCACCGGGCCATTGGCGGAACATCTCCGCCACGGCACCCATGGTGTTTGTAGGCGTGATGTTCTTGTCATAGGCAGGCCAGTTCCTGCGTATGATGTCCCAGTCACTTTCCGCAACCTCCCAGTGCACGCCATCCTCTGGATCCAGGTTCTTCCATGACTGAGCTGGCATGACGATGGTTCCTTCCGTACCTACTGTCTCGGTGAGAGCCTCTATCACTGACTGCGCACCGCCGCAGACATACCCCATCTTTGACAAGGATGCATGTACGATCACGATGTCTCCCTTACCTAATCCCAGAGTCTGTAAGGAATTGATTATGTCGTTACGTGTCACTACCTGTTTCGTATTGGTCATGTTCATCTCCTCACTAATCATTTCACCTTGAGGTCCATCTTCATACAGACCCTGTCCCTGAGCCGTCTGCCGCCCTCAAAGATGGGATGGTCATAATGCTCGATGAAATAATCCTTGGTTTTGTCGTATATTGCAAACCCACAGCTTTCATAGAACGGTACGGTCAGCGGGCTGTCTCCGGTGCAGACCTTGAGGGTACTGTATTCATCATGATAGTGCCTGACTATGAAGCGGATCATCTCCCTTCCGTAACCGTAACGTTGGTATTCCTCTGCCACTGCAAGACTCTGGATCTCCAGAATGCCGTTGCCTTCATCGGTCACCACGCATTCCGCCCGGACTTCCCCATCCTCCTCAAGTACATACATGGTCCCGTGGTCAATGTAGCGCTCTATCATGCTCTCCTGCTCGTCCGCCAGCAGTAGCAGCGGCATGTAGTCCCGCCTGTTATCGGAAACTTCCCTGATCAGCATCCCGGACTCCGCTTTTTTCCCTTCACGGGAATCTGGACGATTATGATGGCGCTGAACATGATGACACATCCGATGAGTTCACGGGCACTCATGCGCTCATGCAGGATCACGGCACCACCGATTGCGGCAAAGACCGATTCCAGGCTCATAAGAAGGGATGCGACCGTAGGATCGGAGTATTTCTGAGCCACAAGCTGGAGAGTGAACCCTATTCCACCGGAAACCAGACCGCAGTACAGGATCGGAATCGCGGCTGATCTGATCTGATCAATGCTCGGGGTCTCCATTATGAAGGCAAATATCCATGAGATTGCAGCAGTTACTGCCATCTGGACTGCCGAGATGCGGATGGCGTTTCCTCTCTTGACGTAGTAGTCGCAGCAGAGAATGTGGCCTGTGAACGTGAATGCGCAGATGATGATAAGGATATCGCTTCCGGCCAGTGTGAAGCTTTCGTTCATACACATCAGGTACATGCCGGCAATCCCGATAAGGACCGCAACCCACACCAGCCATGGATATTTCCTGCGGAACAGGATGAAGCTGAAGACAGGGACAAGCAGGATGTACAGCGCGGTGATGAAACCGGCCTTTCCGGCCGAGGTATTCACTATACCTATCTGCTGGAAAATACTTCCCGAGACAAGGAACAGTCCGCAGAACAAGCCGCCTAAGAGGTTGGTGCGTCTCAGACTGATGCGTTCCCCGGGAGAAGAGGAATCATCCTTCTGAAGCAGCGCCACTATGCCTACTGCAACCGCAGCCAGCGTCATGCGTGCAGCCGTGAACGTAACGGGCTGGATATGTTCCATGCCGGCGCGCTGTACTGCAAAAGACGTACCCCAGATCATGGCCACGAAAACAAGAATGAGACTACCGAACAGCTGACCTTTTTTCATCGTTGTATTTCCGAAATCAGCCTTATTCTAGCGTTGTTGGGGATTGAGTCAAGAAGCAGGAGGTACTTTTCGGGAATCCGGCCGATGACGTTTACCCTTTCATCAGCGGGCAACGTCTGACGCACGATCTGAATCTCCCCCGAATACCTCTTGTAGTTGATGTTGTCGATGGTGACCGATCCCCGCTCACGTCCGGTGCAGGAGGCCGGTTCTATCTCCTTTCCGAAGCAGGAATACTCACGTGATTCCTGCATGCGCATCACCCTGTGAGGGGAATCT
>JAJBWA010000016.1:0-4283 GCA_031935845.1 bacterium | reverse complement strand
TTCTCCGTGGCTTCACGCCTGGCCTGCCTTTCCATGTTTTCCCGATGCTCCCGCTCTTCCCTCTCGCGTCTTTCCTTTGCCTCCCTCTCTGCTGCTTCACGCTTTGCCTTGCGTTCTGCAGCCTCACGCTCCGCACGTTCCCTAGCTTCTTTTTGCTTGGCTGCCTGCTGTGCCTTGCGTTCTGCCTCCTCTTCAGCACCACGCCAGAAGCTTTCTCCTCTTCCGTTTCTGTCTATCAGAAAGGCATAGGCATCGCTCACCTTCTTGAACATTTCTTCCGCAATCCTGTCTCCGGGGTGGAAGTCAGGATGGTACTTTTTCGCCATTTTCCGATACGCCCTCTTTATCTCCGCTATGGAAGCTTCGGGAGAAATACCGAGTAATACGTATGGACTGATATGATGCTCTGCTGTCATGTCAATGCCTCCTCAAGAAATTCTTCCGGATGCAACGCACCCGACATCCTTATGTGCAGAAAACGACAAACCGTATAGGGTCAATCTCAATGAAAAGAAAAACCTGCCGGATCAGATCCGAAGAACCATGGTCCGGCACTAAAACAGTATCTTGTACACTGAACCGTCAGCGTACAGATGCCCCTGTAATATCCGCAAGCAGAAGACACAGATCGCTGTCTTCCAGAACATACTCATCAATCAGCTTCTCATCAGGTGAGGTTTTGATGACGAAATCAAAGAGGCTTGACACACGGTCATTACGGAAATCCTCTTCTCCGAGTACGTTTCCATGTCTTTCAGCATCCCGGAATCTCTCCAGACTTGGCGTTGAGACATTAAGCAGGGATCCGGGCATAAGGGAAACGGGACGGAGACGGAATCCCGGAGTCAGCTCGGGATTGTTGGAAAGACATGGCCCTCTGAGAAGAAAACTGCCCGTGATTGCATATATCCCCATGCATCTGAACCCGCACAGACTAATTAGAATCTCGTCTACGTGCAGATACGGAGACTGACCGGGGCTCATTATGCTGATGAACTTATCCGTGAACTTCTCTTCCCTGCTCTCAATCAGTTCCCATTCTCCGTCATTGAAGACTTCTTCTACATTGAGAACCGGCACCGGGGGCAGGTTGCAATCCGTTGTCTCCAGTCCCATGCGGCCCCAGATGTCCTCAAGTTTCTTACCCAGCACTGAGAATCTTCTCTCCGACTCCCCGATGTCCATAGTAAGAAACTGGGCATGGGAACCATTGCGGTTTCGCATATGTGCGTTCTTGAATGATATGACATGGAGCGCTTCACTGCTCATCTTCACCTCCTGTGAACCATCTGCGCGGTGCTTCCGCTCCGCTTTTCTCCATCCAGTGGAATTCTTTTTCCGCTCTTTCCCATGCAAAACGTTCGGGCACATCCATGAAGAGGAACTTACAAGTGCTGTCTACCTGTTCGATGAGCAGGTTGTCCGTGTCGGTGAATTCTCCTTCGGACAGCCTCTTCCATGCTTCAAGGATTTCCATCGGAAGCGGAAGCCTGGACGTCTCACTCCAATCGCGGTCGTGGACATCATGGAAGAGCCAGTTCTTCACCCTCATGACCTTGTTCTCGGAATGACCTGTATTCGAAGATATCCTGTGGATATCCACTCCGCATGCCTCGATGTCCCTGTATTCAAGCTCCTCCTGTCCCGCCAGGATCTGGAAAACGTACAGTCCGTATCCGTCAAGGATCCTGATGCAACCGTCATCCGTTCCCATGTAGTCGACTTCCATCCTGAACCAGCCCTCTGCCTCACGTCCGCCAAGCAGGGGCTGGTAGGTGGCCACATAGCTGACCGGACCGTTTTCTTCTTCCTGAACCTCGCAGACCAGCAGCCTGCCCTCTCCCCCGAGGAGAGATGAGCAGTCCGCTTCAGTCCTACCGTCGATTTTCCTGAACCTCACAAGATATTCCGTCTTTTTATTGATCTGCTGCATACTGTACCTCCTTATCTGGTCTCCCCGTCTCCTGCGGGGTCTTTTACGTTGTCCGCGACTATTATCCTGTCCACAATCCCGTACTCCAGCGACTCCCGGGCATCCATCATGAAGTCCCTGTCGCAGTCCACCGCCACTTTGTCCAGAGGCTGTCCCGTGCATCCGGAGATGGCACGGAACACCTCTTCCTTGGTCCTTCGGACCTGTTCGGCCTGAATCTCGATGTCAGAGGCCTGCATGAACCCGCCTCCCATGGTCGCCAGCGGCTGGTGAAGCAGAGTCTTGGAATGTAGAAGGATATCCCTCTTTCCATGTGTACCTGCCATGAGAAGCATGGCTCCCATGGAGGCTGCGATTCCCACACACACCGTGCGGACATCACAGTGCACCAGATTCATGACGTCTATCATCGAGAACCCGTCCAGAACACTGCCACCGGGGCTGTTGATGTATACGGTGATGTCCTCGTCCGGATTCTCATAGTCCAGCTGGAGAAGCATGGTGTTGAAGACCATCGCGGTCTCATTGTCGATGGCACCGTTGAGATACAGGATCCTGGTGTCTTTGATTCTCATAATATTTGACATAGATATTTCTCCTATTTTCCGCGTGAAGCGGTAAAACCGACGATGTGGAGCTACCTGAAGGCATCCCACCCTGACTGACGGCCGTACCTGTCTCAGATCAGGTCGCACGCGTCTACAAGATCGCGTAGAACCGATGTAATGTCTTCTTGATTCTCGTCAACAACATCACAGCCCGGCAGTCCTGCCGGATGCTGCCTGATTTCATACAGGATGTCTGCAAGGAATACAGGATGCGGTCTCTTCGGCTCTCTTTTCTGCGGAAACGCTGCCTCGAGCTGCATCCCGTCGTCCCCGAAGTCGATGTCTCCGAAGTCCTCGAGATGCCCCATGAAAGGACGACACGTGTCGTTCATGATGAGGACATCGCCGGCTCCGAATGTCTGGAAATCTCCGCTTTCCAGAAGGGGCACCCTGCGCTGTGTGTACGGAAGCACCATGCTTCCCAGGCGCATCTGGACCTTGGAGATGAAATCCCTGTCGGCGGTATTCATGCACACCAAAACCCTGCAGTTGGACTCTATGACATCCGCTGTGTACACATCGTACCGGGCCCTGAGCTGGTTGAGATTCTGGCATGCAAGGACGAACCTTATCCCTCGGGATCTCGATGCGGTAAGGATGCTTGCGAACTGCGGTATGCGCACGAAGGACCCGAACTCATCAAGCAGGAACGTAACCCTATTGGGAAGCCTTCCTCCGATTCCGTCCGCAAGCTCCACCAGACTGGAATAGAGCTGCGTAACCAGCATCGATGCAACGGCGTACATCACATCCGAATCATCGGGCAGAATCAGATAGAGGGCGGTGGCTTCCTTTCCGACTTCCGTAATGTCGAAATCGGAATCCTCCATCTGATCCATAACGGCGGCGCTGTCCGTCATCGGAGCGAGCATGGAATTAAACTCCTGGACGATGCACGTAACCGTGGCTGACGCACCCTTGTAGAATCCTGACAATGTCTGACGGATACGCAGGATGTCATCCTTAGGCAGGGCTTCAAGGATTTCGCTGAATATGCCGTTGTTCTTCTTGTCGTCCTCCATCATGGTGAGCTGGCCTGCAACATCAGCGATATTGCGGAATGTCAGCTTCTCGGTAGTGTACTGGAGTATGATTTTTGCTGATGCGATAAGCAGATCCGTGGCGGCATTTTCCCAGAATTTGTCACGGTCGGAGCTTACCCTGCATACCAGAATCTCTGAAATCTGCTTGAGATACTGCAGGGCCTTTTCCCTTTTCTCCGGAACTCCCGAGCGGAAGCCGGCATCAATCGTCTTGAGGGGATTCCACCTGCAGCCCTTATCCGGATTGCGGTAGTCGATGACCCTGACCCTGTATCCGTACTTCTTCTCCAGAACGGATGCAGTGTTGCGGTACAGCTCTCCCTTGGGGTCGGAGATGACCATTGACTCTCCGCCCTTCGCCATCATCCTGATTGCAGGAATCATGAGACGGCGGCTCTTGCCGAAGCCCGTCGTGCCGTTGATTAGCACATGGCACTCCGGAGGGCTCATGGCGACCCTGCCACCAGAGAGGGATACGAGAGGAACTCCGGGATTGGAGACTTCCCTCGCATTCGTCTGGGAAACGACGCTGTGGGCGAGGAGTTCCTCGGTCGTAGCCCATCTGGAACCATCGCCCTTTTCATTGAGTTTCTTTGTTTCCATAATGATCCTCCCGGGCTAGAGCCCGAACTGCCTGGACGGAGAACCGACCCCGTTGCCGTGCAGATGCTTCGTCTGAAATCCGATTCTTTCCTTCAG
>JAJBWA010000015.1:0-17164 GCA_031935845.1 bacterium | reverse complement strand
TTTTTTTGAAAAAAATGAAAAAATATATTGTAAACATTTTTTATAGATGGTTTAGTAATTTGTTTACGCGCATACACGTATGTATATGGATAGACAAACCACATCTGTTGCCCCTTCCATCAGGGTGTGGTATGGTATCTGCGTGACTTCAGAGCCGATAAAACTCATATGCATTGATGTAGACAACACCCTGGTTGACGATGATAAGAACGTCCCGGAGGCCAACAGAAAGGCCATCCGATGGGCCCATTTCGAGAAGGGAGCGCATATAGCAATCAAATCCGGACGTATAGCTCCGTCCACCAGAGACTACATGGACCGCCTGGGAGTCCGGGACGCCTTCCCTTCACTCGGGGGCTGCATAGTACAGGATTGGGATGGCACGATCATTGAAGAAAGCTTCATAGATAAGGAAACCGCGCTTGAGATAAACGGCATCGCCCGCTCACTGGGCTGCACAATGTTCGTCTATCACCACGACCTCTGGTATCTGGATCCAGGCAATGACTACTGGGCAGAGTCCGAGTTCCAGGCAACACGCATCCGCGGCACGATAGTAGATACCGATTCCTTCATCAGAGGCCAGGCCCCGAACAAGATGCTTGGCGTTCAGGCAGACCCCCATAAGACAGACCTGCTCATGGAGCGCATCGCAGACAGGTACAGTAAGTATATAGACTGCTTCAAATCGGATCCCCGCTTCCTTGAGATAATGCCCAAGGGCGTGAACAAGGGCACTGCCGTACAGGCTCTCTGCCGACATTACGGGATTACGAGAGAAAACGTCATGTCATTGGGCGATTATTATAATGACATAGATATGTTCAAGGCCTCAGGCATATCGGTTGCCATGGCCAATGCCCCTGATGACATAAAGCAGATGGCCACATACGTCACGCAGGCTGACAATGTCAATGCCGGCGTAGCCGAGGCAATCTACAGATTCCTGAACTGAACCCTGCCTGACAGGCTTTCAGTCAGTTTTCCGTCCCTGAAGGCAAATTCTCCATTCACCATGACACACTCAAGGCCTGTGCACATCACAAAAGGATGGGCCATGTCCGAATTGTCCTTGAGTGTAACGGGGTCAAAGAGCACGAGGTCCGCCTTGAAGCCTTCCCTTACCAGACCGCGGTCTCTGATGCGGAGTCGGGAGGCTACTTCATGCGTCATCTTGCGGATCACTTCCTCAAACGGGTATTTCTGCTGGACGCATCTTTCATAGAGGATGTGGATGGCTCCGTTTGCACTTCTGGGATGGGCGAACGGTCCCGTATACAGGGCATCTGTTCCGAAACACATCAGGGGATCTTCGAATATCATCCTCAGGGCTTCCGGGCTCTGGGTGACATCGGACATCAGGGCATAGCCCTTCTCCTTGGCAAGCAGATGGAACAGGGCATCGAACGGGTCCATCCCCATCTGACGTGCTATTTCGGCCATGTCCATGCCGTTGACTTCTGGAGTGCTCTCCATGGTCACGACGCTGATGTCTTCCCACGGACAAAGCTCTGCAATGCTGTCCCAGCCGTGCGGTTCCATCATTTCGGCCACAATTGAATCCCTCAGGGCCTTGTCTGTCTTTGTCTTTTCCAGCACGGCGGACAGGTCCTGGGGAGTAAGGCGCAGATAATCAGGGGGAAGCAGGCTGAACAGGCTTGTGCTTCCGTATTCATAGGGATACTGGTCATAGGCGATGTCAAAGCCTTCGTCCCGCATGCGGTGGATCTTTTCAAGAACCTCCGGCACCTTTGCCTGATTCTTGCGCCCTATTGCCTTGAGGTGCGAGATTTCAAGCCTCACCCCGGTCTCACGGACATAGGACAGGATTTCATCTATAGAAGGAAGGATGTCGTCGCCTTCGCATCTGTGGTGGACGGCAAAGACCGCATCATGCTTCTTGACTACGGAAAGAAGTGCTAGGATTTCGTCTTTCTCCGCATACATGCACGGGGCATAATACAGACCGCTTGAGAATCCGAAGCACCCCTGCTCCAGCGATTTCTCCAGCATGGCGCACATCCTGTCTATCTCCTGCGCCGTGGCGGCCCTGTTGGGGTTGCCGTCTATGGCGTTTATACGCAGGCAGCTGTGGCTCTGCAGGAAGCCGCAGTTGATTCCGGTTCCGGTGCCGCTCAGCCTCTCTGCATAAGTGCTGAAGTCAACCCAGTTCCAGTTGTCGTAATGGCCGATTATGTCGAAGAAGCGTGGCGCGAACTCCGGTCTCCAAGGATAGACACCTATGCCGCAGTTGCCGGAAAGGTCAAAGGTGATGCCCTGCTGGATCTTGTAGGTCATGGAAGGATGCCTGATCAGCTCCAGATCGCTGTGGGCATGCATGTCCATGAATCCCGGGCACAGGACCTTTCCCGTGGCATCGATGACTTCAGCGGCATCTGATGCCGATATGTCTGAGCATGGTACTACTGAAACGATTGTGTCCCCGCGTACGAGGACATCGGCTCCGTACGGCTTGTCGCCGGAACCGTCGATCACTGTGGCATTTCTGAATAAGGTGGTCATTATTACTGGTGGTTTCCCGTCACTGCGTCAAGAATCGATGATACGAGCATCTGGCTGTTGCCGCGGATTGCGGTGCTTGCCAGTGCGGCCTTGAGCTCCGGTATGCGGTTCTCGCCGAACAGTGCCGGCGGGAGCTTTGCCTTGTACATCTCGTTTGCAAGCAGCACGAACGCAAGCTCGGGAGTCCCCTTCTCGAACGGCTGTATCCTGAGGATTTCGGCAAAGAGGAATGCTGCCCTGGCAACCGGATGGAGTACGGACCACGGGCCGGAGTACTGCTCGAACATGGCCTCAGTCTCCTGGGCCTGCGTCCCGCCCAGACGGTACTTGCCGGCGTTGCGCTCGTCAATGGACATCAGGAGTCTTGCGTGCAGGTCAAGAAGACGTTTCTCGTTCAGGTCGAACGGGATGCTTGAGAGCGCGGACCTCATGTTGAGGGCCATGATCTGCTTCTCAAGCGGGACATTGTCCTGGTTCTGCAGGTCAAAGATGGCAAGCACCTGCTCCAGGGTTATCTCGGTGTTGTCATAAGTGAGGGCCTCAAGGACTATCTGGACCTTGCGGTCGGCAGAGAGACTGGCCTGGTTGGAGCTTGCGCGCAGCTTGTCGGCCTCACGGTAGTCCTGGCTTCCGGTGCGCAGGGCGCGGTTCTTCATGTACCTGAGAGTCCTGCCGTCGGCCGGTTTCTGTGTTCCCACGGGTATGCTCCATACCCAGTCGCCGCAACGTGCGGCACCCTCTATCTTGCCCTCCGCGCAGAGTGACCTGACGCGTCTTTCGCTTATGCCCCACTTCTGTGCGGCTTCCTTGGTGCTAATGTACTCCATGAGTATAGGATATTCC
Source organism: bacterium (assembly GCA_031935845.1). Taxonomy (GTDB): domain Bacteria; phylum Spirochaetota; class Spirochaetia; order Sphaerochaetales; family Sphaerochaetaceae; genus UBA9732. Next base: position 13,798 of record JAJBWA010000015.1, on the reverse strand, counting down.
GAACTCGGTATGAATTCAAGTTACTTTCCGAACTTCTGCCACAGCCTTTCGAGTGAATAGAAGTCCCTCATCTCCTGGCTCATCAGGTGGATGACGATGTCTCCACAGTCAATCAGCTCCCATCCGTCATCGCCCACGGCCTTGTGGCGGTTGTTGACCTGAAGTCCGAGACCATCGATCTCGGCCCATATCTCGTGTGCCAGACCTCTGAGGTGACCCAGGCTGGTCACGGTGCAGATTATGAAGCAGTCGGTCCAGGAGCAGTCCTCGGACACATCGATGAGAGTGACTTCCTGTCCCTTGTGGTCATTGAGAAATGCGCAGAGCGCTTCGGCCTGGCGTTTTGTTTCTTCCTTCATTTATTTCCTCCAAGAACCTGCTCCAGCCACTGCGTGAAGTAGCGCTGCGAGAAGTTCAGATCGTCTGTATTGAAAATGCCGTGTGCATCATAGCACCAGCATTCCGGGGTCTTGTCGGCAAGAAGCTTCAGCAGACTCTCGACATCCTGTCCGCAGAGCGGAATCAGTCTGTCCAGCGTGGGTCTGCGGCTGAGCGACCCTGCCTCTGCCACCATGGTCTTCACCCGTTTTGCTCCTGACGCCTGCTCGTCGCTTTCAGACCCCAGCGCATCCAGGATGTCCCTCAGGGTACTGAGTGACTCAGTTGTTCCCAGAAGGAACCCTGTGTCCTTGAGCCCCACATAGTTGCGCATGGCCACGGGAATCGAATCAAGTCCCGATTCCTTTCCCCATCTGAGGATCTGTTCGAGCGGAAGCTGTATGCAGGTGAAGCTGTTGTCCGCCGGTGTATACACCATGGCGTAGGCACAGTCCCCGAAGTATGCATACCAGCATGTATTCTGCCCTGAGGCGCACCCCGTCAGAAAGAGAGCGGCAGCCAGCACGATGAGAATGGAAATGACGATGAATCTCCTACTCATAGCTGCACTGCGCATGTCGTTCAAGATACTCCTTCATTGCCTTTGATCCGCTGGACGCGTCATGGAAACCGGTCTGCTCCCAATGACTAATCATATCACACAGAACCCTGTAGGCGCACTGCGAAATGTTCGCCGATCCCAGGTAGAAGGCCCGCTTTTCCTCTGTCATGAACCTGCGTGACGGCTCTATGTAGTCGGCTATGAAGATTGCAAGTGCAAGATCGTCCATACCGGCGTTGCCTGTGGTATGGACCGCAAGCGCCTTGTACCATGACATCGGAAAGCGTCCGGCAAGGGAAACTGCGATGTCCGCAGAGATGATTCCATGGGCAAGAACAGGTGCTTCGATATCCTCTTTTGAGAGATATATGTTGTTTTTCCTGCAATACTCCAGTATCTGGGCATCAGTCATCTCTCTGGCAAGGTCGTGCGCAAGTCCGCAGAAGACGGGAGCGGCAAAGCCGTTCCATGTCCTTGTGTAGTCATGGCAGGAAAAATGCTCAAGCACCTTTGCGGCTGTTTCGGCAACACCCAGGCTGTGCACGTACCTGCGCTCGCTTACTGTCTGCTTCAGGTAGGACTTGAGCTGCTCAGATGTAAAGACCGTTGGCTCTGACATATTCACTAACCCTCTTTGAGAGAAATCCGCCGTTTGCGTCCACATTGCTTCTGACCGCACTGGAAGACTGCGGCGCAAGATGCCCGGGCTCCAGCTTCCTGTAGTGCAGCCCGTCAGGCAGGCTGTCCCAGCATTCCCCGTCGGGATTGCGCCTGCAGATCAGGAACTCAACGTTGTCCTTGAGATATCCGAAATCGTGCCAGCGGGAAAGGCCTTCCACGTGGTCATCACCCATTATCAGGCCTATCCGCCTGTCGGTTCCGTCATAACCAAGCTGCTGTCTGAGCTGCCTTACCGTGTCCGAAGTATATGACACACCGCCTCTGTCCAGCTCCATGGTGGAGATGCGGATGTCTGCCTTGTCATCGGGGTACAGGTCCTGATAGTCAAGAAGCGCCAGTCTCAGCATTTCCAGTCTCCGGGCATCAGTGGCTTTGGGTCCGTTTCCCTGCTTGAAGTTGCTGACCTTGGCCGGAATCAGAAGGAATGAAGAATAGTCCGTCATCGTAACGGCGCAATGAAGGAGGAAAAGATGTCCCAGATGCACCGGGTCGAAGCTTCCGCCCAGGACAGCGGTCTTATCTTCCCTCATACTCCTCCTGTGTTTCCGGATAATAGGCATCGGTATCGGGTCTGGAACTGAAGCCCTTTTCCACGTCTTCCTTACCCAGCATGCCGATGAACGCCTTCATGATGGGCTTGACCGAGTCCTCGTCGAAGATGGACATCCCGAATACGGTCTTGTCGCTGTACTTGGCCTTGAAACGCTCGAAATTCTCCGGCGCACCTTCCTCGTCCAGCTTGGTCCCGATCAGGACTTCCTTCTTCTGCACCAGTTCCGGTGAATAGGTCTCAAGCTCATGCCTGAGAAGCTCGTACTTGTCCAGGCAGTCCGGCTCCGACATGTCCACAAGGTATGCAAGACCGCCGGTACGCGAGATATGCTTTAGGAACTTGAATCCCATGCCTGCGCCCTGGCTTGCGCCCTCGATGATGCCGGGAATATCCGCAAGGACCACGTCCTGGTCTCCCATGCGCATCATGCCCAGCTGCGGGATCTTGGTTGTAAACGGATAGCTTGCAACCTTGCTGCGCGCATTGGTGAGCATGTTCATCAGGGAGCTCTTGCCGGCATTCGGGAATCCGACAAAGCCGATGTCGGCTATCACCAGAAGCTCAAGACCCACCCTCATCTCGATTCCGGGTTCTCCCGGCTGTGCGAACTTGGGTGCCTGTCTTGTGGAAGTCCTGAAATGATAGTTGCCCAGACCCCCGCGTCCTCCCTTGAGGAAGACAAAGCGGTCAACACCGGTGAGGTCCTTTATGACCTCTCCCGTGTTGGCATCCTTGATGACGGTTCCGGGCGGCACGGGAATCTCCATGTCGTTTCCGGCCCTGCCGTAGCAGCGTGCCCCGCTGCCGTTCTTTCCGTTCTCTGCGCGGAAAGTCCTGATGATCTTCAGATGAGCCAGTGTCCTGAGGTTGTCCTTGACTACAAAGACAAGATCGCCGCCCTTGCCGCCGTCACCGCCGTCGGGGCCGCCTTTCTCGACGAATTTCTCACGTCTGAACGAGACACAACCATTGCCCCCGTTTCCGGAGGCAATGTCGATATAGGTTTCATCTGAAAAACCAAACATCGAGTTATATTCTCTTGCTGAACTTACTCTTCAACAACGATGCTGACGTAGTTGCGGTTGTTGCGTGCGTGATAGAGAACCTTTCCGCCGACCTTGGCGAACAGGGTGTAGTCTGATCCCAGACCGACGTTCTCGCCCGGATGAATCTTTGTTCCGTGCTGACGGACAAGAATCTCACCACCCTTGACGATCTGACCACCGTAACGCTTCACTCCGAGACGCTGTGCATTAGAATCTCTTCCGTTCTTTGATGAACCACCACCTTTATGATGAGCCATTGATTGCCTCCCTTAAGCGTTGATCTTGTCGATCGTGAGAATTGAATACTGCTGTCTGTGACCCTGGGTCCTGCGGTATCCCTTTCTTCTGTGATACTTGTAGACACGAACCTTGTCGTCCTTGATGTTGGACTGGAGTGTGGCTACAACGCTGGCACCCTTGACATACGGAGCGCCGAACTTGACATCGTTTTCCTTAACAACTGCAAGGACAGACTCATAGGTGACCTTAGCGCCGACTTCTGCATTGACCAAATCGACTCTGACTGTCTTTCCCTCTTCCGCCTTGTACTGCTTTCCAAGAATTTCTACGAGTGCGTACATTAAACACATCCTTTGAATTTGATTTGCCCTGTCGTTATACAACCTTGCGCAAGTTTATTCCATAGAAAAGGAAAAGAATGTACGGAAAATGCTGTTGACTAACTAACGGTCGGTAGTCTTTAATGTGAATATGAGTACACGGGAAGAGATAATCACTGCAATCCTGAACCTGGGAGAGGAGAAAGGCCTTGCAAACGTCAGCCTCTCGGACATCGCACTTGAAGTCGGGATAAGGAAGGCAAGCACATACAGCCATTTCGCGAGCCAGCAGGCCCTGGTGGACGCAGTGGTGCGCTACTGCAACGAAGAGCTTGGGAAGAAAGCATTCATCGTCGACTTCAAGGCAAAGGACGCCCGCAGCATGCTGGTATCGCTCTTCGACAACATCATCGATGTCTTTGCGCAGAAGCCGGTGTCATCGTTCTTCTCCATCGTCCAGCAGATGAGCATGTTCGATGATACCTTTGCACTTCAGAGCCGGATGATGACTTCCATGGTAAACGCCCGCATCAGGATTGCGCTGGAATTCTGCGTGCAGAGAAGCTGGCTGGACATCAGGGATACAGACTACGCCGCAGACCTCGTCACAGCCGCAGTGATACGCAAGATAAGTTCTGTACTCTCCGAGGATGCCGAATGGGAAACAGACCGCCTCTCCGACGGTTTGATTACACTCTTCTCTTGAGAGGGTCTATCCACTTTTTTCTGTTTTCAGCCTGAAATATAAGAACTTTTCCTATATTTCAGGCAATTTTTCTCCAAAAATGGATAACCCCTGCCTCACATCTTCTCCAGGAACGGGATACCCACCAGATCAAAGGCGTTCTTCATGACCAAAAGCACCATCCGGCACAGGCACACACGGGATTTGACCAGAACAGGGGTCTCTGCCTTGAGGATCTGGTTGTCGTGGTACCAGTGGGAGAAGCGCTTGGACATGTCGTACAGGTATGCACAGATGACGCTTGGATCATACATGCGGCATGCCTTGGCGACTGTCTCGGGGAAGGCACCGATGAGCTTGATCAACTCCCTCTCGTCCTCAAGGGAAAGCACTGACGGGTCGAACTCAATTGAATCATACTCGGAACGGACCTCGTCGAACTTGCGCAGCATGGAAGATATCCTGGCTCCCATGTACTGGAGATAAGGTCCTGTGTTGCCGTTGAACGATAGCGACTCCTTGGGATTGAACACGAAATCCTTGTTCGGATCGAACTGCAGGATGTAGTAGTTCAGTGCACCCAGTGCGATGTCGTGTGCAGTCTGATCCACATCTTCCAGCTCGCCACCGCGTCCCTTCTCCATGATCTCCTCGCGCGCCATGTCCGTGAGTGACTTGATCAGGTCATCTGCATCCACGACCGTACCCTCGCGGCTCTTCATCTTTCCTTCAGGCAGGAAGACCATGCCGTATGAAAGGTGGTGGAGGTCCTTTGCCCACGGATAGCCCAGCTTGTCCAGCACGTGGAACAGCACCTTGAAGTGGTACTTCTGCTCGCTGGCCACAACGTAGATCAGGCTGTCGAACGGCCAGTCCTCGTGACGGTTTATTGCAGTTCCGATGTCCTGCGTGATGTAGATGGATGTGCCGTCCTTCCTGAGCAGGATCTTCTTATCAAGGCCTATATCGGCATTGTCGATGTAGATTGCACCGTCATCGGCCTTCTGGAAGACACCGCGCTCCAGGCCCTCAAGCACCTTGTCCTTGCCGAGTTTGTAGGTGTCGCTCTCGTAGTAGTACTTGTCAAAGGAGATTCCGGTATTCCTGTATGTCTCGTCAACACCGTCCAGGGTCCACCTGTTCATCATCTTCCACAGTTCGATGACCTCAGGCACGCCCTTCTCCCAGTCACGCAGCATTGCCTGCGCCTCAAGGTCCGGTCCGTTGATCTCCTTGGCCTTTGCCTCGGCTTCCTCGGCCTTCATTCCCTGTGCAATGAAAGCTGCGGTATCCTTGTCCAGGACTTCCTTCTCCCACTGGGCAAAGCGCACGTAGTAATTGCCCACAAGATGGTCGCCCTTGATTCCCGAGCTCTCGGGAGTCTCGCCGTTTCCGAACTTCTTGTAGGCAAGCATGGACTTGCAGATGTGCACTCCGCGGTTGTTGATGAGGTTGACCTTCATGACCTCGGCGCCGCCTGCCTTGAGGATCTGGCTCATGCTCTGGCCGATGCAGTCGTTGCGCACGTGACCCAGGTGCAGCGGCTTGTTGGTATTGGGGCAGCTGAACTCGATCATGACCTTCTTTCCACCCAGAAGGTCCGTCTTTCCGAATCCGTCACCCTGCTTCACCACCTGTCTGTAGAGATCGGCCACCATCTTGTCCATGTTCAGGCGCACGTTCATGTACGGACCTGCAGCAAACGCCTCTCCGTCCGGCTTGTCGGCAAGAGCATTGATGTCCGCACTCAGTTCCTGGGAAAGAAGGTTCGGTGCCTTGGCGAATGCCTTTGCAAAGGCAAAGAGCGGGAACGCAAGGTCTCCCAGTTCCGGTTTCGGCGGAATCTGGATCACCACATCCTGAAGCTTTCCCTCATGGCCCGACTGCTCATAGAGTCTCTGAAGTCTTTCCTGAACAAGATTTTTCCACTGCGCTTTGTCAATCATCTGTTTTCCTTATGCTCACCTCTCCGGTGGAGAGGACTGTCTCTTTTCCGTCTTTTCCGACCACATGCAGTGCGCATGTGTCATCAATCTCCGTTGCGATGCCTTCGCCGACCACGGCTCCGGCCTTCAATATTAATACTTTGTTTCCGACAATTGTGCTAGAGCTTTTGTATTCCTCAAGCCAGTTTTCATCACCTCTGCAGGAAAGCGAATAAACATTGTCCAGCAGGGCCTCGACGAACATCCTTTCATCCGGAGCCTTGTCCTGCGGTCCGTAAAGCGCCGTTGCGATTTCCCTGACATCATCCGGAAACTGCGAGATATCGGTCTTCAGGTTCACGCCTATGCCGAGAACCGCCTTGTCTCCGCATGCCTGGGCAAGGATTCCGCTGACCTTCTTCCCGTTGTAGATTATGTCGTTGACCCATTTGATTGAGCATTCTCTGCCGCACATCTGCTTTATGGTACGCCTGACGGCAACACCGGCCTTGGCGGTCAGAAGCGTTCCCGAACCGGAGGAAGCCTCCAGCGGAAGCAGGATGCTGACATATATTCCTCCGGCAGGTGAACAGAAGCTGCGCCCCAGCCTGCCGCGTCCTCCGGTCTGGGTGTGTGCCCAGACTGCAGTTCCGCAGGGCTCGCCTTCCCTGGCCAGATCAATCAGAAGCCGGTTCGTCGAATCAAGGCAGTCGTATTCCAGGAGCCTGATGTCCCGGTTCATTCCACGACCTCCGCCCTGCTTTCGGAAACGACCACGACCTTGAACAGATCACCGACCGATGCAGAATCAGGAGCTCCGGTGACATCGACCTTGAGGTAGTTGCCGGTTATCCCGTGCCACTTTCCCACCCTGCGGCCTTCAAGGATCACTTCTGCCGGTTTTCCCACCTGACGTGCAACATAGGCCTTGTTCAGCTCGGCGGAAAGGTTCCGCAGGATCAGCGCCCTCTCATCCCTGATGTTCTCAGGCACCCGGTCGCGTGCTTTCTCAAGTGCGGTGTCAGGCCGGGGACTGAACGGGAAAACGTGCATGAGCGCGAATCCGTGACGTTCAAGGAACGACCTCGTGATCTCGAATTCCCCGTCTCCCTCTCCGGGAAGGCCGGTGATGATGTCGCAGGCCAGGAACGGGTCGTCCTTGATCTGCCTGAGCCTTGTTATCACATACTCCAGATGGGAGCTGTCGTATGTGCGGTTGATTCTCTTTATGACCTTGTCAGCAGCGCTCTGTATGGGAATGTGGAAATACGGCTGCATCCGCGGATCGGCAAGCTGCTCCAGAAGAAGGTCGTCTATGTGGTCCGGCTCCAATGAAGAAAGACGGAAACGCATGTCGGGCCCGACAGCCTTGAGAAGCTTCTCGAGAAGGCCTCCCAGACCTCTGCCACGGTGGTCATACATGGTAAGGTTCACACCGGTCAGTACAATCTCATGATAGCCTTTTCCCTGAATATCGAGTGCTCTTTTTACTACAGTATCAGAATCCAGGCTATTGGAAGGTCCTCTGGCTATATGCACGCGACAGAAACCGCAGTTGTTGTCGCACCCGTCCTGGATCTTGAGATATGAACGGCTGTGATAGCTGAACTCGCTGGGTGCGAAATCAAACAGGCTGCCGTATCCGGGGCGTCTTTCCCTTGCAAATTCGGTGATGCTTTCCAGGATATCCAGATTTTGGGACACATCCCCCAAAAATCCGGCAAGCCCCAGAAGCTCGGGTTTACGCATCAGCGGGAACACCACCACGTTGTCGGAAAGGCCTTCTATCTCCCCGGGATTGACCTGGGCGTAGCACCCCGTGACCAGAACCGGCGCGGTCTTTGCAAAAAGCCTTATCTCGCGTCTGGCCTTCTGCTCGGCCTTGCTGGTAACGGTGCATGTGTTGACAACGATGAGGTCTGCGTTGTCGTGGGAATCCAGTATTGTGTGGCCGTGCTCGGCAAAAGACTGGGCAATGGCTTCGCTCTCGCACTGGTTCACCCTGCAGCCCAAAGTGTAGACAAAGACGTTCATACCTTCAGGCTCCTCTTGAGCGCAAGCATCTGGTCCACGGTCAGCTTCTCCGCTCTCTCCGTAAGGCTGATTCCGCACTCGTCAAGTGCCCGGTCTATCTCGGAAGAGCTCTTTCCCGTGGCCTTGAGGTTGTTCTTGACTGTCTTGCGTCTCTGGGCAAAGAGCATCCTTACAAGTTCCAGGAAACCTTTGGCCTCGTCGTCAGGCACAAGCGGAGTCTGACGCTTCTTCATGACCACCACCGAGCTGTCCACATTCGGGGGCGGGAAGAAGCATCCGCTGCTGAGCCTGAGGGCCGAAGAATTCTCGTAATCTATCGAGCAAAGGATGGAGAAGCCGGAGAAATCCTCCGTTCCCTGCTTTGCACAGATCCGGTCGACAACCTCTGTCTGCAGGGTATAGACCATTACGGGAGGCAGACACCGGTTCTCTATCAGAGATGCTATGAACACCGAGCCTACATTGTACGGAAGATTGGCACAGATGATGTCCGGGGTTCCGTCAGAGGCCCAGGTCTCCTTCCATGTCTTGAGGGCATCACCCTCCACAAGAGTGAAGTTGGGAACATCTACGAACGCCTGCTCGCGCAGGATGCGGCAGAAGCCGTGGTCTATCTCGAATGCCGTGACATCGGCGCCCGTAGCCAGAAGCCTGCTTGTCAGTGCTCCTGCCCCGGGACCGACTTCCCATACCCTCTTTCCTTCTGCGGCGCCGCATAAGGCCGTGATCTTGTCAAGCGCACTCATGGAAATGAGGAAGTTCTGCCCGAACTTCTTGGTCATTCCCAGACCGTTCTCTTCCAGAAGCCTTGTTATCGAGGAGATTGAGCTGTAGTCGAAATCCCATATCGCCATGTCACAAGGGATTATAACGGATTGTGAGGTTCAGTAGAAGTGGCATGATCCGATGAAATCTTCTTCCAATGGCGGTGACGATGGCGGTTGAAGGCATAGAGCAGGAGCAGAACACCGACCAGCACGGCATAGCCGACCCAACCTGCGGTCGGAATACCCATGAGGATATCGAACAGTCTGTCCATGCAACGGTAGACAAAACTGTTGGCCTTCAGCAGGAAATCCGTCCTGCCGAATGACAGGGTCAGGAGGCCGAGGGACATCGAACAGGCGGCAAGGAAACCGGCTGCAGGTGCTGCGATTACGGAAGCCGGGTTCCAGAAGCCGTTGCAGATGATATAGACCGGAGCACTGACGACCAGTACGGAAAGCGATGCGCTGACCAGCGAAGAGAGCCTTCCGATGTACTGGAACAGCACAGCCTTGAGATAGGGAGCCATCCATACTATCGCAAAGACAGCCAGATAGCCGTAGCAACTGCCGAGCTCGCACATGGTTGCCGGAAACAGAATCATGTGGATGCAGTACACCGCCACAGTGCGCTCCTTCAGCGGAATGAAGAACAGATAGAAAGACAGTGCGGCCCTGATCAGCGACGGCCGTGGCCCTGCCGTGAGAAGGAACGCCGCTACCGCAAGGCATGACATTACCCGTGCAAACTTTCCTTTCCCGAACAGCGTCATGCAGATTCCCGCAAAGATGCTCAGATGCATGCCGGAAAGTGCGAACACGTGAGCACATCCGCACTGTCTGGCCTTTTCCTGAAGTTCCAGGGAATTGTTCTCCGACCTGCCCAGAAGCAGCTGACAGCTCATGAGCGATGCATCATCACATTCCTTTCCGAGAACGCGTTCTTCCAGAAAGACAATCAGCTTTTCCCTTATGTCATTCAGAACGCTGCGTTCCAGAACCTGCAGATCTTCATAGATGAACAGCCCTTCCCTGAACTCGCCTTCCAGCCGGATCCCAAGTCCTGCAGAGATTATGCTGCGCTCCTTTCCAACTGCTGCAACGATCCCGGAAGCAGTTCCGGCGTCTCCTGTCTCTGTCACACACCGGCTCAGGCGGATCTTCATCATATGGTTCCCGTTTTTCGTGAATGACGAGTCATAGATTACGGTGCCTTCGATTGTCCGGATGTTCTCCGGCTCATAGCTGAGGTCCACGTCAAGACTCCTGAATGTGACCAGCGTCATTACGGAAACTGCCGTACCCATGAAACAGATGATCATTGCAAGGTGCAGGCGTGCAGAAGAGAAAAGAGTGCCGCAGGCTGAGACTGCGGAGAAATAAAGGAGGTATGCACATGTCAAAAAACCAACCCAGCCTGCGGCAGATGAAACCTGACACAGGACCAGATTGCTCAGTAAAAGGACGGGCATCAGGTATTTCATTGCCCTCCATTACGAAAAAAGTGCGGAAAATATTACGGCTTTTTCAAGAAAACTTTGTTTTTTTTCAGGTTTTTTGTGTGTTTCTCAAAAAAATACCCTGCAGGATGACCTGCAGGGTGGGAAAAACACATTCTTCGGATCAGTTCGCGGCAGCCTGTGCAAGGGTGATTGCAGCGGTGACGACGATGTCTTCCGAGCTGCAGCCTCTTGAGAGGTCCGAAACCGGCTTTGCAAAACCCTGGAGGATCGGGCCGTAAGCCTCTGCTCCTGCAAGTCTCTGCGTGAGCTTGTATCCGATGTTTCCGGCCTGGAGGTCCGGGAAGACCAGGACATTGGCATGTCCGGCAACTGTTGAGCCGGGAGCCTTCTGGTTTGCAACGGAAGGAACGAGTGCGGCATCAAGCTGGAGCTCTCCGTCAACCTTGAGGTCGGGACACTTCTCCTTGACCAAGGCAAGTGCTGTGGTGACCTTGTCCACCAGCTCACCCTTTGCACTTCCCTTTGTGGAATATGAAAGCATTGCAACCACAGGCTCTGCACCAAGGAACGTCCTGCATGAAAGAGCCGATGCTTCGGCAATCTCGGCAAGCTGCTCTGCCGTCGGGTTGGGTATTGTGGCACAGTCGGCAAAGATCAGTGTTCCGTCTACACCGTACTGCTTCTTGTCGGTAGCCATGACAAAACATGATGAAGCGCTCTTGATGCCCGGGCGGCACTTGATGATCTGGAATGAAGCCAGAAGGACATTTCCGGTGGTGTTCTCGGCACCTGCGACCATGGCGTCGGCATCTCCCATGTGTGCCATCATGGCACCCCATCTGAGTTCGTTGACGATCAGGTCATTGGCCTGTTCGGGAGTCATTCCCTTGTGCTTCCTGAGTTCATAGTACTCATTGGCGTAGGCTGCCCTCTTCTCGCTTGTGACAGGGTCGACTATGTTGATTCCCTTGAGGTCCACACCGAGCTTCTCTGCGTTGGCCTTTACGGCATCGACGTTTCCGATGAGTGTGACGGATGAAGCGATCTTCTGGTCAAGGATCATCCTTGCGGCCTTGACGGTCCTGGGCTCGAGGCCCTCGGGGAGGACCAGTGACTTCTTGGCTGCTATGGCCTGTGCCTTCATTTTCTCAGCAAATGTCATGTTCTATTTCTCCTGTAAAAGATTTCGTTATTGGATTTCCACCGATTCGTTTTCCATGAGGGCAGCCTCGGCCGCCATGGCCTCGTCATACTGCCTCTCGTAGTACTCGAAGATCTGCGTGAGATAATCGGATATCACGTCGGCTCCGGGGGTCTTGCCGTATTCTGCGGCATAGAATGCAAGCTGGAGTGCGGTACGCCTGTAGGTATTGTATGCACTTGTCCTGCCGATTCCCCTGGGGAACAGCTCCGGAACTACGGAGATGTCCTCGAACAGAATGTCGAAGCTCCACCGTCCTTCGGGATCGACTTCATAGCCGTATTTTCCAAAATAGGCTTCGATGTCGCAGCTGTCGCTGAAAGTGATCCTGCCCACATAATCGGGCTCGATGAACGACTGGAAGATGATATGGTAGTCCTCGATCTGCTCATCCGTGTATTCAGCGGCAGACATATAGAATGCCACGGGATCCTCAGGCATCATGTATACCTGCGTGAACTGAAGGACATCAAGGCAGTAGATGGTGGGATTGAACCAGAAGATCTCTTCTGTCGAATAACCTTCTTCATCGCTTCTGACCTCGAACTGCCTGAATGTCGTCGGATAAACGACATCGTCTGCAAAGATTCCCTGTACCGCAAGAAGGCAGAGCACAAGGGCCGCGACCATGACTATAATTCTTTTCTTCATGGAATCATCTCCTCATATCGCTTCGGTTTTGCCATAACAAGACTAATACTATGGCATTTCTTTTTCAAGTTTTGATGACCCTCAGGACATACACCTTCAGGTACTCGCTCTCGGGGAACGACAGCCTCACCGGATGATCCTGGGCCTGTCCCAGGGTCTCCAGGACCTGGACCTCGACTCCGGCATCCTTTGCGCTCCATCCGAGCACCGTCCGGAAGTCCTCACGGGAAAGGGAACCTGAACACGAGCAGGTCACAAGGATACCTCCGTCCCGTATCTTCTCCATGGCGGTCCTGTTCAGATCCTTGTATGCCTTCTTGGCGTTTTCCAGCGCCTTGATGGTCTGAGCAAGCTTGGGCGGGTCAAGAATGATCACATCATACTTATTCCGGGGCATCGTCCTGAGATATTCGAATATGTCGGCTTTCTCTGCATCCACCCTGTTGCGGGCATCGGAATCAAGAGTTCCGAGATCCACGTTCAGATTCACGTTAGAAAGCAGCCTGTGGACGGCATCCGACGAGCTGTCCACCGCATGGACATGCCTTGCCCCTGCCCTGAGGGCATGGAGCGTGAAGCCTCCGGTGTAGCTGCAGCCGTCAAGAACCTCGGCATCCTTCACATAGGTCTCGATCCTGATCCTGTTCTCGCGCTGGTCGCAGTAGAATCCGCTCTTCTGTCCGGAACCGGGAGTCATGGAGTAATAGAGGCCGCTTTCACGTATCCTTATGTCCTCAAGTTTCTCCGTAGGCGTGAACTTCTCCCCCTGGCGGTAGTATTCCGTGACTTCATGCAGGTGCTCGATCGCGCAGAATGCAGAGTCGGTGTTCAGGATAATCATCTGCGGATGCAGGATCTCCTCCACGGCATCCACCACAGTCTGACGCATGTTCCAGGCCACTCGGGCGCTGATTATGATCCTGACGATCCTTCCGTATACGTCTGCGGCAATGCCGGGAAGCATGTCGGCCTCGCCATGTATGATCCTGAATGCGGTTGTCTGCGAGGCCTTGTCCTCGAAGAACCTGCGCCTCCTGATTATGGAAGCCCTGACTGCAGATCTCCACCACTGCTCATCGGGAACCACATCCTCCTTCCATGACAGAAGCCTAAGCTGGATGTGGCTCTCGGGATCGTACACACCCCAGGCAATGAACCTGCCTTCCGCAGTATTCACCCTGTACACGCCTGCCTGGGCGGGAACGGAGGATTCTTCGATTGCCCCGGAGAAAACCCACGGATGGTGGCGCAGCAGGCTCTTCTCCTTGCCTGATCTGATTACGATCTCTGTCATT
>JAJBWA010000014.1:0-3501 GCA_031935845.1 bacterium | reverse complement strand
GTGTATAATCGGAATATCGGAAGAGAGACAGAGACTGCACCTCAGAGGTTGTGCGAGCTGCACTTTGAACCTAAACTGCGCATACAGGAAAGGAGGCTCCTGCCGTGACTGACAACAAGACCGTCATTCTTGACGGAGCTATGGGAACGATGCTTCAGAGCCGGGGCCTGGGCATGGGCGAGAAGCCCGAGATATTCGCCCTCCGCAATCCCTCTGCAGTGGAGGAAATCCAGCGTGACTACGTGAAGGCCGGAAGTACCGTACTCTACTCCAACACGTTCGGAGCCAACAGGCGCAAGCTCGATGGAACCGGGCACAGCCCGGAGGAAGTCATCGAGGCCAACATAGGTATTGCCCGCAAGGCGGCAGCTTCTGGGAATGTCAGGGTTGCACTGGACATCGGGCCCATCGGCGAGCTGATGAAGCCTCTGGGAACCCTTTCATTCGGCGATGCATACGACATTTTCAGGGAAATGGTGATGTCCGGAGAAAAGGCCGGAGCGGATCTGGTGGTATTCGAGACATTCACCGACCTTCAGGAAGTCAGGGCGGCGGTCCTGGCGGCAAAGGAGAACACCAGCCTTCCGGTCTGGGTGACCATGAGCTTCGAGCAGGACGGACACACATTCACCGGAACTACAGTCTCTTCAATGGCGGTGACCCTCCAGGGGCTCGGCGTGGATGCCATGGGCATAAACTGCTCGCTGGGACCCGTGGAGATTCTGCCGCTGATACGCGAGATGCGCCGGTGGACGGATCTTCCGCTGATAGCAAAGCCGAATGCCGGCCTCCCCGACCCTGCAACGGGACAGTATTTCATCACCCCGCAGGAATTCGCACAGCAGATGAAGCCGTTCATAAGCATTGGTGTACATGCCGCCGGCGGCTGCTGCGGGACCAGCCCTGCGTTCATAAAGGCACTTGCGGAGGCTGCATCCAATACCGACACGGAAGATGAAACTCCTGCAGCACGCAGGAACGGAGTATGCTCCGCTTCCATGATGGCCGAATACGGGAAGACACACCTGATAGGCGAACGCATCAATCCCACCGGCAAGAAGCGCCTGAAGCAGGCCCTGCTTGAGCATGACATGGACTATATCATGAAGCTGGCCATCGAGCAGGCCGATGCCGGTGCGGACATCCTGGACATCAATGTCGGAATCCCCAACGTAGATGAGGCCGCACTGATGGCCGAGGTGGTACAGGCCGTTCAGGGCGTCGTGGGTCTGCCGCTGATGATCGACTCTTCCAGAGCCGATGCAATAGAGGCAGGTCTGCGCCATGCAAACGGCAAGGCGATAATCAACTCCGTCAACGCAGATGATGCCAGGTTGGACGAGATACTTCCGCTGGCAAGAAAGTACGGTGCCGCGGTTGTAGGCCTGACAATGGAAAGGAAGCTTCCGACAACCGTCGATGAACGCATAGGCCATGCAATCAAGATTGCCGACAGGGCATCGGACTACGGGATTCCGAGGGAAGACATCATAATCGACTGCCTTACCCTGACTGTCTCGGCCCAGCAGGACCAGGCGCTCAGGACGCTTGAAGCGGTGAGACAGGTACGTCAGGACCTGGGTCTGCATGCCGCGCTTGGCGTAAGCAACATTGCCTATGGACTTCCGGAGAAGACACATGTCACGGGAGCGTTCCTTACAATGGCGCTCCACAGCGGACTGGACTTCCCGATAATAAACGTCAACAGCCGGAGCATCATGGACAGCGTAGCTTCCTTCAGGGCACTGAGCGGAGAGGATGTCCATTGCGAGCGCTATATACAGAGGTTCACGGAAGAGCAGATGATATCCCCTTCTCCGGCAGTTTCCGAGAAAAAAGAAGGATTATCCCTTGAAGAGGCCATCATCAAAGGACTCGGACAGGAGACGGAGAACTCGGTTGCACAGCTTCTTGAGACCATGGATGCACTTGAAGTGGTAAACCGGAAGTTGATCCCGGCACTGGATGCCGTGGGAGAGAAATACGAAAAACACGAGATCTTCCTGCCCCAGCTGATCAATGCCGCAAACGCCGCAGGCAGGGGCTTCGAGCTGATCAGGAAAAAGCTTCCCAAGCGTTCGGATGCTTCCAAGGGCAAGATAATCATAGCAACGGTAGAGGGAGACATCCACGACATAGGCAAGAACATAGTCAAGGTCGTGCTGGAGAACTACGGCTACAACGTCATAGACCTGGGCAAGGATGTTCCGGTGGCCACGGTCGTTGAGAGGACAAAGGCCGAAGACGCACGCCTTGTGGCGCTGTCCGCGCTGATGACCACCACCGTCGAATCCATGAAGCGGACAATCACTGCGCTGCGGGAATCCGGACATGAATGCAAGGTCATGGTGGGCGGCGCGGTACTCACAGCCGAATATGCAAGTCAGATCGGCGCCGATTTCTACACCAGGGATCCAAAGGAATCCGCTGATGTGGCAAGGAGGGTTCTGGGAGAATGAGAAGGAAGGACATCAGGCAGTACCTTAAGGACAACATACTCCTCTTTGACGGAGCCATGGGCACGTACCTGTCCACCAAGGACAGGACCTTCCGCAATGCACCGGAAGCCGCAAACGTCGAAAAGCCCGAGCTGATAAGGGAAATCCACCGCGAATACCTGCAGGCCGGGGCCATGGCAGTCACCACCAACACGTTCGGTGCAAACAGGCAGAATTTCCCCGATGACTGCGACATACTCATAGAGCGCGGATACCGCATTGCCGAAGAGGCTGCTGCGGAATACAATGCATTCGTGTTCGCCGACATCGGTCCCATGGACATCGGAGCCATCGAGCTTCCGGAGGATGTGGATGAGGGCGAGCACGAGTACATCCGCATTGCATCCAGATTCCTGGAAATGGGAGCGTCCAACTTCATCTTCGAGACCCACTCGATTACGGACGGCATCCCTGAGGCAGCCCGCTTCATCAAGGAACACAACCCTGAAGCATTCATAATCGCATCGTTTGCAGTGCTGCCCGACGGCTTCACCCGTGACGGTGTGTTCGCTTCCCAGCTGGCCCAGACAATCGGAGACTGTCCGTACATCGATGCATTCGGCCTCAACTGCATCCAGGATGCCGTCCACATGACCGAGATGGCATCAAAGCTTGATCTGAACGGCAAGTATCTGTCGCTGATGCCCAATGCCGGTTATCCTACCGTCCTGAGCCACAGGGTCTTCTACGAAGGAGATCCCGCCTTCTACGCCCAGTCGGTAGCCGACATGGCCGGAATCGGAGCAAGGATCGTCGGCGGATGCTGCGGAACCACTCCCCTTCACATCGGCCTGATCCGAAAGGCACTGCCAACCACAACGGAAAGCCGCAGCAGGAAAGCATCGGCTTCCGACGAGACGACCGATAATGTAGTAAGCCATTTCTGGGAGAAACTGAAATCCGGAGGCAAGCCCATAGCCGTGGAGCTGGATCCGCCGGAGATTGCTTCAATGACCAGATTCATGGCCGGTGCCGAGCGCCTGCGCGATGCCGGTGTGGACAT
>JAJBWA010000013.1:0-7667 GCA_031935845.1 bacterium | reverse complement strand
ATATCGTACATATTGCCGGCAAGCCTTGTCCCACCGACAAGTCGTGAGACCTTCTGCCTGAGGGGCATATTCTTCAGGGAATCGCTTGTCTTCATCTAACTCTCAGTCCCATAGGTACCGGGCGCTCGGCGTCCGAATCGTCATCGTACCTGTCGGACACATGCATCTGCAGTTTCCCGTCGATGAAGATCTCCGACGATCCTCCTCCGTCCAGATTCACTGCATCCACAAGCCCGATGGAGTGGCAGTAGCGGCCCAGCTCCAGGAGCGATGCCCCGCAGCTTTCCTCCCCGTACCTGTAGCCCAGCTTGGAATGCCCTTCCGCCCAGACGATGACAGGATCCCCCGATGCATCGGAGCAGACCGCCATCCTCGGAGCCCTGTCCTTCGCGTAGTCCAGAGGATAGAGCGTAGGCGGATACGGAACCGGATCGTTCCTGTAGTCGTAGAACCGTGATTCGAAATGGTCCACCAGACCGCCGTCCTTAACGACGGAGCTCCCGACCTGGATGCCGAACAGGATGTTGTCCTGTCCCATGTAGACCACAGGACTCCGGTCCTTCTCCAGTTCCTCCGTGGTGTGGAGGACGAACCCTCCTGCAGGGACACGTACTCCCCCGCCCTCATGGATGGCAACGATGTCCTCTCCGACGACAATGACATCGGTTCCTTCCTCTTCCGGCGTGATCCGGGTATCGGGCCTGCCGTACATGGTGCAGTTCTGTCCGTGGCGGAATACCTTGCCCTGTATCATCACCGGGATGTCGGCCATTTCCGGACGGACGATGGAAGGCTTTCCGTCCATGTCCACCACAAGGGCCTCCCTGTGGAACAACGGGGGCTGGCTCATGATCCCGTTCTTCACGACCATTCCGTACGGAGTTCCGAACAGGTCGTACGGGGAATCGGAATCGAGCACATCCATCTCGAAGAAACTGCTGTTGCACACCATCTGCGGCACGGGGTCGAGCGAACCCAGGAACCCCAGGTCGTCGCCCAGCGGCATGATGTTCACCTCTCCCGACCTGTCGCCGCAGTAGACATGCAGCCAGCCCTGTTCTTCCAGCATGTCAAGGAAAGCCTCCGCCGCAGGATCGTCCACGACGAGCTTCCTGTCCTCGTTGCGTATCTTCCCCTCCCGCACAAGGCTCCTGAGTCCTTCGGCTGCGGCCAGATGCCTGTCGAACAGGACTCCGAAATCCCCTTCGCGGGGGAAAGGGCTCTCCACCCCGTCGGGCATGTGGAAGATCAGGAAGATCCCGTACAGGAAGGAATGTTTGGGAACCACGAAGGCACCGTATATCCTGCACATCTCCTCGAACGCCTCATGGGTGAAAGGCGCCTGCACGAACTCAAGGTCGTTCCATGCAAAGCCGGACACGACCTGGAAACGCTGCATCTCTCCGTTTTCATAGCGTACTGTGTCTATTCTGGATTCAATCATCCCTTGACCCCGGAGCTCATCTGGTTCTCGATAATGTATCTCTGGCAGAAGATATAGACAACAATCAGAGGCAGAACCGATATGACCGATCCCGTAAGTATCAGACCCCACTTTGTGGTGTACTGGTTCTGGAACCTCGTCAGTCCCATGGTGACCGTGAACAGTGACGGCTTGATGACATACAGAAGAGGCCTGAGGAGGTCGTTCCAGTTGTTCATGAACGCAATGATGAACAGAGTGGCCACAGATGCGGTAGCCTGCGGGAAGTAGACGCGCCACAGGATCTTGTATGCCGATGCCCCGTCTATCACGGCCGCATCAAGCAGTACCGAAGGTATTGCCTCGAACACCGCTATGAACATGAACGTTCCGAATGCTCCTGCCAGGAATGACGGTATGATCAGCGGCAGATACGAGTTCAGCCAGCCGAGCCTCATCATCAGATAGTACTCGGGAATGATTATGACCTGCACCGGAATCATCAGCGTCATAAGCAGCAGCGTGTAGATGGCCTTCCTGCCGTGGAAGCGCATCTTGGCAAAGGCGAATGCCGCCATGGGACAGACGATTATCTGACCCAGAGCTGCAAGGAACGATACGAAGAACGAGTTCCAGGTATACCGTCCGAAGCTGAAGTTGGAGAATGCCTCGATGTAGTTTTCCCACATGCCCTTCTTGAACAGCTTGTCAGGCCAGAACTTCAGGGGAATGGCAAAAATCTGGCTTTCCGACATGAACGAGTTGGCCAGCATCCATACGAACGGGAATACCGAAATCACGACCGCCAGGATGATGAGGATGACGACAACGACTTTTGAAAAACGTCTTTCAACCATATCGTCCTCCTACTCCAGCGGCTGGGCCCAGTACTTCTTTATGAAGAAGTTCAGGATCGTAAGGGCTCCGACAAGAACCATCAGTACCCAGGCTATTGCTTCGGCATATCCGACGCGGTTATAGGAGAACGCATTCAGGTACACCGAATACACAAGCGTGTTCGTGGCGTTCTGCGGACCGCCCATCGTCATGGCATAGATGAGCTCGAAGTTCTTGAATGCATCCATGATGGCAACCGTAAGGACAAAGAACGTGGTCGGGGCAAGCATCGGGATGGTTACCCTGAACAGTCTCTGTGACGGAGTTGCGCCGTCGACTATGCTGGCTTCGATGACCTCATGGCTTATGGACTGCAGTCCGGCCAGGAACAGTATCATGTAGTATCCCGACATCTTCCATACCTGGACGAACGTCAGGGTCCAGAGCGCAAGCTTGGGATCCTGGAGCCAGTATGGCGCTGTGATACCGATTTTTTTCAGAAGGAAGTCCAGAATGCCGTACTTGGGACCCAGAATCCTGGTCCAGACTATACCTATGGCAACTGAAGACGTTATGACAGGCATGTAGATGGCGGCGCGGAAGAAGTTCATGCCGCGGATCTTGTTGTTGACAAGAAGAGCCAGCAGAAGACCGAACACCATCGAACCTGCGACATATCCCAGGGTGATCTTGAGCGTGTTGCCCACGATCTTCCAGAAATCAGGATCTGCGAAGAGCTCCCTGAAGTTCTTCACACCTATGAAAACCGGGTCGGTGATGAGATTCCATTTCGTGAACGAGAGGACAAGAGACGACACTATGGGAATGAGCCTGAAGACCAGCAGTCCCACCAGTGTCGGGAATATCAGTATCCACGGAGTCGCCCAGCTGTGCCATTTGAATTTCTGCTTCTCGGCCATAGAACCCCCTTTGAAGTACAGAAATCATACAACGATGAATACACAACAGAGCACATGGCCGGTAAACAGCCATGTGCTCCATGATCATTCATAAAGAAGAATCAATAATAGCGTGCAAGAATCTTGTCGATCGACTTCTTCAGTGACGGCAGGATCTCGCTGAGGGTCGTTTCTCCGTTGAGGATGCTGTCGACGGCACCGTTGAGTCCCATGGACTCGGCTGCGCCGTATCCGACCCATTCGCTCCATCCCTGTGTGTAGGATGTTACGAACGTGTCGCTTGCATGATCACGGAAGAGCTGCATGTCGCCGTACGGCTGCTGTGTCATGTCGACGAAGTCGGGAGACTCGACCAGAGCCTTGTATGCGGGCATCTTTCCGGCCATGAACTGATCAAGACCGATTCCCTCTCCTGCGATGTACTTGGTGAACTCCCAGGCTGCCTGTGCATGCTCGGTGAACGGTGAGATGACATATGAGTCAGGCCATCCGTATGTAACCTTCTTCTGTCCGTTGGGTCCGACTGGAACTCTGGTGACACCCCACTGGAAGGAATCGCCGATCTTCTTCCTGAAGTCATCTGCAAACCATCCGCCGTCGACGAACATGGCCACGATCTGGTTGGGGAAGAGTGTCTTGTAGCTGATTGCCGACATATCCTTCGGGGAAGGAGCAACCTTGTAGACATTCACGAGGTCAGACATGAACTGGATTGCCTCAAGAGCATTGTTGTTGGGCTCGAATGTATGTGTCTCGTTGTTGGTCAGGACACCGCCGTTTGCAAAGACCCATGCCTGAGCCTCGGCATAACGTCCGTAACCGTAGTAGCCCCACTGGTCGATCTCGCCGTCTCCGTTCTTGTCGACGGTCAGTGCCTTTGCGGCATTGAGGAAGTCATCCCATGTCCAGTTCTCGTTGGGATACTCGAGGCCTGCGGCGTCGAATGCATCCTTGTTGTAGAACAGGTCACATGAGACATATGCGAACGGGAAGCCCGGCAGGTAGTCTGTCTTTGCGACATCCTTGAGGGATGTGAACATCGACTCGTAGAACTTCTTGTAGATGTCGGGATCGGAAGCAACGAGGTCATCGAGCTTTCTGCACAGTCCGTTCGAAGCCCACTCCTCGATGTCTCCGGAGCTGAGCATGAAGACATCCGGAAGAGCCTTCTGCTGTGCAAGGACCGAAAGCTGCGTCTTGTATGCGCCGCCGTCAGTAGCAATGACGGTGTTGTTGATCTTTACGTTGGGATGCGTAGCCTCATAGGCTGCGATGATCGACTGGTTCTGCTCGATCATTCCGGTATCCCATGTCCACCACTCGAGAGTGATCGGACCCTCATCCTTCTTCTCCGTTGCGGACTGAGCGAATGCTGAGAACGCAACCAGAGCAATCAGGGCAATGACTGAAAGTTTTTTCATGGATTTCACCTCCTGAAGCGAAGCGAATATATTATACAAAATATAATGGCGAACTACAAATTGTTTTTTGTGTGTCACGCCCCGGAATACGCCTGACAAAGTTGAAAACCGGCCGTTTTGATGTTACCTTCAGAGTATGCAGTACATTCTCCTGGCCACAGGCCTGATTTCCATAATCCTTCTTGCAATCATCCTCGTCAGACAGTCGAAAAAGACTGACGGTTCATCAGACAGCCAGACACTCGAGAACATCTCGAGGCAGCTTGCCTCCGCAGCGGATGAACTGCGCAGGATCGAGCAGGCACTCACTGTCACGAGCACCCGTCTGGACGGACTGGACAGACGCAGCGCTCAGCTCAACACTCTTGTGGATTCGCGCCTTGCCCAGTTCTCCACCGACAACGACAAGCTGACCAGGACGGTGGAAAGCAAGCTCAACGACATCCGCACGGACAACGAGAAACGTCTTGAACAGATGCGCCAGACGGTTGAGGAAAAGCTTCAGAGCACGCTGGAAAGCAGACTGGCCACATCGTTCAAGGAAGTGGGAGACAGACTTGAAAGTGTCTACAAGCAGCTGGGAGAGATGCAGGTGCTTGCACAGGGCGTGGGAAATCTGGAGAAGGTACTCACAAACGTAAAGGCCCGCGGAATGTGGGGCGAACTCCAGGCCGAGCGCATCCTGCAGGAAATCCTGCTGCCGGAGCAGTATCTCAAGAACGTGGTCACCAAGCGCACAAGCCGCGACCCTGTAGAGTTCGCGGTGAAGCTGCCGGGCTCCTCGGAAGGCGAGCATGTGCTACTTCCGATAGACTCCAAGTTCCCGCGCGAGGACTATGAGAAGCTATGCGCCGCCACAGAGACAAGCGATGTCGAGGCCGTCAAGGTTCTCAGAAAAGCACTTGAGCGCAGGATCCTGGATGAATCCAAGGACATCCGCGAGAAATACATAGATGTCCCCTACACCACCGATTTCGCAATCCTGTTCCTGCCCATCGAGGGCCTGTACGCCGAAATCCTCTCGATTCCCGGCCTTCAGGACCGCATACAGCGCGAGTTCCATGTGATGATTGCCGGCCCTGCCACGCTTGCAAGTCTGCTCAACAGCCTGCAGATGGGATTCCGCACTTTGGCCATCGAGAAGAAGAGCTCCGAAGTCTGGCATGTGCTGGGCGAGGTCAAGACCGAATATGCAAAGTTCGGAACCGTGCTGGATACGGTAAAGAAGAAGCTCACGTCTGCCAGCAACGAGATTGATGCCGCCTTCATCCGCCACCGCGCCATGGGCAGGAAGCTGCGCAACGTGGAAGCCGTGGAAGGCCCGGAAACAGAAACTCCGGAACTCATCGAGTCAGACGAAAACTGAGTAAAATCCTCAGCCCACCATGGGCACTGTGACCGATCCGTCAGGCATGAAGACGACCTTGCTCAGTGGTCCGTACTTGGCTATTGCGTCATCTATTGCTTTCTGAAGGTCATGCACCGGTGTGATGAATATGCTCTTGAGCTGGTCATCATCAACAGTTGAGTAGGCTTCGACAGTCGCCCATTTGAACACCTCAGCCATTTTCGCAGCCTTATGATAGCCCAGTTTGAAGCCTTCGGATATTTTCCTAAGCACTTCATCCGGGGTCGAGGCACTGGAAAGAAGTTTCACGAATGCTTCTCCACCAATGCCTTCCCTGCAGGCACTGACCAGGATCATGGTTCCGCCGTCCTTGAGCGCCAGCTTGGCATTGTCTATGGCCTTCTGGCTCTGGTAGAGGTCCACATCCATGGGATAAGGTGCTACAGTAACGACAATATCGGCCTTCTCTTTCAGCGGTGCGGTGAAGATGCTGTTTGCGGCCTTGACCGCATCATTGAATGAGGAGGTGATGTCACCGGCTGTGACGGTATCTATCTCATGGTCCCTGTCCAGGACCGTCATGATTGAATAGACCGGACACTTTACCAGTGTCATTGCCTCCATCAGGTCCTCATGAACCGGATTCCCTTCAAGGGCCAGTGTCTTGGCATCCGGGGACAGAGCCATCTTGTGGTTGTGCTCGATCGAGGAGTAAGCCGCCACTCCCGGCAGGAAGCCCTTTCTTCCTCCGGTATAGCCGGCAAAGTAATGAGGCTCAACAGACCCGATCACAATTACCTTGGAGGCCTTTCTCACCAGCTTGTTCAGATACAACTCGGTGCCGCGGCTGGTTCTGCCGTAGTAATCCATTTCATCCATGGCATGGCAGTCATGCACAAATACGCGGTCCTTGATAAACTGGTACCAGGAGCCGAATATGAAGTCATACTCCTGCTCCGTCGGAGCCCTGTGGCTTCCGGTTGCAATCAGGAACGAGACATCCTCCTTCTCAAGGGCAGGTCCGATTGCATCCATGACAAACCTTGTGGGTGTCGGCCTTGTGCCGTCGTTGACAATCACAAGGACATTGCCGGGAAGATTCAGAAACTTCTCAAACGAGCCTTTGATGGCCTCTTTCGTCAATTCAACGGCATTTCCGGGACCCTTGCCGGATTTCTTATCATTCAGCCTGAGGACGGCACCGAAATGCTCCGGCGCCACCTCGGCCGAAAGAGGATTCCGATTGTAGCTCAGTTCAATCTTCATCAATATTTCCTTGCATCCTTGACGTGCTCAAGGTGGTCTTCATAGGCTGCAAGGTTTCTCGGGTTCTCCGAAACCTGAGCGTCTCCACACCTCCACCATGAGCCGTAGCCTTCCGTCATCGACTTGGGCATGACACGGATGTCGAACACGACAGGTCTGTCATTGATCCTTCTGGCTCCGATCATGGCCTTCTTCAGGTCATCCATAGTCCTGATTGTATAGGACTTGCAGCCGTAGGCCTCGCCTATTTTTGCAAAGTCAACAGGCATGAACTTTCCGGAATGCTTTCCGTCCTCACCACGGAACCTCAGCTCGGTGCAGAGCGTGTCGTTCCCGTGACCGACCTGAAGGTTGTTTATGCATCCGAAACTTGCGTTGTTGAAGACACACACTATGATCTTCTTGTGCTCCTGCACTGCGGTCAGAAGCTCCGAATGAAGCATTATGAAGCT
>JAJBWA010000012.1:0-28896 GCA_031935845.1 bacterium | reverse complement strand
GTTCATTTCAATGCATCCTTGAGCAGCTCGAATACTTCAGAAGGTTTCACTGAAGCATCGATGGCCTTGATCAACCCTTTGTCCCTGTAGTACTTGATCAGGGGCTCGGTCTGCTCGGTATAGACATCAAGACGGTGCACTATGGCCTCTTCCCTGTCATCCGGACGCTGGACAAGATCCTCTCCCGTCTCGTCATCCTTGCCTTCCTGCTTGGGAGGATTGAAGATTATGTGGTAGATGCGGCCTGTAGACGGGCACATCCTGCGTCCTGAAAGACGCTTGACCACTTCCTCCTTGGGAATCTGGAAGTCGATCACGGCATCCAGGTCCGTCATCTCGGCAAGGGCATCGGCCTGCGGTATCGTGCGGGGGAAACCGTCGAGAATGAAACCGTTTCTGCAATCGGGTTCCTTGATGCGGTTGCGAACCATCTCGATGGTCACTGAATCAGGTACCAGACCGCCTGAAGCAAGAATGGATTTGACCTGAAGGCCCAGTTCCGTCTCGTTCTTGATGTTGCTCCTGAACAGGTCACCTGTGGAGATATGCGGAATTCCGTAAAACTCCTTTGCAGATGCCGCAATCGTTCCCTTTCCGGCTCCCGGAGGGCCCAAAAAAACCATTCTCATCAGTTGTTCCTCCATGCACTAGATGTAGCGTTTTCCACACCAAGGAATATACTAGCATAAAAAACCTTGTTGTGCAAATTTCCAGTGTGGATTATCATTCTGAAGGTGATGCAACACCGTTTGGAGGTCGACAATGGACGTTGAAGGCAGAAAGGTTATCATTCATGCCGCAGATCTTGACGGATTCCTGCTGGACAGTGACAAGGAAAGAATCGAAACAGTGAACAGGCTCTACGAGAAAAGCATAGAGGCCTGCAGGGAAATCGAGGAAGGAAAGAAGTCCGAGGACAAGCTTGTGGCCGCACAGGGCGCCATAGGAAAGTTCCTGGAGGGCATCTGCGATGTCGAGCACCGCATCCACGTCTATTGCTTCGAATCCCCCAAGGAGCAGCACGCGGCAGCCAGCCGCCTTGTTGCCAAGCTCAGGGACCCGGCAACAGGTCATGAGGAGTTCCTCTACTACATCCAGAGGGCATATGAGCTTCTGTTCACCCACATTTTCACGGACCATGCCATCAAGACAAAACGTTCGATCATCACCAAGACCCCGGTCACCAATCCCTGCAGGAACTACGCCGTGCACAGGATTCCGGATGTCGACGATCTGACCAAGGACTGCGTGATGTGCGTCATGCTCCGCGGTGCCCTGCTCCCCAGCATGATCATCAGCAAGGAGATCCAGGACTACAGCTCGGACGGATTCATCACCCCCTTTGCACTGTTCAGGATCAAGCGGGACGAATCCAAGAAAGAAGACAACATGGCCTATGTCCTTGATCTTGACAAGTCTTTCTTCGACTTCAAGGAGATGGACGGCAAGGACCTGATCTTTGCAGACCCGATGAACGCAACAGGCGGTTCACTCATCACCATAGTCAACTACCTCAAGCAGAACGGTGTCAGGCCCAGAAGCATCAAGTTCATCAACGTCATCTCCGCCCTCAAGGGATCCCTGAGGATCGTCAGGGCGATCCCGGAGTGCGAAGTCTATACCCTTTGGATGGATCCGGTACTCAATGATGCCGCCTATATCCTTCCCGGACTTGGAGATGCAGGAGACAGACTCAACGGTGTGGATCTGCCTGGCAATCCCAGGAACATGATCCAGCTCATTGCCGATTACGGTGCCGCCATCACGAACCTCTACAGGGCTCAGGTAAAGAAGATTGAACAGACTGTACTCGGCCGGTAAGAAACTGATTCTTGCGGCCGTCATTGCAACGGCCGCCTTCTCATTGCTCATCTCCTGCAGGACTACGTCAGGCTCAGACCATGACCAGATCGTGCGAACTGCAATCGATCTGGCAGACACATACAGGAATGCAGACAGGCTTGATGATGCCCTCGATGTCTACGACAGGGCTCTGGCACAGGCAGACGACTACCGCCTCTACTACAACAAGGCCCTGATCCTCTCAGGCCTCGACCGGAAGCTGGAGGCGGCAGAGCTGTGTGCCAATGGATTCGAGAAATACCCTTACATAATAAGATTCAAGACCGCTCAGGCAGAATTCCTTTATGCAGCAGGAAATACAGGAACGGCATTCGAAGTCTACAACGAGGTGCTGGACTACAACCCCTATGATACTGTTACCAGAAAACTGCTGATAGAGCGCCTGATGGAGTCAGGACAGTCCAACACTGCATATGAGCAGGCCCTGATTCTCTGGAACCAGGGATGCAAGGACAAGGAAACAGTTTCATACCTCTATTCCGTGCGCCCCGATGTCTGGCGCAGCGTCTACACCCAGATGAATCCGTAAATCACAGGGCTATGAGGCCGAATACGGCGCCGACTCCTATCCACACGATGGGGTGGATCTTCTTCCACTTCAGAAGGCCGAACAGGATTACGGCAAAGGCCGCTACCGACAGCCACAGGATGTTGTTCTCCTTATCAAGGAACGTCAGCGGAAGAAGCTGCCACAGGGCAAACAGAATCAGACCGATCACCGCCGGGCGCAGATACTTGAAGACAGTATTCACTATCGGATTGTCGGCGAACTCCGCCAGAAGCTTTGCGATGATGAGGATAATGATTACCGACGGGGTTACAAGAC
Source organism: bacterium (assembly GCA_031935845.1). Taxonomy (GTDB): domain Bacteria; phylum Spirochaetota; class Spirochaetia; order Sphaerochaetales; family Sphaerochaetaceae; genus UBA9732. The sequence goes on along the minus strand of JAJBWA010000012.1, from coordinate 26,207 downwards.
CAAGCGTGGCAACCACACTGCCAAGGACTCCTGCAGTCTCAAAGCCGACATAGGAAGCCATGTTCACGCCGATGGGTCCCGGTGTGGATTCGGATATGGCTATCATGTTGGCAAGCTCGGATGTTGTGAACCAGCCCGTCCGTGCGCTTATGTCGAACAGGAACGGCACCGTGGCCATTCCGCCACCCATGGCAAAGAGACCCGTCTTGAAGAATTCCCAGAAAAGCCGGAGGAAGATCATCTGTCCACCTCCTTTTCTCCTTCATTCTTCTTCCGCACGAATGTGAAATACATGATGATTCCGAAGACGACAACACTTGCCACTATGATGATGGGCGACACTCCCAGGAATATCTCAAGCAATAGGGATGCAACGGCAATGATGGCCGTAGATACACCTGAAACGGCTTTTTTTGCAAGCTTGATAACGGCAGAAGCCATCAGAGCACAAACAGCTATGCGTATGCCGGCAAATGCCTTGCTGACATAGACGTTGTCCTGGAACATCTTGAGAACCGATGCCAAGGCCGTGATTATCACAAGAGACGGGAACACGATACCAAGCGTGGCAACTATAGCTCCCATGATGCCGCGCGTCTTGTATCCGACGAACGTCGACACGTTCACGGCTATGACTCCCGGCGTGCACTGCCCTATTGCATAGTAGTCCAGCATCTGCTCGCTGGTCGACCAGCCGTGGTTGGTCACCACTTCCCTCTCAAGGATGGGGAGCATGGCGTAGCCACCGCCGAAAGTCATGACTCCGACTTTTGCAAATGTTATGAACAGGGACCACAGACTGGTCTTCTTTTCAGTAGCGTCACTCATGCCTTGAACTTCTCCATTTCCTTGCGGACCAGCGTGTCACACATTTCGTTGTACTTGATTCCCGCATGACCCTTGACCCAGTTCCAGCGGATGTTTCCTGCCGAATTGAGTCTGTCCAGCTGTTCCCACAGCTCACGGTTCTTGACGGGATCCTTGGATGAAGTACGCCATCCGTTGCGTTTCCAGGCATTGATCCATGTTGTGATTCCGTTCTTGACATACTGACTGTCCGTGGAAATGGTCATGGATGCAACGCCCATGAGGGAAACGTCTTCTATGGCATGTATGACGGCATTGAGCTCCATCTTGTTGTTCGTTGTCTGAGCCTCACCGCCGCTTGAGTAGGAGATCATCCTGCCGTCCGAAAGCGCCACATAGGCCCATCCTCCGGGACCGGGATTGCCCGAGCAGCCGCCGTCCGTGTATATATCTACTGTCTGCATATGATTGATGATAGCTTAATACAGCCTTGACATCAAGGATTGGCAAAAATATCATTCACCTGAAGCGCAATCAGAAGCCGCCCTTGCGGTTTCATAGGGAAAACGGTCAGAAGCCGTTGCGGTCCCGCCACTGTAGGAAGGTGTGCTGCTGCTATGGTCATCCACAAGGATAGATCAGGTCACTGGGAAACCCCGGGAAGACGCAGCAGAAGTCCTTTGAGCCAGGAGACCTGTTGCGCCGAAGCCTGTCGGCCATATGGCCAGTCCACGGAGTATGGACTTGGGGTACAGTCGTTCATTACCCCTACACTATCTTTACGGAGGGGTAACATGAAGAAAACCCTTGTAATCCTTTTGATCGCACTCTTTGCAGTGCCTCTTTTCGCACAGGCCGTCACTGAAGTCAGATCCGGATCCGATGGCCTCAGGATCATCTCGCTGGCACCCAACGTGACGGAAATCATCTATGCACTAGGTGCAGGCGACCAGCTTGTGGGAAGGACAGATTACTGCAACTATCCCGAGGAAGCTCTGGCAGTCACAAGCGTGGGAACACTCTGGGATCCGAACCTGGAAGCAATCCTTGCACTGAATGCCGATGTGGCGATTGCATCATCCATCGTTGACCCGTCGTTCATCGAGAGCCTTCAGAAGGCAGGCGTCACGGCCTACCAGTTCTATGAGGAAGAAAGCCTTGAAGGCACGTTCGCACTCATCCTGAACGTAGCCATCACAATCGGCCGCGAGGACAAGGGCCTGGAGATCGTAGACAGCCTCAAGAACCGCATAAATGCAGTCAAGGACAAGACTTCAGGCATTCCCGAGGATCAAAGGAAGAGCGCCGTCTACATCATCAGCTACGGAGACTGGGGCGATTACGCCGCAACGGGCGAGACCTATCTCAACGATGTCATCGAGGCAGCCGGAGGAATCAATGCTGCAAAGGACGGTGCCTACTGGTCCATCAGCAAGGAGCTTCTGCTTTCACAGGATCCGGATGTCGTCCTTCTGGGAGCGTACTCCTACACGGATCCGGCATACGAGATCGCGACCTTCAGCTCACTCGAGCCCTACAGCCAGCTTACCGCATCCAAGACAGGAAAGGTCTTCACCATCAACGGCGATGCAGCCGAGCGCCAGGGAATCAGGACGGCCGATACCGTAGAGGAAATTGCAGCAATCCTTTATCCGGAGCTTTTCTGAGATGAAGCAGATCAGAAGACGCCCTGCTCTAACGGCAGTCATCCTCTCCACGGTCCTTGTGGCTCTTGCCTTGACCGGCATCTGCCTGGGCTCGGTCAGGATTACAGTGCAGGACATCATCAGGGCCGTCTTCAGACCTGACTCGATAACACGCAACACAGCCTACATAATCCGCAACCTGAGGATTCCCAGAGTCCTTACGGCAATGCTCACCGGAGCGGCTCTATCGTTATGCGGGCTTGTGTTCCAGAGTGTCTTCAGGAATCCCATGGCGGACTCCTATGTACTGGGAATCTCATCCGGGGCTTCGTTTGCCGTGGGCCTCGGTTTTGTGGCGGGAATCAGTTTTGCCGATGTCTCCCTGCCTGTTGTGGCGTTCATCGGATCCATACTCACCACTGCCCTGCTGTTCTCCATAAGCCGAAGGAACACAGGATCATTGCTCCTTTCCGGAATTGCACTCAACTTCTTTCTCAGTGCAATGACAACGCTGACCATATACATGTCCAACAAACAGGCCGACAACATCCTGTTCTGGACTTTGGGCAGTCTTGGAAACTCAAGCTGGACAAGACTCCTGATTCTGGCGCCCGTCACTGCAGCTGCCACAATCGTGGCCGGCCGCAACAGCGCAGCCATGGACCTCCTGCTGATGGACGACAGCACCGCAATATCAAGCGGGCTGAACATAAAGGCCACACGCATGATACTGCTCATCACGGCATCCATCGTGACGGCCACAGTAGTATGCTTCTGCGGAATCATCGGATTCGTAGGACTCATGAGCCCTCATTTCATGAGACTGCTGGTAGGGCCCAAGCACAGACGGCTTATTCCGCTTTCAATGCTCATGGGAGCCGTGATACTGCTGTTTGCAGACATAATCTGCAGGTTCATCATAGCACCGTCGGAGCTCCCCATAGGAATCATCACATCGGTTCTGGGAGCACCGGTGTTCCTGCTTCTGCTGAGGAGGAAGAAACGTGGCTGAGAATGCAGTCAGGATCTCCGGCCTAAGCGGAGGATATGAGGACAACAGGATCTTCAATGATCTCACGCTTTCCGTATCCCAAGGCGGTTTCATTGCCGTGGCAGGTCCCAACGGAGCAGGTAAAAGTACACTTCTCAAGCATCTGATCAAGGAACTCAGAAGCCCGGATGGAACCGTTTTCCTGATGGAAAACGACATCAACTCCATGCGTCAGCGTGAGATAGCAAGGCTGATAAGCTTCCAGAGCCAGTACAATCCCAAAGGCGATGAGTTCACCGTCAGGGAGGCTGTGGCGTTGGGCCGCTTCACATACGGGGATGTCGATTCCTCAGATGCCAAGGTCATGGCAGCACTTGGGATGACAGGCATAAGCCACCTGGCGGACAAGTATATCACGCGGATTTCCGGCGGCGAGTTCCAGCTTGCCATGCTTGCCAGGACAATCTGCCAGGATACTCAGATAATTGCGCTTGATGAGCCGGTGAACAACCTTGATCCGCGTCACCAGATTGCACTTCTCACGCTCCTGAGAAAGCTTGCTGATGAAGGCAGGACGATAATCTGCGTGCTTCATGACCTGAGCGCAATCCTGCAGAACTGCGACAGATGCATCCTGCTTGAAAGCGGAAAGGTATTTGCATACGGGAACACGGATGATGTCCTGACTGAAGAAAACATCAGGAAACTATACGGAATCGATGCTCAGATAATCCATCACAACGGGAAGAGGATCATTCTGTTCGGAGAATGAAGTCAGCCTTTCTCCCTTCCGGCTTCCTTGAGCATCCTGTTGTAGCCCTTGCTTTCCACGGCATCTTCCGATATGCCGGCAAGTGAAAGAAGCTTTCTCAGGGCCTTGTCTGCGGCCTTGTCGTCGACGGAGCCCAGGTCTTCAACACAGATTTCCAGCTCAAGGAACCATCCGAGATAACGGACATCAAGAAGTTCGGCGTGAATCCGGAAACCGTCGATATCCACACAGTACTCGTAGCCCTTCTTCCATTTGAGCCTGCACACCTGAAGACCTATGCCGCTGCAGAATGTAAGGATGCTGTCCCACTGCGTGTCGGGAGAGCAGAACTCGAGTTCCTGGTTCTCCTCAGTCCCCTTCTCTGATTTGGTCTTGTTGGGTTTTGCCGTGAACAGGACCTCCGGGCCGTCTGAAGTCAGCTGCCTTCTGGTGCGGAACACAGGCTCACCGTCATCGGTCTTTGCCCAGTAGATGTCGAATTTGTCGGTCTCACCGATGTACCGGATGCCGGGAACGGTCATCAGACGGCTTCTCACGTCTGAGACATCATCTGCTGCAACATGAGCCTTGAGCTCGATTTCGTACGACATCCCGGCCTCCTTCAATCAGTCCTTCCAGGGGAAGATCATGCCCTTGAGGGATCTGGGACCGACAAGCTTGCGCTCCTCGTAAAGGAGATCCTCCCAGTTGATGTCCTTTCTGGTACAGTCCGGATTTGCCTCCAGGAAGTCGTACTTCTTCATCAGAAGTCTTACCGTGTCCATCCTTGAGAGCGCTATTCCCGCAAGCCCGGGAATCATCGATGCAGTCAACACGGTGAGTGCAAGATCGATGATTGACCTCAGCGCCAGGAAAAGGGTTGTACCGAGGTTGTCGGATACTATCAGAAAACACTTCTTGAAGGTCTTGAACGCTCCGTCAGCCTCCATATGGAAGCAGAGCGGGAAGAAATACTGCATTGCAAGTATGACGGCAAGCATGATCCAGAAGACCATGAAGCCCACTATCAGCCCGAAATAGTTTCCCAATGCAAAGTAGAACGGAATTCCGTACATGATCACGAAGGCTATGACCAGGCAGACACCGAAATGCAGGAATGCGTGTCCGATATGGAATCTGAAAGCTTCCTTGAAGGCCCTGAATCCGCCCTTCCTGTAGCTGCTGTATCCTGCAACCACACCGTTGACCCCGAGCGAATACATGCTGAAGGCCAGAGCAGCAAGGACAAGGACTATCACCGAGAACACAGGGCTTGCTTCTCCGATGTAGCCGGAAAGGAAGAACAGTCCCAGAGGGGCTACATACCCCAGGCTCATCAGTACGAGCATCAGGAGATTGTCCCAGATGTCAAAGAATACCTTCTTAATCAGAAATCCAATCATATCAGTAAATTTAACCGCATAAACGCGCCAAGACAACAGGATTATGTGAAAATCACACAAAAATCACATATACAGGGGCATGATCCGATCCCGTGATGTCGGCGTGGATCCCCGCTTCCTTTACCCGGGTGCGTGATCTGTCCGATACAAGCCAGTAGTCTATCCTCCATCCTGCGTTGCGCTCGCGGGCTTTGAACCTGTAGGACCACCAGCTGTATGCATCCTTCAGATCCGGATGGAACATCCTGAACGTATCGGTGAAACCGCTATCAAGCAACCTGGAGAAACTGTCGCGCTCCTCTATAGTGAAGCCCGCGTTCCTGAGGTTTGCCTTGGGATTCTTTATGTCGATCTCCTTGTGTGCCACGTTGAGGTCTCCGCAGATCAGTACGGTCTTCTTCAGGTCCAGTTCATGCACAAAGGACCGGAAGTATTCATCCCACTCAAGACGGAAAGGAAGCCTTGCAAGCTCATCCTGTGAATTGGGAGTGTAGACGTCCACAACATAGAAATCATCGAATTCAAGGGCACAGATGCGGCCCTCGTCGTCTTTTCCGCGGATAACCGAAAGAGGCTCCATCTTCGAGAAAACCGCTGTTCCGGAATAGCCCTTCTTAGCGGAATAGTTCCAGTAGCAGTGATATCCGGGAAGATCAAGATCCAGCTGACCCTCGGACAGCTTGATCTCCTGCAGGCAGAACACATCGGCATCCTGACTGTTGAAGTAATCCATGAACCCCTTGCCGAGGACGGCCCTGAGTCCGTTCACATTCCAAGAAATAAGTTTCATAACAGCTTAAGATTGTAACACATTGCAGGAGATTGACATAGTGAATACTAACTAGTGTGTTGACCACTACGGCGATAAGATGATATAAAAAAAAGTCATTTTGCATTCTATTTTATATTTAGGGGAAACGACATGGCAAAGAAGCAGAAAGGCGAAACATACGATGCATACCGCGTGTGGGACGTACAGCCCATCCAGCAGTTCATGACCGATCTTCTTGGAGACAGGGTGTCAAATGAAGCCGTGTGCAAGTTCGAAATCGACATGGAGGCTCTGGATGCCTACATCGCAAGAAAGAACGCAGAAAACCCGGAATTCAAGTACACGTTCTTCCACGTCTTCTGCGCAGCACTCGGCCGCTCATGTGCCGACCGCCCCAGGATGAACTACTTCATCCGCAACGGCCATTACTACGAGCGTAAGGAAATCTCCTTCACTGCCATTGCAAAGAAACAGAAGGTCGACGGTGCCGAGGAAGGCATGATCATCATGAAGTACGACAAGAACAGTGATCAGAGCCCCGTGGACCAGATGCATGAATCCATCTGCAAACAGGTCTACAACATCCGCAAGAGCGAGGATTCCCATGATGACACGACAAAAATCATGCAGACTCTAGTGAACCTCCCCCGCCCCATCTACAGGCTCGTGATGAGAACGATCCTCAGACTGGACCGCAAGGGCAAGCTGTTCAAGGACTTCGTGGATGCAAACCCCTATTCAAAGACATGTTTCATCTCGAACCTCGGTTCCATCAAGATGGATGCCGAGTACCATCACCTTGCCAACTTCGGTTCAAACTCGTTCTTTGCAATCATCGGAAAGAAGGAGAAGAAGCCCCTGTTCAAGGATGACGGCACCTTTGAGATGAGGGATTACCTCCCCGTCTCCTTCACCATCGACGAGAGAATCGGTGACGGAGTCTATTTCGCAAATACCATCAAGGTCTTCAAGGCGTACATGATGCGCCCGGAACTCCTTGAGATACCCGCCAACCAGAGCATAGACATCAAGGCTGTGGAAGCGGAACTAAATCTATAAATCCCGGAGACCAAAATGGAATATACGAAGGAAGACATCAAGAACGCACCTTGGCTCAAGAGCTACGGAGACGTTCAGTTCCATCTGGAATACCCTGATTTCTCGATGAGCGACGCACTCTTCGAGAGCGCACGCAAATACCCCGAGCAGGTTGCGTTAACATTCGAAGGCAAGGACACTACATATGAGAAGCTTGTCCCGCAGATCCGCAAGGCCGAGAAGGCCTTCAGGGCCATCGGAATCAAGGAAGGCGATGTGGTGACCATCTGCATGCCCAACATGCCCCAGACAGTCATCTGCCTCTATGCCGTCAATGCAATCGGAGCCGTGGCCAGCATGATCCACCCGCTCTCGGCCGTTCATGAGATTGCCTTCTACCTTCAGGAAGCAAGCAGCAGCACCATCATCACCATAGACCAGTTCTATACAAAGATGAGGAAGGTGCGTGAGCTGGTCCATCTGGACACAATCATCATAGCCCGCGGCTCCGATGCACTGAGCACCGTCAAGTCATGTGCTTACAAGTTCATCAAGGAGCGCAAGTTCGAGAAATACACGGAAGACGGTACGGTCCTCTCATGGAAGAGCTTCATGAACAAGGCCGACGAGGTCAAGGAGGATCCTTCTGTGAAGAAAACCGGAAAGGATCTTGCGGTAATCCTGTTCTCCGGCGGAACCACAGGCGTTACCAAGGGCATCAAGCTGACGAACCTCAACTTCAACGCCCTGGCAAAGCAGACGGGAGTCATGTGCAACAAGCCGATCATCGGAAAGACAATGCTTGCCGCCATGCCCATGTTCCATGGATTCGGACTCGGTGTCTGCGTCCATACCATGATGTTCTGGGGCTGCCGCAGCGTGCTTGTCCCGCAGGTCAGCATCAAGGGCTATTCAAAGCTCCTCAAGACGGCACAGCCCAACTATATAGCCGGTGTCCCCACCCTCTATGAGGGAATCACAAGGAACAAGGAGATGGACAATGTCGACCTGTCATGCCTGCTTGGAGTTTTCTCCGGCGGAGACAGTCTCTCGATCGAGCTCAAGAAGAAGCTGGACAAGTTCCTTGCAGACCACGGAGCAACAGTCAGGGTCCGTGAAGGCTATGGAACTACTGAGTGCGTCACTGCAAGCTGTCTGACACCGTACAACAAGGAGAAGGAAGGATCCATCGGACTCCCCTATCCCGACACCTACTACAAGATCTTCAAGCCCGGCACACAGGAAGAAGTACCGTTCGGTACGGACGGAGAAATCTGCCTCAGGGGGCCGTCGGTCATGCTCGGATACATCAACCACGAGGAAGAGAACAGGACCACGCTCCAGCAGCATCCTGACGGATACACATGGCTTCATACAGGAGACATGGGATGGATGGACGAGGAAGGATTCATCTACTTCAAGCAGAGGATCAAGCGCATGATCATCACAAGCGGCTACAACGTCTATCCTTCACAGATCGAGAACATCATCGACGGAATGGAAGAAGTCCACATGAGCTGCGTCATCGGAGTGCCCGATTCCTACAAGATCCAGAAGGTCAAGGCATTTGTCCAGCTGGCACCGGGAGTCCAGCCCAGCGAGGAAATGAAGCAGAAGATCCTCTCATACTGCAGGGAAAGAGTGGCAAAGTACGCAATGCCGTATGATGTCGAGTTCCGCGAGCAGCTTCCCAAGACCCTGGTGGGCAAGATTGCCTACACCGTGCTTGAGAAGGAAGAAGAGGAAAAGCGCAAGGCTGCCGGAGCTTCAAACTGATAACTTTTTGTAGTTCAAACAGATAGGGCTATGTTGTCATACACGACGACATAGCCTTTGTCTTTTGTACAGGCCTTGATTGCACCGTCCTGCGAGATGATTATTGCGGTAGAACCCTCGACCTCATGGCAGAACCTGTAGCCTGAACGGTGACGTGTGCCGTTGTCCGTGAATTTCTTGTTCGTGTTGACGCTGTCGTCACTGCTGATGAACTTCATCGGCGGTTCCTTCTGCTCCATCTTGTCGGTAAGGATCTCGACTCCGAAACCGATGAGGTCCAGATCCTTGGTAAGAAGGACGGCTCCGTCCACTGTAGTGAGTTTTGCAACAAAATCGGCGTAGGAAACAAGCTCCTTTTCCCTGACGCTGGTTGAAATCTCTATCAGGCTCTTTTCGTCATTGAACAGGAACTCACACGGAAGCTTGTACTTTACGTTGATATAGCCGGCACATGCCTCCTCGGACGGAACGATCAGCATGGCTCCGCCGTGTCTGTAACTGTCGGCCCTCCAGATGACACGTGAGAGGAAATGAAGCCTCTCGTCCTCATCCACAGACGACCCGCTTCTGAGCTGTTTGGCGATGAGCGAGGTCTTGAAGACATCGTAACGCGATATGACGGTGCTGCCGAAACTGTAGCTTACGATGGTCCTCTCTCCGAAACATCCGTCAATTTCTCCGGGAGCCTTTACGAACAGATTGGGAACAGCCGGCATCATGCTGCCGTCGGACAGCTCTCCGGCTATGATCTTGTCATATGTGGTGTAGGATGCGATTATTCCGGTCACCATGATCGGATCATGTCCGATGTCCAGAATGAGGTAGCTCATTTCGGGATTGATGGCCGGAGCAAGCTTGCGCATGGCCGCAACAGTAAACGGAACAGGTCTGTCGAACCTGAGGCTATGGGCATAGACATATGCGTCCAGGAAATCCGAACCGGGAAGAAGGAAACACACCCTGAAAGAGGAGAAATTGCCCTCCTCCCTCATGCAGCTCGTATTCAGAAGAACGGAGCACACTTCTTCAAGGATTTCCTGTGACGGAAGTTCCTGCTCCTCTTCCTTGATTGCTCCGGAATCCCTGTAAGCCTTGCAATACTTCTCGACAAATGACCTTATTCTGTCCATATCCCGTATATTGTATTAGCTATCCGCCGTTTTTTCCACTGGAAAAAAGACTACATCCTCACGTAGGCGTAATCGTCTATCTCGATGACATCCGGCCCGCGGAACTGGAACTGAAGGGTCTCGTCCAGAGAATGGTTCATGTTGTGGATGGTATGGATCTCATGTTTCCGCCAGTCTACCGTGTACTCGCCGGCATCAAGCTTTCCGTTGTAGTTGTTCGAGTAGTTGTAAGTTCCGTCGTCCTTCATGTAGTACGTGATGGTACAGTTGCCCTCCGTACGTCTCCAGTTGCCCACGATTTCATAACGCGGCTCGCTTTCGCCGAAAATCATGCAGCTTGAAAGCATGAAAACACCGATCAAAACAACAAGCAGGACAACTGCCTTTTCCAAGTTCCTCATCATATGCCTCCCAAGTAACATACGGATAAGCCCATTATAACAGAAATCCGCAGCCTGAGCTGCGGATTCCGTAAAAAAGGAAGTAAAAGTCTTACTTTCCCTCGAAATACCTCTTGGCATTGTTGAACGAGATATCCTGGACCATGCCTCCGACAAGATCGAAGTCTGCCGGAATCTCACCCTCTTCCATCCAGGTTCCGAGCATGTTGCACAGGATCCTCCTGAAGTACTCATGCCTGGGATAGGACAGGAACGAACGGCTGTCGGTAAGCATTCCGATGAATCTCGAGAGGAGTCCGAGGTTTCCGAGAACCCTCATCTGTTCCGTCATTCCGTCGATATGATCGCAGAACCACCATGCGCTTCCCATCTGGATCTTGCCCGGGATGTCGCGCTGGAAGCAGCCCATCAGGGTTCCGATGGAATAGTAATCCTTGGGATTCAGCGAATAGATGATGGTCTTGGGAAGTGCGTTTTTGCTGTCCAGAGTGTCAAGGAACCTCGAGAGCTTTTCCGCAACCTCGTAGTCTGCCACACCATCATATCCGGTATCCGGTCCGAGCTTTTTGAAACCACGTGTATTGTTGTTCCTGGAGCTCTGCATGTGCAGCTGCATGGCAATGTTCCTCTTGGAATACTCCTGCGCAAGGTTCATCAGGATATATGTCCTGTAGATCTCGGCCTCCTCTGCAGTCACGTCCTGTCCGGCGCGGGCCTTGAGGAAGACCTCGTTGACCTTCTGATCACTTGCCGGAGCATAAGGCGGAACAATTATTGCATGGTCTGTTGCAAGACAACCGTTTTCCACGAACCAGTCCAGCCTCTTGGCAAGAGCCGTCATGACATCGGCACATCCTGTGATCTTCACATCAGCAGCCGCAGCCAGCTTGTCGATGTATTCGTTGAATCCTGCGGCATCGATGTTCATGGCCTTGTCGGGTCTGAATGACGGAATGACCTTTGTAGCGGTCTTTCCTGCCTTCTTTATGGCAATATGGTGCTCAAGCGTATCGGCAGGATCATCGGTTGTACCTACGGCGTAGACGTTGAACTTCCTGAAGATTCCGTAGGCATCCAGCGAAGGATCGGTTGCAAGCTTGCGGTTGGCCTCGTCATAGATCTCACGTGCAGTCTTGGGAGAAAGAGGAGTATCGATTCCGAAGAACCTCTGCAGCTCCAGATGGGACCAGTGGTACAGCGGGTTTCCGATGGCATGGGCCACGGTGTCGGCGTAATGGAGGAACTTCTCGAAGTCATCTCCCTGAGTCTCGTCGTAACCGTTGGTGCGCATCTGTCTCCACTTGTAGTGGTCACCGTACAGCCATGCGCTGGTGATGCTGGGCTCGCGCTTGTCCGCAGCGATCTCCGCAGGAATCAGGTGGCAGTGATAGTCGAAGATGGGCATCTGCTCGGCATAATCGTGATAAAGCCTCACAGCGCAATCATTGTTCAGCAGAAAGTCCTTGTCCATGAACTTTTTCATAATAACCTCCTGTCCTGTCAGGAATTGAATTTCTCGCGGTTTATCCAGAGACCCAGAGCCGGGTTCGGGATGTAGAAGATCTCCTCGCCGTCGACGGTGTTGTAGCCGTACTTGAGCTTTGCAGGATCATACTTCTTCACCATCTCATCGTAGGAAGCAGCCTTGAAGCCTGCATCCTCGATCTCCTTCTGTGAAATATCCCTCACGGCATAGGTGATGCTGAATCTGCCGTCGCTTGATCCGTGGATCAGGTGTGCGGCAACGCCCATGTTGGCCTGAAGGTCCTCGTTGGCATTGAGCAGCTCCAGCGTGTGGATCCTGCCCTTGTAACCGTACTTGCGGATCAGCGCGTCATTGGTCTTGTCCTCGCCGAACTTGTCTACAGCAGGTGCAAGCACGATCAGCTCGCCGCCGTCGGCTATGGCCATTCTGGTGCGGTACACGCTCTTGTTGCCCAGCCAGGTGCTGTGGAACTCGTTCTCGTTGAGGTAGACCACGCATTTCTTAATGCCGGTCTCCACATAGTCGATGTTCTTCTCCTGGGCAAGCTTCACGGCATCCTCAAGCGGTTTGCGGCCCTGTCCGATGAACAGACCGTGGGTCTGTATCTTGTCGTCCGGAGCCGTGCATACGGTGAGCATCCACAGGATATTTGCCTTCTTGGAAAGGAAATGTTCCAGGGCATAGTCAAAGATCTTCCTGACCGGAGTTAAATCGCGGCCCATCATCCTCTCCATGCCGTAGACAGCACCGATGATGTGGCTCTGGTTGATCATGTCGGATCCTCCGGCACCCACAAAGAGGTTCTTGGCCTGGTTGGCCATTCCTATGACCTCGTGCGGGACGACCTGTCCGATGGACAGAACCAGATCAAAGGCAGGATCGATGACCATCCTGTTGACCTCGACGGCCACGCCCTTCTTCCACAGGCCTTCCGTGACTTCTGAGACATAGGAAGCCGGAACTTCGCCGATGTTAACCACATCGTGTCTCCAGTCGTGTCCGTGGAACTTCTCAAGCGGGATATCTCCGTACATGGCCCTGATTTCCTTCTCGGTCATCGGCACATGGGTTCCCAGAGCTTCCAGGAGCTCCACGCCCCTGCCGTTGTCAACAGCCCAGTGATAGGCGATGTTGGCTATCAGGCCTGCATTGGAGAAGCACCTTGTATAATCAGGCACTACCATCAGCAGGTTTTTGGGATTGTACTGCTCAAGGGCAGCTACAACCATGTCTTTGATCTGTCTGTCTGTCAGCATCTCATTTCCTCTATCAGGCGTTATACGTGGAAGCGGAGGTTGAACCGCCCTCACCTGTCCAGTTGGTATGGAAGAACTTGCCTCTTTCGGCATCCACTCTCTCGTAGGTATGGGCACCGAAGTAGTCCCTCTGGGCCTGCAGCAGGTTTGCGGGAAGTCTGTCGGTGGTGTAGCCGTCGAAATAGCTCAGTGCGCTTGAGAAGGCAGGTGTGGGGATTCCGCAGAGAGCGGCGTTGGCCACGACCTTTCTCCATGCCGGGACAAGGCTCTGGATGAGGGACTTGAAGTACGGGTCAAGCAGCAGGTTGGAAAGCTCCGGATTCTTGTCGTAGGCTTCCTTGATCTTGCCGAGGAATGTAGAGCGGATGATGCAGCCGCCTCTCCACATGAGTGCGATTCCGCCGTAGTTGAGGTCCCAGCCGTAGTTCTTGGCAGCAGCCTTCATCAGGACATAGCCCTGGGCGTAGCTGATGATCTTGGATGCAAGCAGGGCCTTGCGGATGTTCTCTATCATCTCGGCCTTGTCGCCGTTGTACTTTTCTCTCCTTACCTTGTACTCGGCGGCGGCTTCGACACGCTCTGCCTTCATTGCAGACAGGCAGCGTGCAAAGACGGCCTCGCCGATCAGCGTAAGGGGAACACCCTCGTCGAGGGCAGCGATTCCCGTCCACTTTCCGGTACCCTTCTGACCTGCGGTGTCAAGGATCTTGTCAACCAGAGGCTTTCCGTCCTCGTCCTTCTTGGCCAGGATCTCGCTGGTGATCTGGATGAGATAGCTGTCGAGCTCGGTCTTGTTCCACTGCGTGAAGACCTTGTGCATCTCGTCGGCATTCATGCCCAGAAGGTCCTTCATGAGCTGATAGGCCTCGCAGATGAGCTGCATGTCGCCGTACTCGATTCCGTTGTGGACCATCTTCACAAAGTGGCCTGCACCGCCGTTTCCGACCCAGTCGCAGCAGGGACTTCCGTCCTCGACCTTGGCGCTGACGGCCTGGAAGATCGGCTTTACGAGAGGCCATGCAGCGGGGGATCCGCCGGGCATCATCGAGGGACCCTTGAGGGCACCCTCCTCGCCGCCGGAGATTCCGGTTCCGATGTAGAGAAGTCCCTTGGACTCGACGTATTCACATCTTCTGATGGTGTCTGGGAAATGGCTGTTGCCGCTGTCGATGATGACATCGCCCGGCTCCAGGACGGGAAGAAGCTTCTCAATGAAGTCATCCACTGCCTGACCGGCCTTGACCAGAAGCAGGACCTTCCTGGGTCTGGAAAGATTGTCTGCAAGCTCCTGGATGCTGTGGCAGCCGATGATGTTCTTGCCTTTTGCCCTTCCGTTGGTGAAGTTGTCCACCTTCTCCACTGTGCGGTTGAAGACTGCTACGGTGAAGCCCTTGGACTCCATGTTCATGACAAGGTTCTCGCCCATGACGGCAAGTCCGATTAATCCGATATCTGCTTTCTTGGCCATAAATTACCTCTTGACACGGGCATTGCCCTTGTAGATTGACATGATCTGATCCTCATCAGCCGGCGTACCGTAGTCCGAGAGGACAGTTGTTGCGAGAACGCCGGTTGCCCAGCCGTACTTGATCCAGTCTTCCTCTGCCTTTCCGGAAAGGATTGCATAGAGAAGTCCGCCGACGAATCCGTCGCCGCCGCCGATTCTGTCCATGACCTGAATGGGTCTGGGAAGCTCTTCATACCAGTTGTCACCGACTCTGACAAGTGCGCCCCAGTTGTGCTCGTTGGCGCTTACGACCTCTCTGAGTGTGGTGGCGTAGACCTGGGCGTTCGGATAGGCCTTCTTGACCTCTCCGATCATTCCCTTGAACTGCTCGATCTTGTTGGCAAGATCCTTGCCGCCGGCCTCGGGTCCCTTCATGCCCAGACAGAGCTGGAAGTCTTCCTCGTTGCCCACAAGGATGTCTGCAACGGAAGCAATCTCGCTGAATGCAGCGGAAAGCTCGGCCTCGCGGCCCTTCCAGAACGATGCACGGTAGTTGAGGTCAAAGGCAATCAGAGTGCCGTTCTTCTTTGCCGCCCTTGCCACATCAAGACAGAACTGTGTGGTCTCGTGGCTGAGTGCCGCAATCAGACCTGAAAGATGCAGGATCCTGACGCCGTCTTCCTCGAAAATCTTCTTGAGATCGAAATCAGATGCCTTGAGGGTTCTGCCTACCTCACCGGACCTGTCGTTCCATACTCTGGGTCCGCGGCTGCCGAATCCGCTGTCGGCGATGTTGAACTGATGCCTGTATCCCCAGGCACCGCCCTGCTCGACCTCGGGTCCGCAGTAATCGATGTTCCTGAAGCGGAGTTCGGCCTTGATGAACTGGGCAATCGGACTTTCCTTGACGAATGCCGTGAGGACCATGGTCTTGAGTCCGAGCGAGGCGCTGACGTTGAGGACGTTGCTTTCCGCGCTGGTGGACTGAAGCTCAAAGAGACGGCTTGTGTGGACGGGAAGCCTGTTGACCGGTGTGATTCTGACACCCATGCTGGTGGGGCAGACAAGATCGTATTTGCTGTTTTCTCTAAGTTTAAGCATTTTGTAATTCCCCTTTTTATCTCAACCTACTGTCTTGTGAAGAGTTGCCCTCACTGCTCCCGGACCTGCGTTCATGCTCTCGAAAGCGGAGATGACGGCATCCTTGAGCGGTGACTTCAGGACGTTGTAACCCCAGATGTCTTCTCTGGAAAGGATCTTGTCCAGGGCACCGGCCTTGAGCGGCTTGGCGAATTCGATACCTGCGATATCGGCATGTGCGGACTCTGCAAGCGGATCCGGGCTGAGCTCGAACGGCTGTCCGTTGTCATCCACGGCAAGAAGATATCTGAGCCATGATGCCAGAACAACGGGGACAACCTTGAGGTTTCCGAGATCCAGACCCTTGGCCTGATACTCCTTGACGGTCTCGCCGAAACGGATTGCAAGCTTCTGGCTTGTGTCGGTGGCGATCCTCTGCGGAGTATCCGGCATGAACGGGTTGGGAAGTCTCTTGTAAACGACATCGTCGATGAAAGACTTGGGAGAAAGGATTCCGGGGTCCGTGACGACGGGAAGTCCCTCGATGTATCCCAGTCTCTTGATGTACTTGACGATGTCCTCGTCCTTCATCTCGTCGGAGATCTTGGTGTAGCCCAGGATGCATCCCATGACGCTCATTGCGGTGTGCAGCGGATTCAGGCATGTGCAGACCTTCATGCGCTCCACCTTGGTGACGGTGTCGCGGTCCGTGAAGTACACGCCGGCCTTGTCCAGTGCAGGTCTGCCGTTGGGGAACTTGTCCTCGACAACCAGATACTCGCACTCCTCGGAGTTGACGAATGCAGCCACATAGGACCTCTTGGCAGTGATGATGAC
Organism: bacterium; assembly: GCA_031935845.1. Classification (GTDB taxonomy): domain Bacteria; phylum Spirochaetota; class Spirochaetia; order Sphaerochaetales; family Sphaerochaetaceae; genus UBA9732. The sequence continues at coordinate 9,386 of JAJBWA010000012.1, read as the reverse complement.
ATCCATGTCCTCGATTCCGTCCTTGTGAATGGCCTCGGCTACCATCGGATCAGGCCTGGGAGTGATCTTGTCGATCATGGACCACGGGAAGCTGACCTTCTTCTCATCGCAGAGCCAGTCCACGAATGCCTGTGAGACAAAGCCCATCTCGGCCCAGCGCTTTGCTATGGTTGACACTCCCGTGAACAGCTTGAGGCCGTTCTGAGAGCAGTTGTCCATGCTCACCACTGCAATGGGATGTGCTCCGGCCTTGAAGCGCTCGTTGAGCAGGGCCACGACCATGCAGCAGATGGTGGTGCACTTCTCGGGACCTCTGAGGATGTCTTCCTGCACATAGCCGGGAGCCGTTGCATAGCCCTTCTCCGTGATGGTGAAGCTCACCATCTGGAGCGAGGGATTAGTGAAGATGCCGACGAATCTCTTCCAGTCATCCGGTCTCTGCGTGCTGCAGATGATGGCATCGGCCACGGAAGCGCAGACTTCCTTGTCTATGGTTCCGTCAGCCTTGAGCGTGACGTTGATGTTGAGGTTGTCGTAGGGAGCATAGCCCTTCTCCACAACCTCAGGGTCGAAACCCTCGCCTACGATGATTCCGCTGTCGGCAAGTCCCTTGTTCAGGAGATCCTGCATCCTTGCGGCCAGGAAGATCCTGAAGATGTTGCCTCCGCCGAAATGAACCCACTTGGGAGCCTTGGCGGTGTTCTTCCTCATCTCTTCGATATTGTACTCAGGCAGCTTGTAGCCCTTGGCAATCCACTGTTTCCTAGATTCAGCGTTCTCGACGCTCTTGATATTCAGCTTCAAAACCGAACCTCCCCGTTGTCCTTTTTTATTTCATCAGTATTTCGCTTGCATGGCGGCCGATGTGTCTGTACAGCAACTCGGCGTACTCTTCCCTATACTTTCTCCAGATGGAGTACAGCCTGTCCTTGAACTTATATGAACCGTCCGGATTCTTCTCGTTCAGAATCAGACCGTATGTGATGTGGATCAGCTGCCTTGAATCGTTGTGCTTGAACAGATCCGGAAGCTGTGCATCAGACAATGTTGCCAGATCCGGAATCCTTGAAAGCTGCGTGGTGACATGATAATAGGCCGTTGCAGCTTTGAAGGCGGTAAGTGCGTAGGCATGGACTTCCCTGTATAGGGCAGGATCCTTCATGGCGACAAGCTTCATGGCCTCGAGCCAGTTGGTTCCGGCGGTCTTGAGGTGGAAGCGGCCCTTTGTCTCGCGGCCTGCGGACGGGAAGATGGAGAACTTGTCCGAACCGCTGTGGATGGAGATCTTGTATCCGAAATGCCTTGAGATGGCGGCATGGATCTTCATCTCGGCTGCAAACTGCTTGAGATCGCCTATGTAGTCAATTCCCTTCTGGAACTCGCCGCAGAATCTCGGAGCCACGGTTGAAACCCTGACACCCTTTCTGGTCAGCTCGTTGGCCACGAAGAAGTGCTGTGCCGGCAGTGTGGGAGTCATTGTCTCGTCGATGGAGACCTCGAAATCCGCGACCTGCTTTCCGTTCTTCATGATCAGGTTGAAGAAGATGTCTACTGCATGCTTGATTGCCTCGCTGTAGATCAGGACGGTTCTCTTGTAGAGTTCCTCGTCAAAGCTGATGGTCACGCCCTCGCCTACATCAAAGCTCTTGTTCATATAGATGTCCTCGAGTTCCTTGACCGGCTTGTACTTTGCAAGGACCTCGGCCTTCGAAAGACCCTCGATGGTGTTGTCGATCTGCTCGCTGCAGTCCAGCGTGATCATGGTGCATCCGCTGTCCAGTGCGTAGGAAACCTCGGAAGCCGTCTTGACGTGGTCGCCGTCTGCGCCCCAGCCTGTGGTGTATCCGCATCTGAAGACCGCAAAGCTTGCACTGTCGATGACATCGGCAAATGTCCTGTTGGTGAGGTTCAGCTCCCTGATGGACTGCTGTGACAGGATGGGAGTGATCTCAGTGTACTTCTTGAACACGCGAAGATGTCCGTCGGTGGCTATGCCGAGGCGGTCACCTACTCCCATTGTCTTGTCCCTGTCAAGTACTCTTGACGGAGCCGTCCAGGGATAAAGGGCGCGCATCTTCTCTGCATTCTCATGCGTAAGCGGAGCCAGTGTCCAATCCTTTCCGTCAGCCTTGACGGCCTCTCCCTTGAAACCAAGCGCCGGATCTGCGACGAAATAGTCCCTGTCCTCTGCGGCAACCATGAACAGATTGTCGTGTACCGAATCCTTGTAGATGTCGAACTTGCGTCCGTCAGCTGTCTTGAACATATTGTAATCCTCCATATGGGTTCAAGGTCATCATAGCCTTAAAATCTTTGGAGCGCAACTAAAATATCAGTGGATTTTTGATCTTTTTTGATTTATACTCAAATCATGCTGACCGATGTAGTTTACAAAGATCTCAGGGACAAGATCCTGAACCTTACCATGAAGCCGGGAACACCGCTTAGCTTCACCAACCTCAAGCCGCTTTACAACGTGAGCATTTCGCCCATCCGCGATGCCCTCAAGCATCTGGAAAACGAAGGCCTTGTGGAGATCCGCCCGCAGAGCGGAACCTCCGTGGCACTGATAGACATGTCCAAGGTCCGCGATGAAAGATTCCGCAGGCTCTACCTGGAACTAGGTGCCGTAGAGAAGGCATTTGACAAGGGAATCAGTCTACAACTCCTTTCTCAAATGGAAAATATCATCGGAAAGCAGAAAACGGCCTTTGCCGGCAGGGACGCCATAAAGTTCATGGAACTGGACAATGCCATGCACCGCCTTCTGTTCGAAGCCTGCGGCCATGAAGAGGTCTTTGACTCCATGATAGCCGTCAGCGGAAACTATCACCGCATAAGGATGGTCAGCTATCTTTTCGATGACATCTTCTCCAATGCCATAGACCAGCATGAGACCATACTCAATGCACTGAAGGCCAATTCCATGGACCTGGTCATGCAGCTGGAACGCAACCACATCTCCAAGATGGATATCGAGACATCAGGCTATCAGAAGGCCTATCCGCAGTACTTCAAGTAATATATCAGTTCTATTTCGTTCACAGTGGTTCACGTCGCTCACGTTGTTCTCGTCGTTCACATCATTCACGTCGTAACCAGTCCTCAGTGCAAAAAAAACACAGAAGCCATAAGACTTCTGTGTCTGATCCGAAGTAATAATTATAGAATTACTCGATTGTGAAGAAATCAAGCAGTCCGGTGACCGACAGGACGTTGCGGACAATCTCCGGGACATTCTTGAGAACCATGGTTCCCTGCTTCTTCATGACCTTGTATGCTGAAAGAAGAACACGGACACCTGCCGATGAGATATACTCGAGATCCTTGATGTCCATAACAAGTTCCTTGACGTCTCCGAGTGAAGCAGCGATATCATCGTTGAGAGCCGGAGAAGTATTCGTATCAAGACGTCCTGATACCGTATACGTGAGCTTGTCGCCTTCCTTATTCTTCTTGAATTCCATTTTTTCCTCCCTGGAACAATCCTATTATCTTATTAATGAGCCTGTTAAGCAAGCACCGCAGACTCAAACAATTCAAAACTTTTTCGTAATCGTGAGGATATTCATATCATCACGTCTCTCGTAAACCATCGAATCCATGCTCTTCTTGACCATGTAGATTCCAAGTCCGCCGATCTTCCTGTCCTCGGCCTTGAGGGTAACATCCGGATCCGGTTTCGCAACGGGATCAAACGGAATGCCCTTGTCGATCAGCGAAAGGACCATCGTCATGGGATCCTGCCTGAATCCAATCCTGATCCAGGCCTTGCCCTTGCCCTCGGGGGTCTCGAGGTAAGCATAATGTGCGATATTCACAAACAGCTCTTCCACAGCCACGTCAATGGACACCTGAACCGGCATCGGGCAATCCCTCTCCTCCAGACGAGAATCCACGAATGCCAGAACTTCCTCCAGATTCTTCAGATCCGCGTCAATCTCCAGTTCATCCATATCATTCAACTCCTTTTGTTGCAAGTCGTTGTATCTGAAGCACAGCATGGTGATGTCATCAAACTGTTCCACTCCATTTACGAACTTCCTGATTTCCTCGGCGACATTGCCTATAAGTTCCTCCGGGGTTCCTGACGGATTGATATTCAATGCATCAATAAGCTTTTCATCTCCGAACATCCTCTCGGACGCATCGGTTGCCTCGGGAACACCATCTGTATATACGAACAGGGTATCACCACGGTTTATAGTGAACTCATGTTCATCATAGTCTATGTCTTCCATCATTCCAAGCACAGGTGAGTGCTTGTACACTACAAGTTCAAATTTTCCATCCGCCCTTCTGAGCGCAGGATGCTCATGGCCGGCATTGCAGGCCACACCCTTTCCAGTCCTGAGGTCGATGATTGCAAACCAGACGGTAACGAAGAACTGCGTCTTGTTCCCGTCACAGAGCCTGTTGTTGACATCCTTCAGCACCTCGGCGGGACTTCCTCCGAGCAACGCCCTGTTCTTGATCAGTGTCTTGGCAATGACCATGAACAATGCGGCAGGAACGCCCTTTCCGGAGACGTCCGCCATGACAAGCGCGATGTGGTTGCCGTCGGTCATGAAGAAGTCATAGAAATCTCCGCCGACTTCCCTTGCGGGATGCATTGTCGCATAGATGTCGAAATCCTTGATATTCGGGTACGGCGGGAAGATGCTGGGGAGCATGTCGGCCTGAATCTGAGTGGCCACGTTGAGCTCCGCACCTATACGCTCCTTCTCAGCCGTTATGTTGGTTATCTGATTGATGTAATCCTTTGTTCTGTCGGACAGATCCTTGAATGCAAGGGCAAGGACTTCGATTTCATCATGCGTGAGATATGCTTTATCGATCACGAAATCAAGGTTTCCGGCATCCTGATTCTGTATGTTCTTGGCCATCTTCATCAAAGGCCTGGAGATATGTCCGGAAACAAGGAGTGCAATGAGGCATGCAATGACGAATATGATGGTTATGATGAACAATCCGAGACCCACCACCTCAAAGAGGGCGGACTCGAGGTTCTCAGCAGAACTGAACAACAGATTCATGATGTTTTCAGAGAGTACCTGCTTCGGTTCCTCGATGACGGACTCGTATGCAGCTGTGACACATGCCCATCCGAGCGTCGGCATCCTTGCGCCCGACATGTAATAGGTCTTGCCTTCAAGTTCCAGCTTGCGGACAACTTGTTTTCCGTCCAGGATTTCCTCTATGAAATCGGAGAAATCATTACCGAGAGTCCTGAGGTCAACCGCTTCCTGTGTGGCCTTGGCCTCAAGAAGGCCTTCCGTCTTCGGGGAATAGATGACCTGGCCGTTCTGGCTTATGATAAACAGGAATCCGGATTCGTCATCCAGTGCGGACATAGCCTCATCAAGCGTTCTCATAAAGAGATCTGCCGCCACGACGGCGATGACTTCACCCTCAGTGTTATAGACAGGTGCGGAACATACGATACCGATGTTGTTCGAGAAGTAGTCTTTCTCCACGTCCGTAAAACCGACCCATCCGCTGTCGACGGCACGTTTATACCAGGGTCTGGTATCAGCGTTGAATCTGATGACACCCTTTTCCGCCATCCTCGTTTCAGGCTTCTGGTCCGTAATCATCGTCACGCCGTTCGGAGTAGCAATGATGCATGAATCCACCCAACTGGTCCCGTACAAGGATTCCATGAACTTTACCATGCCTCTCAAGTTGGACAAATCCCTCCTGACCATGGGATCCGTGATCGAAACATTGTCTGACAGAAGAATCTGTGTGGCCAGCTGTCCCGGACTTACCTTGTCGGCCGGAATCGGCTGGACATCGGAGAAATCCTCCGGATCGGCCAGATACTCCGAAGCATAGTCCGCAAGCAGAATGACATCGCCCTGCATCGCCTGAAGCAGATTGTCGATCACATACGCTTCGAGAGTGGCCGTGTTGGTCAGATCGTGCTCGACGACATCAACCATCATATCCACGGTATTCTCCGAGACCTGCATGGAGGACGCGAAGGAATTGATTGTCAGCAATATGGAGAACGTCTCCCTCACCTTGCCCAACAGGACCATGAAAGCCACAGTCATGAGACCCATGATTCCGACTATCATGAAGAATATCTTTCTTCTGATTCCGCCGAACAGCTTTCTGGAGAATTCCTTAACCGTCACCTGATGTCCTCTGTCTTGATCCAGTCCTGATCATCGTATGCACGGTTCTCTCCGCACATCGCCCAGATGAATGTATAGTTGCTTGTGCCGCATCCGGCATGGACTGACCATGACGGGTTGATGACTGCCTCGTCGTTGTGCATGACAATGGTTCTTGTCTGGTCCGGCTCGCCCATGAAGTGGAAGACAACGTTATCCTTCGGAATGTCGAAATAGAAATAGACCTCCATCCTTCTTTCATGGGTGTGCATCGGCATGGTGTTCCAGACTGAGCCTTCCTCCAGATGCGTCAGGCCCATGGAGAGCTGGCACGTATCCAGGACATCCGGATGCAGGTACTGGTTGATTGTCCTCTCGTTGCTGGTTGCCTGTGCTCCCAGATGCTTGTGGATGGCCTTTTCATAAGGCACATGCGTAGCCGGCTTGGGAGTATGTGCCGGTGTGGTGCAAATGTAGAACTTTGCGGGATTCTCCGGATCATCGGACGAGAACTCGACCTTCTTTGTCCCCATGGGGAGATACAGACCGTCCCAGTGGGCCATCTTGTATTCCGTGCCGTCGGCGTAGACCTTCCCGGGACCGCCGATGTTGATGGTTCCCAGCTCACGTCTCTCAAGCACATACGTCACACCGAAGTTCTTCCACGGATCGATGTTCTTCTCCAGGTCAACCTTCTTCTTCACGGGCATGGCGCCCATGGTCACGATCCTGTCTACGTGCGAATACACTGCGCTGACGTCGTCTGCCTTGAAGATGTCCGTAATCAGGAATTCCTGCCTGAGTTCCTCGGTAGTCATTCTCTTGAACGGTTCCTTGCCTGTCGAATATCTGATGTCCATCCTGAATCTCCTCATAAATGTGGTTATGACATTATAAATGATTTGCTCCATGCCTGCAAATAGTATATTCTGAATGCATGTTGGATTTAGGTTTCAGAACACATGATTTCGGGAGAAAATTCGATGATGCTGAGCAGATCGGACAGGTGGCCGCTTCCTACAGGAAGAACGCATGCCTGCATTTCGCGCCTTACAAGGTACTTGACGACGCCCCCAGGCCGATGAACGCAAAGTGGGCCTATGACACCCGCAAGGCCTTGAACACAAGCGGAGTCAGGGTGGCCGTGCTGGGCTGCTACGTCAACCCCGTTCATCCGGATCCGGAAATGCTGGAGCAGGAGCTCCAGAAGTTCGAGAACGGACTGGACGTAGCTGACAGCCTGGGAGCTGCCATGGTTGCAACGGAGACAGGATCCCTGGATCCGCGCAATGTACGCTGTGAGGAGACATGGACCGACCGCAACTGGGCACGTTTCCTGACAATAGTGGAACGCCTTCTGAAGAAAGCAGAGAAGAACAATGTGGTGATGGCGCTTGAGGCCGTGGCCGACAAGAACACCATCGACACCCCGGAGCGCATGTTCAAGGTCATGGAGACCTTCAAGTCCCCCAACCTGCGCTGCCTGTTCGATGCCGTGAACATCATGCCAATCAAGGGAGTCGACGACTTCTACAGCTGGTATGATGAGGCCGTGGGAATGCTTGCACCCTACATCCGGGCCATGCATCTGAAGGATTATGTCTGGACGGACTCAAACGCAAACTATCCCTATGCCACAGGTCCCATGAAGAAAGGCAACATCGCCATAGGCGAAGGCCTGTTCCCGTGGAAGACCGTTTTCGGCATCTACAAGAAGTACGGCGTGGACGGCGTACCCATGACGCTTGAGAACTTCAGGCCCGAGACACTTGCAAAGAGCCTTGAATACGTGGAGACAACCTACGCGGAAGCCTGAGGCCTGATTACAGCTTGCTTCTGATTATCTTTCCGCTGGTGGTCTTGGGAAGATCGTCGCGGAATACGACAAGACGCGGGTACTTGTAAGGCGCCGTGTGCTCCTTGACGTAATTCTGTATCTCCTGCTTGAGCTCGTCGGTGGGCTCGGTTCCATTGGTAAGCACAATGCTTGCCTTGACAATCTGTCCGCGCACCGGATCCGGTGCAGCCGAGACACCGCACTCAAGAACATACGGGAGCTCCATGATCACGCTCTCTATCTCGAAAGGTCCGATCCTGTAGCCCGAACTCTTGATGATGTCGTCCGTTCGTCCCACATACCAGTAGAAACCGTCCTCGTCGATCCATGCAGTATCTCCGGTGTGGTAGAAACCGTCGTGCCAGACCTCGCGTGTCTTCTCCGGATCATTGTAGTAGCCAGTAAACAGACCGCACGGAGCACCGTTCCTGACATCAATTACGATCTCTCCGGTCTCACCGGCGGGAACCGGCCTGCCCTCGCTGTCCACAAGGGACACGTTGTAGATGGGTGCCGGCTTGCCCATGGAGCCGACCTTGTGCCCTGCTCCCACCAGGTTTCCGATTATCATGGTGCTTTCGCTTTGTCCGAAACCTTCATGGATCTGCAGTCCCGTAAGCTTCTCGAACTGCCTGTAGACCTCCGGGTTCAGTGCCTCGCCGGCCGTTGTCATGTACTTGACCGATGAGAAATCGTACTTGGAAAGGTCTTCCTTGATCATCATGCGCAGCATTGTGGGAGGTGCGCAGAAGCTTGTGATCTGGTACTTTGCAAACATCGGCATGATGTCTGCTGCCTTGAAGCGGTCGAAGTCATAGACGAACGTTGCACTTTCCGCAAGCCACTGGCCGTAAAGCTTTCCCCACATGGCCTTTGCCCAACCGGTATCGGAGATGGTGAAATGCAGGCCGTCATACTGCGCGCAGTGCCAGTACTTTGCCGTATGGAAGTGCCCGAGCGGGTACTTGTGGTTGTGCATTGCAATCTTGGGATAGCCGGATGTTCCGGATGTGAAGAACATCAGCAGCAGGTCATCGCCGCAGGGGCTGTCCTCCGTGCGCGGGAAGCTTGAGGAGAACATCTTGTACTCCTCGTCGAAGAACCTCCAGCCGTCGCGCTTCTGGTTGACTATGATCATGTTCTTCAGCGTGGGGCTTGTCTTTGCCGCCTCCTCCACATGCTCGGGGATTCCGTCATCCGGAGTGCAGATTATGGTATTCACCCCGGCAGCATTCAGACGGTACTCGATGTCATGCGCAAGAAGCTGATTTGTGGCTGGAATCACAATTGCCCCGAGCTTGTTCAGACCCAGCATGGCATACCAGAACTGATAATGCCTCTTGAAGATCAGCATGACGCGGTCACCCTTCTTGATTCCCAGGCTCTTGAAGTAGTTGGCGCACCTTCCGCTTTCCCTCTTCATGTCC
>JAJBWA010000011.1:0-2600 GCA_031935845.1 bacterium | reverse complement strand
ACAGCTGGGTCTGCGTGCACCTGATCGACACCGGTGACGGTCTTCTGCTTCTGGATGGAGGCAATATCGGAGCCACGGCCATGCTCGTCAATGCAATATGGGAAGCCGGATTCAATCCCGCAGATGTGAAATGGATGGTCATGTCGCACGGACATCTTGACCACATCGGCGGCGCACTCTTTTTCAGAAGGATGTTCGGCACCAAGCTCTATCTGGGCGAGCCCGATGCCAGAAACTTCAGGGAAAAGCCGGAGCTTTCCATCATCCAGGATGCTGGAGTCCGCGACGAGAATGTCTTCGAGATCGATCACGAAATCAAGGATGGTGAAAAGATCCGTTTTGGAAACACGGAAATGCAGTTCTATCTGGTTCCCGGACACACCGACGGTGTAATCTCCGCTTTCTTCGACGTCACGGACGGAAAGCAGACCCTCAGAGCCGGCTACTTCGGCGGATTCGGATTCAACACCATGCAGAAGGACTTCCTGCTGGACATCGGCGACACCACTTTCGAGACACGCAGGATCTACCTCAATTCCCTTGCAAAGGTACGGGACCAGAAGGTCGAGCTCTTTCTGGGCAACCACTGCGTGAACAACAGGACGCTTGAGAAAGCCGAGATGATCAGAAACGGCTGCAAGGAGAATCCCTTCATCAACAGTACCGAGTGGAGCGAGTATCTTGATTCAAAGCGCGACGATATGCTCAGGCTGATGGCGGATCCTGCACAGAACTGACGGTTGCCTCATCAATAAAGAAACGGTTTTCTGAAGGCAGATGGTTGTGACCCTTCTTGTCCCACATCGTGGTCCAGAGCTGTGAATTGATATGCCTGTCCAGCCTGCAGTTCTCGAATGAGACACAGGAGTTCGTGTCATCCCTGCAACGGTGGAGTGGGAATAGTGACACATAATCATTAATTCTTTATAAAACCGATGGCTGCATAACTGTTATGGATATGGAAAGCTCAGACTTCTGAATCGCCGCGGGGGACCTCGATTTCAAGATTTGAACATGGGAATGTAACGCAGGGGTGGATGTGGTCGGTGTCCTTGTCCTTGCGGCGGCGGAAATCGTTCTCGGAAGGGATGAACACGGAGCCTGAAAGGAGCTTGCTGCGGCACCATCCGCACTCGCCGCTTCTGCATCTGGCAGGGGCTGTTATACCGGCACGCTCCATAGCAACAAGCACAGTTTCCTTTGAAGATGCCTTGATCTCGAACCTGTAAGGTCCCTGATGAACCGTTATGGTATGGAAGACTTCCTCTTCGCACGGGCCTGCCACCATATTGCCTGACACACCGATAATCTCGCGTCTGACACGCCTGACGGGGAGATTAAGTTCTGAAACCACGCTCTCCATGAAGCTGTAGAGCGCCTGGGGGCCGCAGATGAAAAGAGAATAGTCTTCAGGAGCATACTTGCGGATGAGGTCAGCAGTGATGAAACCGTGTTCGAAATCGGGCTTCTGCTCATCCGAAAGCACATGAACCACCTGTACTTTGTCCGTTTCCTCGGTAATCGATTCCAGTTCGTTCCTGAAAAGAATCGACTCCTCTGTTCTGGAGCCGTAGAGGATTGTCAGGTTGAAGTTCTCCAGCCCGTCCCTGATTGCATAGGCCATCGAAAGGAAGGGAGTTATCCCGCTTCCGCCGGCTACGGCAACAACATTGAGGCTGTCGCGCAAAGGATCATGATAGAAGCGTCCTTCCGGGCCGGAAACCAGCACACTATCCCCTTCCTTCAGGTCTTTGAGGATGTAGTCGGCAACGAAACCGTTTTTGCTCCCCTTCACGGTAATGTGGATTCTCCCGTCCTTCGTCAGTTTGGGAGAGGACGAGATGGAATAAGGTCTGGTCACGCGGCTGTCACCGATCTTTAAACTTACCGAGACATACTGGCCGGCACGGAACCATGCGGCGGGTTTTCCGTCTTCTGTTGTCAGAATAAGGGTTCTGGCATCCGAGGCTCCGCGCTCGATTATCCTCGAGACCACCATTCTCTGCACTGCCGGATGAAGCGCTCTGGCATTGCTGTTGATCGGGAAATCAGTCTGAATGACCTTGTCCTCAGCGGAATCGATGGCCTTATCCCTTCTGCGCGGGAGATTCTTGAAATCGAGCATGTCCTTGAGCTTGAAGTTGCTGATCTTTACCTTCAGTCTGCTGAGTCTTCCTTCCTTCATGCTCCGGCCTCCATTTCATCAAGTTCTCTCAGAACCATGGCTGCCATCATCTCGCCGCACTGATATGCCGACGAATAGCCGTCGCCTCTGGGTCCGCCGGCGCCTATGGGTTTGAGGCCTTTCACAGGGTAGTCCTTTCCGATCTGCAGAGTCCTAGAAATAATGTCGTCCCAGTCGGCAGTTTCATGCCCGTAGACGCAGCCTTCCGGGGTTCCAAGGTAGCGGGCGAAGGTCCAGGGAGTTGCGATTGCAATCTCCTCCACATGTCCGGCTAAATCAATCCCGGTGCGCTCCTTCAGCTGAGCTATCAGCTTCTCTGCGCACTTTGTTTTAAATAAAGCATAGTCTTCCGGCTTCAGGTTGTCCCAATCGGCCGGGGATCCGAATGTAGTGATCGAGCAGATGCAGATGCCTT
>JAJBWA010000010.1:0-5888 GCA_031935845.1 bacterium | reverse complement strand
TCGAGATGCCGTGGTGCGGGCCCGGCGGAAGATCTGAGGACGTCTGGGCCCGTGCCCTGGGCTGGTATGTCATGGCCAGTGCCGACCTTCTGGAGATCATTCCGGATGTCCCTGAAAACAAAGATATCAGATCAAGGTTCTCCGCCTTAGCTCTGAAGCTTGCACCTGTGGTTCTGAAGTTCCAGGACAAGGAAAGCGGCATGTGGTGGCAGGTGATGGACAAAGCAGGTGTGGGTGCGAACTACCTCGAGACCTCGGCGACATCCATGTTTATCTATTTCTTTGCAAAGATGAACAGGCTCGGTTTCCTTGACGGCACATATCTCGAGGCCGCCAGGAAGGCGTTCAAGGGCATGGTCGAAAGAGATGTCACCATGGGAGACTACGGCCAGCTGTATCTGCACAACACCTGTAAGAGCGCAGGTCTGGGCGTCGCTCCGGAAGGCACCGTCTACAGGCCGGCGGATTTCAAGTACTACACGGAAGGAGAGGATAGGGTCACCGACAACCTCCACGGAGTGTCTCCGTTCATCGCGGCCGCACTGGAGCTTGAGTTCCCTGCTCAGCTGAATCAGGCCAGATATGTACTCAAGAAGGGTGATGACATCAGCAAAGTGCTGGAGCAGCAGGCGGGAAAAGCCGCAGTCGTCATTCCGAAGGGGCAGTATAAGACAGGACCCGTTACCGTTCCGTCACACACCCATCTGATATTCGAAGAAGGTGCGGTGCTTGACTTCACCGATGATTTCGACAGCTATCCACCGGTCTGGACAAGATGGGAAGGCGTCTACTGCTGGGCCATGCAGCCGTGTTTCTTCATATCCGGAGCCGAGGATGTCGTTGTGGAAGGCCCCGGTGTCCTTGACGGACACGGAGAGAAATGGTGGGAACATATCCTGCCCTGGAAGAACGGCGGCCGTCCTGCAAAGCAGGTCCTTGACTGCGAGAAGCGCCTTGCCGCACTGAATCCCAACTACATGAACGAGCCTGAGGGAGGCGGCGGAAGACCGTGCCAGTTCCTCAGACCGGCCCTGCTTCAGATTCTGAATTCCAGGAACATCAGGATTGACGGAGTCACACTCACGCGCAGCCCGTTCTGGACATGCCATCCCACCGACGTAACCAATCTGGTTCTACAGAACATGATCATACGCAACCCCTACGATTCCCCCAACACCGACGGAATCGACATCGAGTCCTGCGTGAACGTCAGCGTCCGCGGATGCGATGTGAACGTCGGAGATGACGGAATCGCAGTCAAGTGCGGAAGCGGAAAGGAGATGATGGGCTTCCAGCGCTCCGAGAACATTCTTGTGGAGGACTGCACGGTACGAAACGCACACGGCGGATTCGTCATCGGAAGCGAGACGGCAAGCGGCGTCAAGGGGGCGTATGTCCGCAACTGCCGCTTCCTGGGCACGGACAGGGGAATCAGGATCAAGACCAGACGCGGACGCGGCGGCCATATCACCAATATAGTCGCAAGTGACATCTATATGGATGACGTAATCTGCCCGATTTCCATCAACATGTTCTACAGGTGCGGTTCCGACGATCCGGCACTGTACTCTCTGAAGGAACAGCCCGTCTCGGAGGATACTCCGATGATTAAGAAGGTCCTGATACAGAGGGTCAAGGCCGAAAACTGCAGGAGCGCCGCGGCATTCCTTGCAGGCCTTCCTGAGATGCACCTGCAGGAGATCCTGGTCAGGGACAGCACGTTCGATGTCAAGAAGGAGATTGAACCGGGACTTGAGGCCGAGATGTGCAGGGGAATCCCCGAGTCGGACTTCAGGGGAATCAGGGTCATCAACGCGGATGCCACATTCGAGAACGTGAAGGTCAACACGGATCCCATGGTACTTGAGGAGAAATACTGAGGCTGATATGGGAAGGAACATCGATACATCATTCATCAGGGGAATAATCCCGCCCATCGCAATCCCGCTCGGGGATGATGAGCGGTTCGACGAAAAGAGGCTCCGCAGGCATGTGGATTTCGTAATCGACGGCGGCGTGAGCGCAATCCTTGCGTTCGGCTCCAACGGCGAGTTCTACATGCAGGAAGAGGATGAGATGAAGGCCATTCTGGACGTAATGATGGACCAGGTTGCCGGAAGGGTTCCCGTTTTCATGGGAATAGGTGCAATCCGCACCTCCAAATGCGTCAGGCTGGCCCGGATGGGAGTCGAGCACGGCGCCAAGGCCGTATCGGTCCTCCAGCCCATGTTCCTCAAGCCGTCGGAGGATGAGCTGTACACACATTTCGCCACGATAGCCGACAGCGTCGAGGGCGTGCCGATGCTCCTGTACAACAATCCCGGCCGCACAGGCTACGGAATTCCACAGACGGTTGTGGAGAAGCTTGCCCATGAGAAGGAGAATCTTGTGGGAATGAAGGATTCCAGCGGCGACATAACCCAGACGGAGGAGTACATCAGACGCAATGCCGATGTGGACTTCAAGGTCATGTGCGGAAAGGACACGCTGATCTACGCGGGTCTTTGCGTCGGAGCCGTGGGAGCCGTATGCTGCATGGCGAACTTCGTGCCCAGGATGGTGTGTTCCATCTACGACAGGTTCGTTTCCGGAGACATGAAGGGTGCCCTTGAGGATCAGTTCAAGCTGAACCCCATAAGGCTCCAGATGGATAAGTCGAGCTTCCCGGTTGCCACCAAGGACTACGCCAATCTCCTTGGCCGCGAGCTCGGAGCTCCGTATCTTCCAACCAAGAACTCCACACCGGAGCAGCTTGAAGGACTCAGAAGGCAGCTGGTAAACGCCGGCCTTCTTTAATCGAGAATAAAGAGAGGTAATGACATGAAAGTCGGATTCATAGGTTTGGGAATCATGGGCAAGCCCATGTGCAAGAACATCATCAAGGCCGGACACGAGGTCTTCTTCAACTCAAGACATGCCGATGTCACTGCAGAGCTCGAGGCTCTGGGTGCAAAGGGCAGACCCACTGCAGCAGCCGTTGCCGCAGACAGCGAGGTCGTGATCACGATGGTCCCCAACAGCCCGCAGGTCAGGGAAGTGGCTCTCGGAAAGGGCGGAATCATCGAGGGCGCAAAGAAGGGCCTGGTAGTCATCGACATGAGCTCCATTGATCCTGTCGAAACCAGAAGCATCGGCGCTGCGCTTGCAGAGAAGGGCATCGAGATGATCGACGCTCCCGTCTCCGGCGGAGAGCCCAAGGCAATCGACGGAACACTGTCCGTCATGGCAGGCGGAAAGGAAGAGCTGATCGAGAAGTACAGACCTCTTCTGAGCACCATGGCAGCTTCCGTTGTCCGCTGCGGTGACCTGGGAGCAGGCAACGTTGCAAAGCTTGCCAACCAGATCGTGGTTGCATGCAACATCGCGGCCATGAGCGAGGCACTGGCATTCGCCAAGAAGATGGGCTCCGATCCCTCATTGATCTATCAGGCCATCAGGGGCGGTCTTGCCGGCTCAACGGTACTGGATGCCAAGGCACCCATGGTCCTTTCCAGGAACTTCAAGCCCGGCTTCAGGATTGAGCTCCACATCAAGGACCTGACCAATGCCCTGAACGCGGCCCATGCCATAAACGGCTACGTCCCGCTCACCGGCCAGGTCATGGAGATGATGCAGGCACTCAAGGCCGACGGCTGCGGCAAGGATGACCACAGCGCTCTTGCCAAGTTCTATGAAAAGGTAAGTGGTGTCACAATCGAGAAATAACGGGAAGGAATATGAGAGCGGTCAGGATTTCGGACTTGGACAATGTGGCGGTGGTGGTTGCCCCCGCGTCAAAGGGTGAGATTCTCGAAGGAACCTCAATCAAGGCTCTGTGCGACATCCCGCAGGGACACAAGATCGCCCTGAAGCCCATAAGGAAGGGCGAGGAAGTCATAAGGTACGGAGCAGTACTCGGTTACATGAAGGAGGACATCGAAGCCGGCGGCTGGATCAATGAATTCAACCTCGAGCTTCCCTCGTCTCCGGCCGTGGCTGACCTTACGGAAGGCTCCAGAGGCAGGGTCCCGACCGACCTCCCCGAAAGAAAGACGTGGATGGGATTCGACAACGGTCCCGGTCTTCCTGCAGGCAGCAGGAACATCCTGGGTATAATCACAAGCGTCCAGTGTGTGGCCGGAGTCGTACGCAATGCCGTGGACAAGATCCGGAAGGAAATTCTTCCGGGTTTCCCCAACGTAGATGACGTAGTGGCCGTGGTGCATCCTTACGGCTGCGGAGTCGCCATCAAGGCAGACAACGCAGAAATCCCCATCAGAAGCGTACGCAATCTTGCGCACCATCCCAACTTCGGCGGACAGATCATGGCCGTGGGCCTTGGCTGCGAGAAGTTGACCATGGACATGATCCTGACTCCGGAGGAGAACAATCCTGATAATGTGATAATCCTGCAGGAGTGCCGCGGTTACGGCGACATGATCAGGGAAATCTGCGACATGGCCGTAAGGAAGCTGGAGATCCTGAACAGGAGAAAGCGCACGGAGCTTCCTCTTGAGAAGCTCAGGATCGGTGCCCAGTGCGGAGGATCGGATGCCTTCAGCGGCATCTCCGCAAACCCCACCATCGGCTATGCCTTTGACCTTCTGGCCGCAGGCGGTGCTACCGTTCTGTTCTCGGAGGTCACCGAGGTAAGGGACGGAGTCCACATCCTTGCAGAGCGCTGCAAGGACAGGAAGACCGTGGAAAAGCTCAAGAAGGAAATCTCATGGTATGACGACTATCTTGAGAAGAGCCACGTGGACAGAAGCGCCAATCCCAGCCCGGGCAACAAGAAGGGCGGTCTGAGCAACATAGTGGAGAAGGCCATGGGCTCCATAGCCAAGAGCGGACACTCGCCCATAGCAGATGTCATAGGCCCCGGCGAATTCCCAACATGCAGCGGAGTCATCTTTGCCGCAACCCCGGCTTCGGACATTGTATGCGGACCCAGCCAGCTTGCATCCGGCATAGTCATGCAGCTGTTCAGCACCGGACGCGGAACTCCCTACGGACTTCACGAGATTCCCGTCTTCAAGATCTGCACCCAGCACTCCATGAAGGAGCAGTGGCCCGATCTGTTCGATCTGGATGCCGGTGACGTGGTCACGGGAGAAAAGACCATAGCCCAGATGGGCAGACAGCTGTACGACGACATCCTTGACGTGGTGAGCGGAAAGTCCACATGTGCCGAACGGTACGGCATCTACAACGATGTCATAGTGTTCAATCCGGCTCCGATAACGTAATAGTCCAAATTGTCGATTGAAACGGCACTTATAAAAAAAACCGTTTCTCTGTAGAGTATTAATGAGGTCGGACCGGGGTGGGAACCGACCTCTCACGGAGGTCCACATGGCGCTTAAGAGATACGCACAGGTCGGAACGGGCGGAAGAGCCCGCATGTACTACGAGGCAGTCGCCTCCAAGTATTCGGATATCGCCTGCATGGTCGGATTCTGCGACCAGAGCCAGACAAGGATGAACTACGCAAACTCGAGGCTGGAGGAACTCGGAGCAAAGAAGGTTCCGACATACCTGCCACATGAGTTCGAGAAGATGATAGCCGAGACCAAACCCGACATCGTCATAGTCACATCCGTTGACCGCACGCACGACGACTACATCTGCCGTGCCATGGAGGCCGGCTGTGATGTCATCACCGAGAAGCCGCTTACAATCGACGAGCGTAAGGCCCAGAGAATCATAGATACCCAGAAGAAGACCGGAAAGCACGTAAGGGTCACGTTCAACTACAGATACGCTCCCTACCACACCAAGGTGAGAGAGCTCATCCGCGACGGTGCAATCGGAGCCCCCACATCGGTTCACTTCGAGTGGCTCCTGAACACCGAGCACGGCGCCGACTACTACAGGCGCTGGGACCGCAACAAGGTCAACAGCGGCGGACT
>JAJBWA010000009.1:0-4370 GCA_031935845.1 bacterium | reverse complement strand
TCTTCGTTGAACTGCTCGACGAAGCTGCGCACATATGTCGCAGTACCTGAGAGGACTTTCCTGATGCCTTTTCTAGAACCCATCTGTCAATCAGATATGAGCATCCAGCCACTTGGCCAGGATGTCATAGACTTCCTTTTTGTTTGTCTCGTTGAGGATCTCGTGCCTTGCACCCGGAATCAGCTTCAATGTAACGTCCACGACTCCGGCACGTGTGTAGAGGTCATAGACCTTCCTGACACCCTTCCCGAAATCCCCCACGGGATCCATCTCTCCGCTGATGATGAGGAGCGGAAGATCCTTGGGTAGCTTGCGGGCATTGGCGCGGCTGTTGGCGAACTCGATTCCGTTGAGAAGGTCATAGAAGAAGCCGTTGGTGCAGAGGAATCCGCACTTGTCATCCTTCACATACTTCTCGACCTCCTTGGCATCACGTGAAAGCCAGTCGAAATCAGTGGCTGTGGGCTCGAACGGCTTGTTGTATGCGCCGAAAGAGAGCTTGTTCATGGTAATGCCAGGAGACTTGGTACCGTTCTTGCGTACCTGCGACCTGCAGAGCAGCTTGCCGATCTTACCGATAATGCCCTTTCCGCAACCCGTACCCATGATGATGACTCCGGTATAGAAATCCGGATTCTTTACCATGACGGTCCTGGCAAGGAAACTTCCCATGCTGTGACCGAGCAGGAACGTAGTGTTTACGTCGTACTGTGTGGTGATATAGTTGGCGAGTTCGAAAGCATCGGCGGCTATTCTGTTCCAGCCGTCGCTCTCGGCGAACCATCCGATCTCATCCTCTGATGCTGTAGCTCCGTGTCCTCTGTGGTCGGCGGCGAATACCGCATACCCCTTTTTATTCAGATATTCCGCAAATTTCGCATAGCGGTCGCTGTGTTCGGCCATGCCATGGAGAATCTGGAGGAATGCTTTGATTTCTATATTTGGAGAAGGCAACCAGAGGTTATACGCAAGCTTGTGACCATCAGAACAGGTAAAGACCTTGTCTGCCATGATATAACCTCCATATTCCCGGGAACATTTCCGGGAAAGACCTTTATATATTAATACCTATACAGGTTGACTATCATTATCATACTATGTAGGAAAATAAGTTTACAACAACACTTGAAAAAAGAATGTGAAAAAAAACACACTTTTTGTCATGCTCAAAGCACATATGCTTAACACCTGACAAGGTTTCCGCGCATATGGGTATATGCTACGATAAAATCATACCATGATAGAAATAAACGACGAAAAATACATACTTGTCGCAAGCGATGCCCATTCAAGTGACCAGGCATTCGAGACCCTGGCCGCCATGGCGTCCGCAGAAGGGTGTCTGGCCTTCATCTATGCGGGAGACCTGGATATCGAGAATTACTTCATCGCGCGCAGCGTACAGTGCAGGAGTTTCGTGTTTCTGCCGGTACAGGGCAACTGTGACAACCGCTGGTCTTGGACAGATGTAGGAATCGATCTTCCTCCATACAGGACATTCACACTGGGAGGTCTGAGGTTCTTCGTCTCACACGGTCATCTGTACTATGAACCGTCTTCCGCAGGACTTGAGGATTCGGACTTCGACATAGTCGTAACCGGGCATACACATGTACCGGATCTTCATACGGAATTCGTTGATGGCAAAGGAATTGTATTTCTCAACCCCGGTTCGGCCGCAAGACCGAGAGGAGGCAGCAGGGCCTCCTATGCGCTGATAAAATTCAGAAAAGACGGAACCGTTTCAGCCGAGATCAGAACCCTGTCCGGCGATGATCTGCTTTCTGAGGAAACAATACCTGTCGATAAGGGCTCTGAACGGAACGATTGAGGGTTTTTCGTGGTTGCTGTCGGGGTCTATGTAGAAGTGCTCCGGCAGTCGGCTCTCCACATCTTCCAGCATGTTGAATCCCAGTGCCCTGTTGATTTCGTAAATCAGTCTCCAGCATCTGTCTCCGAGTCCAAGGATATCGTCACTCAAGGTCTCTACACCCGTAACGGCAGTGATCAATTTGCATGGAATATCAAGTTTAACGTTCTTTATTTCCGAGTTCGGTATGATTTTTATCCGTTTCCTGAGCTTCCTGCTGGCCTCGATTATGGAGGGAACGATGACCGACGGTGACAGTCCGTAGCTCTCCAGTCCCATGACCAGGCGCTCGTTGAGGACGGCCCATTCCTCATGTCTTGCAGTGCAGACCCTGCTGTGGATCTCGAAGTAGTTCGGGAACCAGAATCCCATGCTGTCCGACAGGGACTGGGCATATGCACCCCGGTAGTCATACGGGCCACATTCCAGGCCTCTGATGGTATAGGCAAAGCTCTCGTCCCCGCAGGCCTTTCCGAGTGCGTATGTTCCGAAGCTCAGAGGCTCTCCGGGCCCTACCCTCTTTGCAATCATCTCGATCAGCGGAAGAACCTTGGAGTTGTCCTTGAACGAGAAGTCCGGCTCAAACAGATTCATCTGCCCGCTGGACCAGGCCGATATGGCCCACCCCAGGACGTTTCCCGTGGACACAGGATCAAGTCCGACATCCAGACACTGGGCATAACGCTCGATTATCTTGTCCATGTCGAAGCAGGCGATGTTGGCTCCCAGCATGAGGATTGCCTCATATCCCGGAATGACTATGCCGTCATGAGTCCTGTGCCTGCACATGACTGGACAGGCCATGCATCCGCCGTGCTCATCACCGTAGCGTCTGTTGATTTCTTCTCCGCCCAGATGGAAGAGCCTGGGATCGGTTCTTCTCGCAAAGTTGAACACAGGAGCCCACCCGTCCCTGCTGCTGTACTTGACCAGCAAGGCCGATCCGCCTCTCTGCATTGCCTTGCAGTACGGGCTTCCGGAAAGAAGGGAACGGTAATCCGAGACCGCCTTTTCTGCCGCAGCCTCGTCACCCGATCTGCGGATTCCGGTATCGAACCCGGTTATGCACAGACTCTTGATGTTCTTGTAGCCGAATACGCAACCCAGACCTCCACGGCCGGTGGAAGCACCTTCGCAGATTACCGCAGCATACGGAACCTTCTGTTCCCCTGCGGGTCCTATGGACAAGGCTGTGGTCATCGGACCCACGCCCACAAGATCTTCGACCTGACTGACATTGAAGCCGATGAAGCCTTCCGAGCTCTTGTACAGTACACCGCTCTTGCGGACATCCACCACAGCAGGCCTTCTGAGCCTGCCGATGATTATCATGGCCTCATAGCCTAGTGCACCCAGACGCATTCCCACAGTGTTGGACACCACATTGAAGCACAGGCTTCCCGTAACGGGAGACCTGAACGTAAAGCACACGCTCTCACACCCCGGAACACCAGAGTTCGTAAGGTACGAGGATGTCACCACAACTGGATTGTTGGATTCATATGTGGAGCTCTCCTCCACATCAGCTCCCGCGAACTCCGCCCAGAGCCTTGCTCCGAGAGCCGGACCGGAGATATAGCAGTCCGTGTACTTTTCAGGCACTTCCCAGTCGAATGAAGTCTCGTCACTCAGATCCAGGACCAATGCACGGGCCTTTCTGTGTTCGGCCATGGATCCGGCACTGAACATTTCATCCAGTCTGTCCAGCCTGTCCTTGAGAACTGCTGTGTTCATCTTGATTCTCCGGCAGGTGCGAACGAGATCGCATCGTAGACACATACCTTGCCGCACCACCTGCATGATGCGCAGAGCTTGACGTTTGTAAGTGACGGAACGTTGTCCTTGTCAGGTCTTGTGATTATGCCGGCGGGACACATCTCATAGCATTTCCCGCAATGTCTGCATCTGTTCTTGTCAAAGTGAGGAACAGGCCAGTACTTCTTGCTTTCGTGAGACGGCCTGTTGCCTGTTTCGTCAATGACGCACGAGACCTCGCAGACGCGCGCACAGGCTCCGCAGCCTATGCAAAGGTCACTGTTGATCACATGCAGCCGTCCGGGACCACCGGAAACAGCCTTTACCGGGCATATGGAAAGACACATCCCGCAGCCCGTACATGATTCAAGAATCTCATACGTCATGAGTAAAATTTATAGATATTGACCGCTCACGTCAATCTTCATAATCGCTGTCGCCGATGAACTCCCTGAGTATGGAATCGCTGGGCACGAACGATGAAGGAATGGCCATTATATTCTCCAGGAACGCCAGCAACCTCAGCGCATGTGTGTATGCCGCACCGGAATCGGGACTGACGCCATGCAGGAGCGGAGTGACGAACGGAGACAGAACCCCGAGTTCATAGTCCAGCGCACTGTTGAACATCACGTCGGCATTGTTCTGGTGCGGGAATATGTGGATTCGCTCGCCGCGGGATACACTGGGCCACATGAGCAGAGTCTCCTCGGCGCTAGTTCCCCTTGTCCTGTTGTCGCGCAGT
>JAJBWA010000008.1:0-11491 GCA_031935845.1 bacterium | reverse complement strand
TCTGGATGACGGTGTTGATGACGAGCTTTGCTGTTCCGGCTGTGTTGTAGTTGGAGAGCCAGATCAGACCCTTGTACTCAGGCTTGAGCAGATCCTTGAAATCCTTGGGAGCTTCGAGACCGAGTCTCTTGAGAGAATCAGCGTTGTACATGAAACCGAGGATACCGGTGTAGATACCGTACCAGAGGTTGTCCTTGTGCTTGTAGACGCTCTTTGTGATGTGTGATGCGTTCTTTGCATCATATCTCTCGAGCAGGCCCTCGGAAGCAAGCATGTTGTACGGGTCTGTCGTGCCGCCGAAGAAGACGTCTGCAGACGGGTTGCCCTTCTCTTCCTCTATCTTGGCCTGGACCTCACCTGTCGAAAGGCGCTGATATGTAGTCTTGATTCCGAATGTCTTCTGGAAGTTCTCGCAGACTGCTGAAAGATAGTCTTCCTCACATGAACCGTAGACAACCAGCTCGCCTTCTGCCTGGGCGGCCTTGATGAGTTCCGAATCAAAACCCTCGACCTTTGTCTCTTTTGCGGTCTCGGTTGCGGACTGAGCGAAAACACCAGCCATTGCCACCAACAGAACGAGCAGCACTACTGTAAGTTTCTTCATTTTTCCTCCTCTTGACCCGTAGGGGTCAGTTTAAACAAACATTTCCGCGCGTGCGGTAGAGTTAATTATCGCATTGCTTTCATGTGCGGTCAATCAAATTCCATATGCGTGCGATATGGTCTTGAGCGCGATTATCTGTTATCATTGAAGCATGGCTTACGAAGTAACCGCTACACGCAAGAGACCGCAGAGATTCGAGGATCTTGTCGGTCAGGAATTCGTCGTCTCGACACTCAGAAACGCCATCGAACAGGGCAGAATTGCGCATGCCTATCTTTTCAGCGGCCCCAGGGGCGTGGGAAAGACTACAAGTGCACGACTTCTGGCCAAGGCGCTGAACTGCGTGAACGGCCCCACTCCCGAGCCATGCGACCAGTGCGACAACTGCCGCGGAATAGCAAAGGGCAGCAGCCTGGATGTCATCGAAATCGACGGAGCCAGCAACACAGGCGTGAACGACGTCAGGGTCATCAAGGAAGAGGTCATGTTCCCTCCCACATCATCACGCTACAAGATCTACATCATCGACGAAGTCCACATGCTCAGCCAGAGCGCATTCAACGCCCTGCTCAAGACCATTGAGGAACCGCCCGAGTACGTGGTGTTCATATTCGCCACAACGGAGACGCAGAAGGTTCCGGCCACCATCAGAAGCCGCTGCCAGCAGTTCAACTTCCAGCTCATTCCGCTTGAGACAATAAAGGGACTTCTTGCGCAGGCTGCCTCGGAGATGGATATAGAGGCCGAAGACGAGGCCCTGTTCTGGATAGCCAGGGAAGCCACAGGATCCATGCGCGATGCATACACGCTGTTCGACCAGGTGGTCGCATTCTCAAACGGAAAGATCACAATCGAGGGCATCCGCGAGAAGCTGGGCCTTGTGGGCGTGGACCGCATCAATTCCATCATGGAGGATGTACTGGCAAGAAACCAGGGTTCCTCCCTGGACAAGATCCACGGCCTGCTTGCAAAAGGCGTCAGCATAGAGCAGATAATAAAGGACTTCACCGAATACTTCAGGTCTCTGCTGCTGATCCGCAAGGGAGTAAAAAGCGGCAACGTCCTTGGAGAACAGGTCTCCAGCTTCCCGGCTTCCATAAGGGATGCGTTCAACGAAGAGCAGCTTGAGGCGGCACTGGACATGTTCCTGAATCTCTACAGGGACATACGCTACTCGCTGAACCCGAGATTCGAGCTCGAACTTGCAATATCGAAGCTGTCCAGGCTCAGATACGTGGCATCCACGGCAAGCGTGATAGAACAGCTTGCACGCCTGAAGAACGACCTGATCAACGGAACAATAAGCCCGCAGAATCCTGCGCTGGCGGACATGAAGACGGTACAGCCGGAAGCTCCAGCGGCACCTGCCGCACCTGCCGCACCAGTTGAACCCACACCGGTCACGCCGGAACCGGCCGCTCCGGAGCCTGCAGCAGAACCGGAACCACAGCCTGAGCCGGAGCCCGCACCTGCTGCGGAACCTGTTCCTGAGCCGACCCCGGCCGCCTTTGACGCAGCATCCCTGAAGGACGTCCTGCCTTCGGGCACAGTGAAGGCCGAGATGACTGACGATGGTCTGGTTCTTACATTTGACAAGAAATTCTACTATCAGACTGCATACCGGAACATCATGAGCATAAGGGAGACAATCCAGAAGAAGGCTGGATCCGACATCAACGTAATCCTTACATTCTCAGACAATCCCAACAATGCCGTATCCGAAGAACCGGCAGAGCCGAAGGCGGAACCGGAGCAGCCGGCCGTGCAGGAAACCCCTGCCCCGCAGCAGGAACAGAAAGAGCCGGAAAACGAACCCGAACCGGCAGCATCCCAGCCTGCATCTGCCGGCATGAACGACGAACAGAAGAACCTGATCAATGACCTTATACTCTGCTTTGACGGGAGGGAGGAAAACTGATGAACCCGTTTGAACTACTGAAGAACATGAACGAGATAAAGAGCCAGGCCGAGGCCATGAAGGCAAAGGTTGCCAACATCCGCTGCACCGGTTATGCCGGAGGAAACATGGTAGAGGCAGTGGCAAACGGAAACATGGAGATCGAGAGCATCAAGATAGATCCCGAGTTCGCAAAGCAGGAGAACGCCCAGCTTCTTGAAGTCATGGTCACGTCTGCGGTGAACACAGCCCTCAAGAACGTCAAGGACAGGATCCAGGAAGAAGCAGGCCAGACGATGGCCCAGTACGGTATCGGACTATGACGGCACTCGAGAATCTTTCCAAACTCCTTTCAAGACTCCCCGGCGTAGGCCCCAAGAGCGCTTCAAGAATCGCGTTCTCGCTGATCAACATGCCCAGGGACTACAACGATGTCCTGGCAAAGAGCATTGCGGAGATAAAGGACAGGATCCGCCCCTGCTCAATCTGCGGCTCATACTCAGAGACGGATGTCTGCCCGGTCTGCACGGACCCGGGCCGTGACAGGACCCAGCTGTGCATAGTGGAGCAGCCGCAGGATGTGATCACCATCCAGGCAAGCGGAGCCTACAACGGCCTTTTCCATGTACTCGGAGGCGCAATAAATCCGCTCAACGGGGTAGGCCCGGAGAACCTGTCTTTCGGAAAGCTTCTGGAGAGGATCAACTCCGGTGAGTTCAGGGAAATCATCATAGCCACCAACCCCACTGAGGAAGGCGACACCACTGCCCTCTACATCAGGCACATCCTCAAGGACCGCGAGGGTCTTGCGCTTTCAAGGCTTGCATCCGGTCTGCCGATAGGAGGAGACCTGGAGTATGCAGACCGCACCACGCTGATGCGTTCATTCAGAGGACGTATTACTTTCTGAGATTATCAATCAGAGCTTGTCGATCAGCATCGAGCACTTTCCGCTCGGGATCGGGAGGGTCTTTTTCTTCTTCTCGTCAATGATCTCGATGGTGAAGTAGTACAGCTTCTCGCTTTCCAGCCTGATTTCCCATCCCCTGGCGTTCTTGTTGCTCAGGATGGTGATGAGGTTTCTCTTAAGCGACAGCTTCTCGATACCCATGACCTCGAGGTTGGGCACGGTCCAGTAGACGGTCTTTCTGGGGAGGGACACATCCAGGCCGATTATGTCCTCGATCATGAGGGTGATTGTGACAAGACATGCCTGCGGCAGGAATCTCCTGCGCGGGAACTCTCCGTCGGAGGCGGGCACTCCTTCCTTTGTGGGGAGATAGGCTTCCCAGACATCGCCCGGCTTGTCCCCTTCCGGATGCAGGGTGTCCAGGATGAAGTACATGTGCCTGATGGCGCACTCGCGGGCAAAGACGTACTCGCCGTACTTCTCAAGTCCCTTGACCACCCCGTACACGTTCGACGGAACAACGGCACCGCAGTATCCCGTGGCGTTCTCCTTGTAGCACTTCGAATCGGCGCTGACGCTCGGGAACGGATTGTCGGTTCCGAATACCTGCGGATCCTTGAGGTAGTCGATCATGTATGCCGCACGCTCGTCGTTGGGAATCTCCGTGAGCATGGTCCAGTAGGCTCCGATGAGCTTGAGCGGAATCCTCTGCTCGTCGGCATTCAGGTCATAGTAGAAATGGGTCTCGGGATCCCACATCAGGTTGTTGATCCTGGTCTTGAGCGTGAAGTAGAGCCTCTTGTACCTGAAGCTCAGTTCCTTGTCGTTCAGGATGTCTCCGATGTTGGAAAGGTACAGGGCGTTGAGCGCCACCATGGTATTGAAGTCCACGGGGTAGACGGTCTTCTCCCTGGGGATGTTTCCGGTAAGACACGCCTGGACGGGAACTGCAAACAGGCCGTTCTCCTTCTGGAACGTGTTCTTGAGCCAGTTGAAGTATTTCTCCAGCACGGGAACGATGTCCTTGAGGCGCTTCTTGTTGCCGATCTTGTGGTAGAACACGAACTCCACATAGGCAAGAAGCGGCATGCAGACACCCTCTGGATTGTCCGATGATACCACAGGACTTCCGTCCTCTATGCTGTAGTCGGATCTGATTGCCCCGCTCTCCTCCTGCTTCGAGTAGAAGAAGTCAAGCATGTCGAACGGCGAATAGGTCTGGTTGCTGTAGTTCAGAAAGAGCGCAGAGAGACATGAATCGAACATGTTGAAGGTCTTCTGGTCGGAGTACGAGACATAGTTGCCCGTGAACCCGTTCTGCTCGGTTCCGGCCGCCCAATGCTCATTGATCCAGACCCAAGATCTGTCGTACAGATCCACGAAGTCCTGGTCATAGAAATGGATTGAAGGGATTGATTCGTGACTCAATTTCCGCTCCTGCTCACAAAAAACCCCAATATCACGCGATACTGGGTTAACATACCATATCATATTTTCACAAAGAAGTCAAAGTTTTTGTAAAAGTATTTACCACAGAGAAGTTGCGCATTTCTTTTTTCCCGAAAACACGCAATTGTTTCATCCGGGAAGAAAGGTTAGAATTGCACTCATGCAGGGTGATTTCCTTCCCGTTTCAAGAAAAGACATGCTCAGGCGCGGCTGGGACCGGCTGGACATACTGATGGTCTCTGCGGATGCCTATGTGGACCATCCTTCGTTTGCCTGTGCACTGCTGGGAAGACTTCTGGAAAGCAAGGGCTATAGGGTGGGCGTGGTGGCCCAGCCTGACTGGAAGGATGCAACTTCCCTCACCGTCATGGGAAAGCCCCGTCTGTGCTGCATGATCAGCGGGGGGAACATCGATTCCATGGTGGCCCACTACACGAGCACAAGGAAGAAGAGAAGCAGCGACCTCTACTCCCCCGGCGGAAAGGCCGGCTTCCGTCCCGACAGACCGAGAATCGTCTACTCGAATCTTGCAAGACAGGCGTTCGGAGACATTCCGGTGATCATAGGAGGCCTCGAGGCATCGCTCAGGCGCCTTGCACATTACGACTACTGGCAGGATCTGGTGCGCAAGTCCATACTCCAGGATTCAAAGGCAGATCTTCTCGTGTTCGGCATGGGAGAGCTCCAGACCGTGGAGATAGCAAGACGGCTCTCGGAAGGCGAACCGATATCGCGGATGCACGACATTCCCGGAACCTGCTGGAGCATGTCGGAGAAGGAGTACGGAGAAGGAACCGACATGCCGTTTGAGCCTGTGGTGCTTCCTTCCTTTGAGGAAGTCTCCGAAAGGGACAAGGCCTCCAACACTCCCACGGAGAACGGCAGGACTGCCTATGCAAGGGCATTCAATCTCCAGATGATGCACGAGAACCCGTTTGAGAAACGATGTCTTGTACAGTCAGGCAACGGCAGGATAATCGTGCAGAACCCGCCTGCCAGACCATTGACCGAGCAGGAATTCGACTCTCTGTATGAGTTGCCTTTCCAGAGGATGTGGCACCCGTGCTACGACGGCGCAGGCGGAATACCTGCCATCACGGAAGTCCAGTTCTCCATAACCAGCAACAGGGGCTGCTACGGCGGCTGCTCGTTCTGCGCAATCACGAACCATCAGGGAAGGATAATCCAGACCAGGAGCCTGCAGTCCCTGGTGAGGGAGGCAAGGATCCTGACACAGCACAGGGATTTCAAGGGCTACATCCATGACCTGGGCGGACCAACGGCCAACTTCCAGTGCCCGGCATGCGAGAAGCAGCTTACAAAGGGTCCGTGTGCAAACAGGCAGTGCATGTTTCCCACCCCCTGCCCCAACGTCAGGGACTCGCACATGCAGTACATCCGCAAGCTTGAAGCCGTAGCTTCCGTTCCCGGAGTGAAGAAGGTCTTCATCCGAAGCGGAATCCGCTTTGACTACCTGATGCTCTGCGCGGACGAGAAGACCCGCAGGCTGTTCATGCAGAAACTGGTATCCGATCACGTGAGCGGACAGCTCAAGGTTGCTCCGGAGCATATCTGCAACTCCGTGCTCCGGTGCATGGGAAAGAGTCCGGTCGAAGTCTACGACAGCTTCAGGGAAGCTTTCTTCCAGGAGAACCGCCGCCAGGGAAAGAAGCAGTTCCTCATCCCCTATCTGATAGCCGCGCACCCCGGGTCGACATTGGATGATGCCATAGAGCTTGCGCTGTACATGAAGAAACAGGGCTTTGTCCCCGACCAGGTCCAGGAGTTCTACCCCACTCCTTCAACGGTTTCCACATGCATGTACTACACGGGCCTTGATCCCCGCCCGGGAGAGAACCTGAAGAAAGTCTTTGTTCCCAAGGGAAGGGATGCGAACCTCCAGAGGGCACTGCTTCAGTTCAACAGACGGGAGAACCGGCCTCTCGTTCTCGAGGCACTGAAGAAAGCCGGCAGAACAGACCTTGCAAAGGTCCTTTTACCCAGATAGACTGTTCACAGAGATCAAGACAATGAGCACCGGAACACTGATAATCAACGCGCGGATCATCACCTCGGGAACGCAGAGGGATGATTCAGGTATCTTCATCAACGGAGAAGGAAGGATAGCCGACGTGTTCAGCATGTCGGACTATGACATAAGCAGATATGCAGAAGACTGTGATGTCCTCGACGTCCATGGCCGGATGGTCTGTCCGGGCCTGATAGACACCCACATCCACGGGATTGCCGGCTATGAGCCGGACTGCGATGCACCGGAACCTACGCTTGAAATGTCAAAGGCCCTGGTACGCTTCGGCGTCACGGGATTCTTCCCCACCCTCTATGCAGGACGCGAGGAAAAGATGAAGCCCGAAAGCCGCGGCATAGCAAAGGCCATGGGCCATGAAACCGGAGCAAGGATCCTCGGAATCAATGACGAAGGCCCGTTCCTCAGCCCGGCCAAGTGCGGAGCACAGGATCCCCGGTCCCTCATCCTTCCCGACAAGGATGTGCTGTTGCGTCTTGTCGAAGCCGGCAACGGCCGTGTGATGGCAATGACGGTAGCCCCTGAGCTTGACGGAATAGAAAAAATCACACCGGTTGCAAAGGACAAGGGCATCGTTCTGCTGATGGGCCATACCAACGCTACATACGAGCAGGCCATGCACGGAAAGAGTCTGGGCATCAACCACGCAACGCATCTGTTCAACGCAATGAGCGGTATAGACCACAAGAATCCGGGAGTTGCGGGAACCGTAGTCTTTGATCCGGACATGCACTGCGAGATCATCGCCGACGGCATCCACGTGCACAAGGATCTTGTGAAGCACGTCATCCGTTCCAGAAACAAAGGAAGCGTTGTGCTGATTACCGATAGCCTCAGGCCTACCTCTCTTGGCCCGGGCAAATACGTCATCAACGGAGACCCTGTTGTGCTTGGAGAACGGGGTGCTTTCGTGATGGAGAAGGATCCGACCAAGCTCTGCGGATCGGCACTGACGCTTAACAAGGCCGTGAAGAATGTGGCCGACTGGACCGGAGATATTCCGCTTGCAGTGAAGATGGCAACGGAAAATCCGGCATCGGTCTACGGACTCAGGGATCTGGGAGCCATAGCAAAGGGAAAGATAGCGGACATCTCGGTGTTCGACGACGACTTCAACGCCACGGAGGTATTCGTGGGCGGAAAGATGGTCTACAGCAGGAATCAGGAGAAATAAGCCATGGACATGTTCGGTTATTTCAGACAGATATGCACCATTCCAAGGGAATCGGGCAATGAGGAAGGCATGAGGCAGTATCTGCTCTCATGGGCAAGGGAAAACGGTTTCGAGGGCCTCAGGGATGAAGCCGGAAACATAATCGTCAGAACCGGTGCAACAGCAGGATTCGAAGACCGCCCCTATACGGCACTCCAGGCCCACATGGACATGGTCTGCGTCAAGGTTCCCGGCAGCAACCATGACTTCATGAAGGATCCCATCGAATTATTCCAGGACGGCGATTTCCTCAAGGCAAACGGAACCAGCCTTGGCGGAGATGACGGAATCGGCGTTGCAATCGCGCAGGCCATCTTCACCGACCCCACCTCCAAGCACGGTCCTCTTGAGGCAGTGTTCACATTCTCCGAAGAGACGGGCATGAACGGCGCCTACGGTCTTGACGGAAACATGGTCAGAAGCCGCAGGATGATCAACATAGACAGCGAGGATGAAGGTACCATATTCATCGGCTGCGCCGGCGGAATCGATCTGGTCGGAAAGGCCTCCTATGATGTGGAGCCGGTACCCGAGGACTGGGACACTCTTGAATTCACGATTTCAGGCCTCAAGGGCGGTCACAGCGGCGGAGAGATCCACAAGCAGCACCTCAATGCAATCAGCGCACTTTCAAGAATGCTTGTCTCCATAGAAGAGACGGGAATACCGTTCAGACTTGCACGCTTTGACGGCGGCACCAAGAGGAACGTCATCCCCTTCTGCGCAAGCTGTTCCATCTGTGTGCCCGAGGCCATCAAGCACGATGTCGTGGGCAAGGTTGTGGAGACTTTCAACATCATCAGGGAAGAGAACAAGTACGAAGAGCCCGGTCTTGCAATGGAGAAGATGTGCTCTCATCACGGCGCAAAGAGATTCGATGCGGCTCTTGATGCAGACACCTCCCTGCTTCTGGCAAAGGCCCTCTTTGCCTGTCCGCACGGAGTCTTTGCCATGAGCAAGGCCATCCCTGGAATCGTGGAGACATCGGACAACCTTGCAATCGTGAAAGTCAATGACGGGAAGCTGGACCTTCAGGTAAGCGTCAGGAGCAACATCGACAGCTCGAAGTACTACCTGGTCAACATAATCAAGACCATCTTCGAAAGCTTCGGAATCGAGTGCACCGTAGGTGACGGATATCCTGCATGGACTCCGGATCCCTATTCCGAGCTTGCACGTTTCTGTGCCGAAGCTTATGAACAGATGTTCGGAACAAAACCGGTGGTCACTGCCATCCATGCAGGATTGGAGTGCAGCGTGATCAACAGCAGGTGCCCGGGCATGGACAGCGTATCCATAGGACCGCAGATGTACGACATCCACTCCACGGAGGAGAGGCTGTCGATCAGCTCATCCCTCAGGACCTACGACTTCGTGAAACATCTGCTTGAGATAATGAAGTAAAAGCTCAGACGATATTCATGGACCAGCCGGACTTGACCAATTCAGAGAGTCCGGCTTTTCTTTCGTCCAGATCCGGCATGTGTTTTCTCATCAGCGCCCAGAAGCGTTTTCCGTGACCGCTGTAGCGAAGGTGGCAGACCTCGTGAAGCACCGTCATGTCTATCAGATACCGGGGCAGCGTTGCACACATGTAGCTGAGATACAGGCGTTTTTCCAAAGGATAGCAGACTCCCCACTTGCCTTTTGCCCGGTTCACGCCGAAGGCCGGGACATCAACTCCGACCTGGGAGCACCAGTACGGAACACGTTCTATCAGGATATCTTCCACGGTTTTTATGTAGAGAGCCTTGATCTGTTTCTTTACGGCTTCGATGTTCTGATTCCTTGCAGTAACTATGATTTTATCATCAATGATATCATATCGGGCTTTCTTTCCTTCAATCACAAGAAGAGTCTTTTTCTCTCCCAGATAGGGAACGAAGTCGCTGGTCGTGTAGGAATGGTCGGCTACTTTCTCAACGTGGGAATGTATCCAAGAGGCACTTCTGGACACAAAATCTTCTATCTCCGTGTCCGTGGCATAAAAAGGACAGCTTACTATGACGGCACCGGAGGAATCGATGCGGATCCTGAGATTCCGCTGATTCCTGTTACGTCTGAGGGTGTAGCTTATTCCTGCGGTGGTGCGCTGCGTTTCCATGGCTTCATTATATACGATTGAATACTTCACGCTAAGCAGGTATATTTAGACTGTTATTCGTCGGAGGCAACTGTGAGATCAGAGCATGTCAGTGATACAGTGAACAGGATTTTCCTGGACAACGGGGATGAGATCATCCTTGTCGGGACCGCGCATGTCTCGCAGGACAGCGTGGACGAGGTCCGCCGTGTCATAGACGAGGAGCAGCCTGACCACATCTGCCTTGAGCTGGACAAGGGCCGCTACGAGAGCAAAACCAAGGAGCAGAGCTACTCCAACATGAACCTGACCAAGGTCTTCAAGGAAGGCAAGACTTTCCTGGTGCTGGCCAACACAGCCCTGGCATCGTTCCAGAAGAAGATGGGAAACCAGACAGGTTCTGCACCCGGAGAAGAGATAATCGGTGCAAGCAGGATTGCCGAGGAAAAGGGAATCCCCTACTCGTTCTGCGACCGCGAGATCGCCACAACCCTCAAGAGAGCCTGGGCCAAGAGCAACCTGTGGAACAAGGCCAAGCTGATAGCAACGCTCCTTTCCAGCGCATTCGACAAGGAAGAGTTCAAGCCCGAGGAGCTTGAGCAGCTCAAGAAATCGGATACGCTTCAGGAAATGATGAACGAGCTTGCAAAGGAGCTTCCCGGAGCAAAGGAAGCCCTGATAGACGAGCGCGACCGCTATCTTGCCACGAACATCATGCAGGCTCCGGGCCACAAGAAGGTTGCCGTCATCGGCGCAGGCCACGCCAACGGAATCATCAAGACTATCGAAAGACTTGAGAAAGGCGAGCTTTCCACAGACCTCACTGAGATCTCCAAGGTTCCCAAACCGTCAAAGGCCGGCAAGGTCATCGGCTGGCTGATACCAATTGCGCTGGTTGCCATCATAGTGGGGGTGGGAATCTCCCACGGTTTCAACGAGAGCCTGAAGTACTTCATCATCTGGGCCTGCACCAACGCAGCCACCACAGTTCTCTTCAGCATGCTGTCACTGGCTCATCCCGTGACCTGGCTTGTCTCTGCCATAGGGGCACCCATAGCTGTACTGAACCCTGCCATCGGCGTAGGTGTCTTCACCGGCATTGCAGAAGCCACCATGCGCAAGCCCACCGTCAAGGATTTCGACAGCCTCTCGGACGACATCTCATCCTTCAAGGGCTGGTTCCGCAACCGCGTACTCCACGCCTTCCTCATCTTCTTCACCACCAGCCTCGGCAGCATCCTGGGCACATTCGTGCTCTTCCCCATCATGCTGAAGGTGTTCGGCTGAG
>JAJBWA010000007.1:0-4903 GCA_031935845.1 bacterium | reverse complement strand
TGTCATGGATAAGGTCTTCGTAGATTCAGAGATTACTTACGAAGCTGGTCAGACACTTGTGAAGGTCACCGTGACGTTCGGTGCGGCTGTTACCTTGACTGATGGCAAAGATCTTACAATTGAGATTACTGCATCAGACACAAGTGGAAACTACTCGAAAAAACTCGAAGTAGTCCCGAGCCAGAATAACTGATTCAGGCATTACACGAATTCATGGCACGCTGTCCGAAAGGGCGGCGTGCCTTTTTATGCGAAATATGTGCAATCAGAGCAATCAAGCCGAAGAAGCCCAAGAGGGCAACCGTCTTACGCTGTGTACTCTGCATTCTCCCCAGTCTTGTATCCATGGCACTACTATCCAGTAAATCAAGTTTAATTTCAAGTTGCTAGACTTCGTTGATCTCTTGATTAAGCTCTTTTATGAAGCTCTCCATGAACGCATGTCTGTTAATGGCAATTGATCTGGCAGTCTCTGTATTCATCAGGTCTTTCAAAAGGAACAGCTTCTCATCAAAGTGTTTGATTGTTGCCTCCATGGGCCTTGAGTGCTCTCCTCCAAAAGCAAAGGTACGGGCTATTCCTATTGCACCAATGGCATCAAGCCTGTCAGCATCCTGGACAATCTTACCCTCAAGAGAGCATGGCCTTCTATCCCTGTTTTTGCTGAATGAAACTGAGTCAATTGCCTCAATTATCTGTTGAGTCTGCGATTCTGGGACATCGTTTGATTCAAGAAACGTTCTGGCATTCTGATAATTCTCTGTGTTGAAGAGCTTGTAATCATCGACATCATGTAGCAGGGCGGCTATGGATACAATGAGCAAATCTGCCCCTTGCTCCTTTTGGGCTATGGCAACTGCGTTGTTGAAGACACGTAGGGTGTGATTATAGTCATGCCCGCCATAATTGTTTGCCAACAAGCTTCTGGCATATTCCTTTGCTTTCTCAATCAAATCATTATTCATGTCTCAGTTCTGCTCCGGATCTGCCATCAGACAGATCATTTCGTCACGCTTCTGGTCAAGGAAAGATTGCCACTCAGTGCTGTTGATGAAAGGATTGTCCTTACAGCCTTCACTAAGCAGCTGTGCCTTCTCCAATGTGCGGTTGTTGCTGCAGTGATTCCCTAGAAAAAGCTCGACCTTCTGGTCGTGGACCTTGGCAAGTGAGTCAAGGTATATCTGTCTTGTCTTGAACGTGGTGTCGCCGATGTCCAGAAGGAAATCCTTTCTCATGGTGTTAAAGCCAAAGCCTCCAAAATAGCCGGCCCTTACTGTCTTTTCCCCGTCAGTGGCATCAAAGAATGCGGAAATCACCCCGTCAGTATGACCCGGGGTGAGGAAGAACTGGATCTCGGTATTGCCGAACCTTATTGTCTCTCCGTCCTTGATCTCGTGGTCAACCTCAAAGACATCATGTGCAAGAGAGCCTGCCTCATGCACCAATGACAGCTCCGGATGCTCCCTGAAGGACCTTGCATCAGGTTCTCCCATGTATATTATTGTCCCGAACAAGTTTCTAAAGAAAACTGCCCCACCTATGTGGTCCAGATGTCCGTGCGAGAGCACCATCCACTTTATGTCAGCAGGATTAAAGCCTGCCTCCCAGATAGAGTTGACCAGCATTGCCGTAGCTCCGATGTTGCCTCCGTCCAGCAGAAGAAGCCCGTCTCCTGTGTCTATCAGATGCACGCAGACCCAGCTGTCACCCACATACCACACGTTACCGAAAATCTGAAACGGATGCACATAGCGGGCCTCCTGGTTCTGGAAGTAGGTTCTGGGCAGACGCTTTTCAAGCCACTGTCTTTTTGCTTCCTGGAACTTCTCATATTCTTTCCTGAGCTCAGACATGATTTGGTCTCCTTGTTTCAGATCAGTACTTGTTGTGAACCTTCTCTGCAAAGCACATCATGTCCTTGACTTCAACGGTCGTGCCGTCGTCAAGGATGGCTTTGCCGGTCATGCGGCCGAATACCTGGTGCTGGTCGGAGACTATGAGCTTGTAGTCCAGGCAGGCGGCTCTGTCCAGGACGGGCACGAAGTCCATCTCGAACCTGCCGTCGGAGGAAGTGAACTTCCAGGGCTTGGTGTAACTGTCAGCGGGGATGTGGAACGTGACATCGTCCAGCTTGTGGGCCTTGCCGTTGTAGAAGATGACGTTCTCGGAAGCGGCGGCGGTGTTGCCGAAGCCGTAGCCGATGTTGAAGCCGAAGCTGTTGCCGTCGACATCGGCGTTGCCGGAGCCCCAGAACCACGTGTTGTCGTAGGTCCAGACGCCGCGGCCCCAGTCCAGCGTGCCGAAATCGGTCTTGGGGTTGAATTCGTAGGTCTTGCCGTCGAACTTCATCCAGCCGCTTGCGCGCATGCAGTTGATCTTCTGGTTGTAGTAGAAGTGGCGCTTCTTGTCCCACGGGGTTGCTATCACCAGGCTGTCCATGTCCGGCTGCTCAAGGCTGATGTCACACTCGAACTTCTTGCCGTCCATGAAGTTGTCGAAACTGCATCTGATGGTGCGTTTCCCTTTCTCCACGTCAAAGCGCATCTGAAGGCGCTTGTCCTCGTACTTGGTGGGGCCTATTGAGGAATCGGAGGGAAGGCCTACCTTGCCCATGGGGAAGGCATTGAGCACTGTCTCCGTATGTTCCCACGGCTTGTCGCCGAATGTCAGGAGCGATACCGACTGAAGCCCGATGTAGCCGTCGTCGGAGATGGTGAAGGCTCCTGCAAAGCTGTCGCTCAGGACAAGGTAATAGTCCCATTCCTTGATGCGCCACTTGGGGGCTTTGATCATCTTCCTGTCATACTTCTGGACCATCCTGCGGGACCAGCCGGGCTCGCGGAGGTTTCCGTCTTCATTCAGCAGCATCTGCTGCGAGGTAACTTCGTGGTTTCTGCTCATGGCTTGATGATAGCACGCATTATGATTCTTGCGCATATAAACCGATGATATTATCATTTACACTATGGTCACGCAGCTTCTGATACTATGTCCGCTCATATTCCTCGCGGGATTCGTGGATTCCATCGCCGGCGGCGGTGGTCTCATCAGCCTGAATTCCTATCAGGCCGTGGGAATCAGGGATCAGTATGCCCTGGGGACCAACAAGTTCTCGTCGCTTGTGGGATGCACCATATCATCGGTCAACTACATCAGGACGGGCAACGTGCATGTGGTCAGCCTGATTCCGGCAATAGTCGGAGCATTCGTTGGATCGTACTTCGGAAGCAAGGTTGCACTGGGCATCGACCCCAGGGTATTCAACCTGGTGATGCTGATTGCAACGCCGGTCGTGGCGCTTCTGGTATTCTTCAAGAAGGACTACTCCACACACGCGCAGAAGCAGCGCTCCACGGCGGTGTACATTATCCTGGGAGCACTGATCGGTCTTGTTGCGGGCTTCTACGACGGGTTCTACGGTCCGGGTGCGGGAATGTTCATGCAGCTGGGCTTCATCATGGTTGCTGGGCTGGAGGTCAAGAAGGCCTGCGGAAACGCAAGGATTGTCAACTGGGCGTCCAATTTCGCGGCGCTTTTCAATTTCATCAGATACGGCTATGTGGTGTATGAGGTGGCGGTGGTCTGCGCGCTGTGCTCGGTTCTGGGCAACTTCATCGGCAGCCGTCTGGCCATAAAGAAGGATGTGAGGATAGTCCGTCCGGTCATGCTTGTGGTGACAGGACTTCTGTTCGTGAAGCTGGTGCTGGACTACGCCGGCGTCACGCTGTGAGGGTGGTATGGAGATAGTAAAATACAAGAAGAATCAGGTGATAATCAAGGAAGGCGCCATTGCCGATGACATGTTCGAGATAGTGTTCGGACAGGTGGGCATCTACCTGGATTACGGGCTGGAGACACAGAAGGAAATCAGCATCCTTGGAGAAGGGGATTTCGTGGGAGAGCTCGAGCTCATAGACTCATCTACCCGCATTGCCTCCGCCGTGGCGCTGACCGACAACGTGACGGTCAAGAAATTCACCATGGATGATTTCAACCTCTTCGTGCGGGAGAATCCGGGCAAGGTCATACTGATGATCCAGCAGCTCAGCGGACGGGTCCGCTCTCTGGACAACCACTATTACGACGCTTGCACCCTGATTGATGAGTTCCGCAAGGCGGCCGAGGAAAATGTTCCGGCAAATCCCGAGCTTGTGGCGAAATCCCGCAGGTTCTCTGCTGCAGCCAGAAAGAGAAGGTGAGGTTTTTCCATGAAGAAGTCAATTGCTTTGATGCTTGTAGCACTTGCAGTGCTGTCGGTTTCGGCCTCGGGATTCCTTGATGACTTCAAGGACGGGGAGAACTACGTCCCGGACCATGTCTACCTATTTACCGGAAACGACCTTTTCAGCTACGGCGTCACGAGAAACGATGACGACCAGCTTTCCTATTCATTCGATTTCCAGGTGGAGGCTCCGCTTTGGTACACGCGCGTTAACCTGAACGGCATCACCAACAGAGGCTGGCGCGACGGCTGGGACATGAGGAATTACTACAAGGAGTTCGATGATGGTGCGGATGTCAACAAGGGACGCTATGATTCCCTTGAAGGTGTCGTGGGACTGAAGCTCAGACCAATCGAGGACAAGTTCTACCTGCACATATACCCCGAGGTGGGACTGACCCTTCAGGGTGACTACGGCTGGGTGTGGGCCCAGAACATGATCCACAAGATAGGCGGAATCCATGAGGTGGATCTTCCGTACGACAATCCGGGCCAGAAGACCGTGCACATGATTCTTGGCACGAGAGTCAACTTCGGTTACAAGCTGTTCAGCTTCTCCAGGTCGAACCTGATAGTGGAGGCGGAAGCTTCAACAAAGAACATCCTGGGTTTCCAGTCGGAGAACTATATCATCGGCAGAGTTTCAATTTCCACGGAGACCCATGACCTTGTGGGTTTCCA
>JAJBWA010000006.1:0-14073 GCA_031935845.1 bacterium | reverse complement strand
CAGGCGTGTCCGACAAGGACAAGGCAGACAAGGCATTCGAAGGAACCCTCAAGTCCCTGTTTGCACTTGCAGAAGCCTATCCCGATCTCAAGGCCAACGAGAACTTCAAGGATCTGCAGAGCCAGCTCACAAGGCTCGAGAGTGAGATTCTTCAGGCCAGGAAGTACTACAACGGCGTGGTCAAGACATTCAACACCAAGATCGAGACCTTCCCGACATCACTCATCGTGGGTATGTTCGGAGGCAAGTTCTCCAAGATGACATACCTTGAGGTCGCAGAAGCCGAGAGGCAGAACGTCAAGGTCCAGTTCTGATACCGCATATGAAAAAACTCACTGTAGTTGCCCTGCTCCTAGTGACAGGGCTTTTCTGTCTTTTCGCCGCCACGGACTACTACATCCAGAACTATGATGTGCAGATCACCGTAGGCAACAATGCGGTGCACCACATAGTTGAGACCCTGGATGTCTATTTCGACGGCTCGCATCACGGCATAGTGCGTGAGATTCCCCTTGATTACAGGGATTACGACGGGCGGACTGCGCGTGTGCGCAACCTGGAGTGTTCGCTGCCGTATTCGGCGGAGGAGGACAACGGATATCTGGTGGTGCAGATCGGCTCCTCCAGCGTGACATACCGGAAGGAGACCGTGCGCATCGTCATTTCATATGACTACGACCTTGGTGCCGACAACAACGAAGGCTATGACGAGTTCTACATGAACATCATAGGTCCTGACTGGGAATGTCCCATCAGGAACGTCTCCTTTGCAGTTACGATTCCCTATGTCGAGGATTCCGGCTATGCGGATACGGAAGCCTTCTTTGAACAGGTCTATGAGAACACCCACTTCACAAGCGGAAAATACGGTTCCACCTCGTCGGACGCCCATGCATATCTGACTCAGAATGCCGACGGCTCGCTTCTGATCGACGGAACCGTGACCGGACTTGATGCATACAACGCAGTCACCGTCCGCATCGACCTTCCCGACGGATGGTACAAGGGCGCCAGACAGCCGTGGGACTTCAGACCCGTCATGAGGATCGCCCATCCGATAGTCTGCATCATCATGGTGGCGTTGGCCCTGTTCATATGGGCTGCGGCGGGACGTGACCAGATGCCCATCATCGTGGCACGTTTCAAGCCTCCCAAGGACTTTTCTCCGCTTTTGGTGGGATACATCGCCGATTCAACGGTGGATGACAAGGACATCATCTCCATGCTCTTCTACTGGGCGGACGAGGGACTTCTGTCCATCGAGGAGAAGCAGAACAACAAGTATGAGTTCACCAAGCTGAAGGACATAGAGGATTACGCGGTGGAGTCCGGGCGTCATATCCCGAAGTTCGAGATCACGATGTTCAACGGATTCTTCAAGAACCGCAAGGTCGGTGACAAGATCACCTTCAAGGACCTTGAGAAGAACAACTTCTATGAGACCATAGCCAGGACAAAACTGCAGACAAAGGCCTACTTTGTCAAGGACCGTGCACTTTATGAGAAGAAGAGTCAGGTCTGGGCATCTGTTCTCGGATTCCTTGCCCTCGTACCCGTTGCATCCGGCGCACTCAGGGCCGGCCTCTACGAGAACAGGGGCGCCGAGATCCTGATAGGTCTGGTGATAGGTGTCCTTCTGTTCCTGTGCAACCTCGGTGCCTTCTACGGCCTGTTCAGGAAATGGCATCTCAGGAAGACGAATGTTCCTGCAATGATAATGGCCTGCCTTCCGTCGGCAATTGCGCTTGCAGCACTTCTCTATGCCGACCGGATGATGAGCGGAAACCTCAACGTCCTGCAGAATCTGTTGACAGTGCTTGGATGCGGTGTGACAGTCTGCTTTGCCCAGATAACGGAAAAACGGTCCAAGTACGGCAACGAAGTGCTTGAGGAGACCCTGGGATTCAGGGAGTTCATAGACAAGGCTGAGATTTCCCAGCTCAAGATGATGATAGAGTCCGATCCTGATTTCTACTACAGGATTCTCAGCTACGCCATAGTCCTGGGTCTTGAGGAGAAATGGGCCAGGAAGTTCGACGGAATGATCGTCAGCGAGCCTGCATGGTTCACCGGACTGAGCCCGTTCGATGTATACTATCTGTCGAGGATGTCGGCAAGGATGACAAGAGCCATACCGATGGCATCGATACCGAAGTCCTCGATTTCCGGCAGCCCGGGATCCCGCGCAGGTGGAGGCGGTTTCCACAGCAGCGGATTCTCCGGAGGCGGATTCGGCGGAGGAGGCGGACATGCCTGGTGATGTTCTGGGCCTGATTCTTTCGGTAGTTATCGTGTGTTTCTTTCTCGGAACCGCAATCCTCATCACGAAATACGGCAGGAAGAGCCTCGGAGCCATGTGCCCCGAGGTTGCCCGCAAGGTCGTCCACATAGGCGTAAGCAACTGGTTCTTCATCTACGCCCACGTTTTCGAGTCTGACATCTGGCCGATTGTCGGGCTTGCCGGTTTTACCGTAATCAACTATATCCTGAACGTCTCCGGCGGTCTTCATGTCGTCATGGGACAGGACAACAGGAAGCGCAACTGGGGACTCGTCCAGTATCCCATAGCAATCATCATCCTGATTCTGCTCAAGCATTTCGGAGTGGGTGATGTGGTCTGCGTGGGATGTGCGGTACTCGGAATGGGTTACGGAGACGGTCTTGCCTCCCTTGTGGGCATGAACGTCAAGTCCCCGAGGCTTCCCGGAAAGAGCCGCAAGACGGTTGCCGGTTCCGTGACGATGGTACTGGTCACATTCGTGATCTTCGTGGCCCTGAATCTGGTCTACAGGCAGGGCATTGCGACTTCAAAGGTGATTCTCATAGGCCTGCTGACTGCAGTCTGTGCCACGCTGGTGGAGGCCTACACGCCGTTCGGCCTTGATAACCTCAGCGTTCCGCTTACGATCTTCCTTCTCTCCTGGCTGGTGCTTGCATGATCAGATTCCTTGATGACGCCATCTTCACTCTCCTGACACCCTGGCCCATGGTCATAGTCGTGCTCACGGTGACGGTCATTGCCATAGGGGCATATCTTGCCCGGGCCCTGACGGCCGGAGGTGCGCTCTGTGCATTCGTTATGGGCGTGACCGTGTTCTGGACCACGAGGGCGGAAGGATTCCTGCTCTTCATGCTGTTCTTCCTGTCCTGCAACGTGGTGGGAAAGATCTCCAAGCGACTGAGGAAAGGGAAGACCGAGATAGCGGAGAAGAAGGGACACAGGCGTGATGTCATGCAGGTGGTTGCAAACGGACTGATGACCACGATAGCAGCCCTGCTGTGGTTCTTCACCTCAAAAACAGTGGCCTTGATCATGTTCGGGGCTGCCGTTGCCGAGGCCACCAGCGACACCTTTGCGGGTGAAGTCGGCCGTCTGAGCAAGAGCGGACCGGTTTCGATCCGCAACTTCAGGCCCGTTCCCGTAGGGATGTCCGGAGGAGTGACTTTCCTGGGCATGGTCGGAGCCTTCCTGTCGTCGGCCATGATAGCGTTCTGCTGGTATATCTGGTTCCAGGGTGTCAGCGTCTACGCTGCAGTCCTTGTCTGTCTGATGGGATTCGCCGGTGCGGTGATGGACTCCTATCTGGGAGCATCCGTCCAGGCCCATTACGTTGATCCGGACACCGGGATGCTGACCGAAAACGACGAGAAGGACGGCAGGAAACTTGAGCTGGCCCAGGGCATCAGATGGGTGGACAACGACATGGTGAACCTCATGTCCAACGTGTTCAGTTCGGTCTTTGCACTGGGCATGGGAGCCCTGATAGTCAAGCTCTGAAAATGAATTGCTCCGGAAACTTGATTTCCCGATGATTCTTTTGTATCTTTTGTTACGGTCGGTGTATGCCGGCCTCAGACGATTATTTTTTTGAAAAGAGGATAGATATTATGGCAAAGCAGTTACAGTTCAGTGAAGAAGCCAGAAAGTCTCTGGTTTCCGGAGTTGAGCAGATTGCAAAGGCAGTCATGACCACACTCGGACCCAAGGGCCGCACGGTTCTTCTGGACAAGAAGTACGGCGCTCCGATGATCACCAAGGACGGTGTCACGGTTGCACGTGAAGTCGAGCTTGAGGATCCGTTCCAGAACATGGGCGCACAGCTCGTGAAGGAAGTCGCATCCAAGACCAACGATGTCGCCGGTGACGGAACGACCACCGCTACGGTTCTTGCCTGGGCAATCACCAAAGAGGGCATGAAGAGTGTTTCCGCCGGTGTCAATCCCATGGGAATCAGACGTGGAATCGACAAGGCTGTCGCAGATGCCATTGCAGAAATCAAGTCTGTCTCCAAGACAGTCAGTGACAAGGAAGAAATCACGCAGGTTGCTTCCATCTCCGCAAACAACGACAGGACAATCGGCGAGGAGATCGCCAACGCCATGGAGAAGGTCGGAATGGACGGAGTCATCACGGTCGAGGAGTCCAAGAACATCGAGACCACAACCGATTTCGTCGAGGGAATGCAGTTCGACCGCGGATACATTTCAGCTTACTTCGCAAGCAACCGCGAGACCATGACAAGCGTCATGGACGATCCGTACATCCTGATCTACGA
Organism: bacterium; assembly: GCA_031935845.1. Lineage (GTDB taxonomy): Bacteria > Spirochaetota > Spirochaetia > Sphaerochaetales > Sphaerochaetaceae > UBA9732. The sequence continues at coordinate 9,517 of JAJBWA010000006.1, read as the reverse complement.
CAAGAAGATCTCATCCATGAAGGAACTCCTCCCCGTTCTCGAGAAGGTCGTCCAGACCAGCAAGCCGCTGCTGATAATCGCAGAGGATGTTGACGGCGAGGCCCTGACCACTCTGGTCGTGAACTCACTCAGGGGAACCCTGAACGTCTGTGCCATCAAGGCACCCGGCTTCGGTGACAGGAGAAAGGCCATGCTCGAGGATATCGCAATCCTCACCGGCGGACAGGTCATCAGCGAGGAGCTTGGAATGAAGCTCGAGAACGCAGAGCTCACTCAGCTCGGAAGGGCCAAGAGCGTCAAGGTCGAGAAAGAGAACACCACGATCATCAACGGTCTGGGCAAGAGCCAGGACATCAAGGACAGGATCGGCCAGATCAAGAAGCAGATTTCCGAGACCACGAGCGACTATGACCGCGAGAAGCTCCAGGAGCGCCTTGCCAAGCTCGCAGGCGGAGTTGCAGTCATCAACGTCGGTGCCCCCACAGAGGTCGAGCTCAAGGAGCGCAAGCACAGAGTCGAGGATGCCGTGAACGCAACACGTGCAGCAATCGAGGAAGGCGTCATTCCCGGAGGCGGAGTCGCACTGGCCCAGGCAGCAGTCAACATGGAGAAGAAGGATCTCTCGTCTCTCACCGATGAGGAGCAGATCGGCTACAAGATCGTCCGCAGGGCCCTTGAGGAACCCATGCGCCAGATTGCCGAGAATGCAGGAGAAGACGGAGCCATCATCGCCGACAAGTGCAAGAACAGCAAGAAGGGCGTAGGCTACGATGCAAACAACAACAAGTGGGTCAACATGGTCGAGGCCGGAATCATCGATCCGGTCAAGGTCACCAGAAGCGCACTTCAGAATGCCGCAAGCATCGCTGCTCTGATCCTTACCAGTGAATGCGCAATCACCGACATCCCCGCTCCGGAGCCGGCAGCACCTGCAAACCCGGGCATGGGCGGCATGATGTAATCCACAGTCGTTCGATTAGACTGAAATACAGGGCCTGCGGGAAACCGTGGGCCTTTTTTGATACTGTTTGACAATACACTGATATATGTGTATTTTTAGAGGAGCTTTATAATTCGCACATAAGTGAGGACTTGATATGTATTCTTTGATTCTTGCGTTGGGAACAACTGCAACAACCGCTGACGGAGCTTCCGCAGGCGGATCCATGGTCACGACACTCATTACTTTCGGTGTCATCATCCTGATCTTCTACTTCATGATCATCAGACCCCAGAGAAAGAGGGACAAGGAAGCCAAGGCAATGCTCGCGGCCGTCAAGAAAGGTGACAAGATCGTCACCATCGGCGGAATCAGGGGAACAGTTGCCGTCGTGAAGGAAAGCACCGTCATCGTCAAGGTCGACGACAACACAAGGATCGAGTTCAGCAAGAATGCCATCTCATCCGTCCTGAACAAGAAGGAAGAGGCTCCTGCAGCAGAGAAGCCGGCAAAGAAGGAGAAGGGCGAGGAGAAGATCGAGAAGGTCGAGAAGCCCGCCGTCGAGGCTCCAAAGGCTGAAGAGAAGAAGGCTGAAGAGGAGAAGGCAGAGAACTGATGAGGAAAACTGAACGCATTCTGATTGCATTGGTCGTCCTTGCAATCTGTGTTTGGTTTCTTTTCCCGACAATCAAATGGTACGGATTCGTATCAGCGGAGGACAAGGCCCTGACCACGGCCACGAGCCTCCAGGTCAAGGAATACTCCCAGGGACAGGCGGAGGCCGTACTCCAGTATCTGGAGGACAACAGGAATTCCGAAGTTCCCGAGGAGTATTCTTTTGTATTGAAGCTGGCCAAGGAGTATGTCGGAGGAAAGGGATCAGCAGACGTAAAGACATGTGAGGATGTCCTTTCCGCGTTCTCCGTCTCGGAGGACGGCGGACAGGCCCTGATGTCTGCCGTGGAGCAGTACTGCAGGGAGTACATACAGAGTCTCAAGGAGCTTTCGTCAAAAGCACTCCAGCTGGGCCTGGACCTCAGGGGCGGAATGAGCATACTTCTCGATGTTGATCCGTCGTCCCTTGCCGAAAGACTCGGACGCGAGCCGTCCGAAAGCGAGATATCGGCAGCCATCGATGAGGACGTCGAGATCCTCAAGAACCGGATAGACCAGTTCGGAATGGCCGAGCCCGAAATCAGACGTCAGGGTGACAGCCAGATCCTCATCGAGCTTGCCGGAACACCGGATCCCGGACGTGTTGATGCATTCCTCAAGGGCAAGGGCTCTCTTGCATTCCATCTGGCGGACACACTCACCACACAGAGGGTCAAGGCTTATTACGAGTCAAATCCGGAGGAATATGCCCGGGTTCTTGATGCCCTGGCAAATGATCTTCCGTTCACACAGCCGTCGCTGATTCCGCAGGACAGGATGCTTGCGGGCGTGTTCTATACGGATGAATACGGGCTGGAGCAGCTTTCGTCCATGGTCGTCATCTACAGGACCGCGGCTCTTGACGGAGGCTATCTGCTTTCTGCCCAGACAAGCAAGGACAGCACCAGCAACCAGCCGACCGTCGCAGTCAAGCTCAGCGACGAGGGCGGATCGATATTCTATGATTTCACCAAGAACCACATAGGTCAGCCTCTGGCCATAGTCATGGACGGTCACGTGAAGAGCGTTGCCACGATCAGGGATGCGCTTTCGACAAACGTCCAGATTTCGGGTTTCACGGAAAAGGAGGCCGAGAACCTGGCCATCCTGCTCAAGACGGCATCGCTTCCGATTTCGGTGACGGTATCCAGCCAGCAGACGGTGGGAGCCTCGCTGGGAGAGGACTCCGTGCGCATCGGAATGAACGCGATAATCTACGGTTTCATCCTTGTGGTCCTGTTCATGGTGGTCTTCTACAGCTGGAGCGGCCTGATTGCCGACATCGCCCTGATAATGAACCTCATAATCATGGTGGCCACGCTCGGTGGTTTCGGGTCCACGCTTACCCTTACGGGAATCGCAGGCCTGATTTTGTCCGTCGGAATGGCTGTGGATGCCAACGTCATCATATTCGAGAGGATAAAGGACGAGCTCAGGGACGGGGCACTTCCCAAGAAGGCCGTGTCCATCGGCTTCTCAAAGGCCCTGTGGACCATCCTGGATTCAAACATCACCACGATAATCGCCGCAGCGGTCCTGATGTTCTTCGGTTCAAGTGCAGTGCGCGGTTTTGCCACCACTCTTGCAATCGGAATCATCAGCTCCCTGTTCACATCACTTTTCCTGAGCCATCTGCTGATGGACCTGACGGTGGGTGAGAAGATTTCCATCTCATGGAGAAGGAGGTACGGCAAATGAAGAACATAGCTTTCAATGTCGTCAGGCGCAGAACCGTCTATCTCGGAATCGCCTGCATTCTTCTTCTGGCTGCGGTTGCACTTCTGGCGTTCAGGGGCTTCAACCTGGGAATCGACTTCGAGAGCGGAGTATCCGTCTCAGTGAAGATAGATGACGACGGTACAAGAATTGAGGACGTCAGGGGAACCCTTTCCTCAATCGAGGGCGTGAGGGTCCAGAACATAGGATCATCGGATGACGGAAGATACCAGATAAGGGTAAAGCTTGCCGCAGACCAGACGCAGCGAGAGGTCGAGAACCTGATCAGTACGCTTCTGGGAAGGAGATTCAGCTCATACACCCTTCTGGAGAGCAGCTTCATCGGAGCCAAGTTCTCGTCGAGCCTGATCACGGGTTCCGTGAAGGCCGTGGCAATAGCGTTGGGGCTGATCCTTATCTATGTCTGGATCAGATTCAAGGTGGCCTATGCCATCAGCGCCATAATCGCGCTCATGCATGATGTCCTGCTGATGCTCGGCTTCATAAGCCTCACGGGGTTCGAGATTTCCTCAACCACCATAGCCGCAATCCTCACGATCATCGGCTATTCTCTGAACAACACCATAGTCATCTTCGACAGGGTGAGGGAAAGCATCAAGGGCAACCACAATCAGGAACTTACGGATGTCATGGACTACGGAGTAAACAGCTCCCTTTCCAGAACCACGTTCAGCAGCGTTACCACGCTTCTGGCCGTAATTCCGCTTGCAATCCTTGCTTCCGGCGACGTAAGGAGTTTTGCAGTCTGCATGATCTTCGGAGTCGTAGTGGGAACATACTCATCCAACTTCCTCGCCACAAACATCCTCTACATTCTGGGAAAGACCAGTGCACTGGATATCCTGAAGGTTGAGGAGGAAGAAGACCTTTCCGATGCCGCAATGGCCAGAAGGATGCTCGGTGACGAAATCAGGAAGAGCGGCAAGCCTGAGAAGACCGGCAGGAACAAGGGCGGAAACGACCCCAAGATCCTTGTCTGACGGGAGGACTCCATGAAGGTTGTGAGAAGCAAGGTCATAGGTTACTGCTTCGGGGTTGCGAACTCCATCGACAAGGCGGAAGAATGCATAGGGAAGGCCAAGGCCGAGAACCTTCCCTGCTACAGCATAGGATCGCTGATACACAACAAGGATGTGGTCGGGCATTTCGCCGCCCAGGGGATGAGGAACTCGGAGTCGCCTGAAGGCCTTGAGCCCGGAATAGCCCTCGTGCGTGCCCACGGAATTCCGGAGAAGCTCAGGAGAGAGTACATCCAGGCCGGATTCCAGGTTGTCGACTCAACATGCCCGATTGTGGCAAAGGGTGCCACAACGGTCAGAAAAGCAGCCCAGAAAGGCTGCAAGACCATAATTATCGGGGTTAGAGGTCATGCAGAGGCCATCGGCCTCATGGGCGTTGAGCTTCCGGACGGAAGTCCGGTCAACTCGCATCTCGTCAGCAGCATGGACGACGCAAGGAATCTGATGGAAAGCGGAAAGCTTGCTCCCGATGACGAGATCATAGTCGTAGTGCAGACCACGTTTCCCATAAGGGAATTCCAGGCGATAAGAAGGTGTCTGAAGACAGGCTTCAGCCACATCCGGTTTTCCAACTCGCCCTGCGGTGCCACAGAAGCACGCGGAAAAGCCGTTCTGGAACTCGCATCCCAGACCGATGCGGTGGTCGTGATCGGAGGCCTGAACAGCGAGAACACGAACGGGCTTGCAAGGCTTGTTGCCGATGCCGGCAAACCGGTGTTCCGCATAGAGAACGAGAAAGATCTGGATCAGGAGCTGCTTGCGGTTCTGCGTTCATATTCCAGCGTGGGCATATGCAGCGGATCCTCTACGCCGACTTCCACCATCAGGGCGGTGGAGGAGATTCTTGAGAAACTCTGAAAGGAGCATGAATGACTGAAAAGCAGCAGAAAGCCTATGACAGGCTTCTTGAAACCGACAGGAAGATCATGATGATCGGTCACATCGAGGCCGTGCTGGGCTATGACTTCGAGACCGTCATGAGTGAAAAAGGCGGAGAGGAGAGGTCACGGCAGATGGCGTTCCTTTCTTCAATGATCCATGAGCTTTCGACCGGAAAGGAGATAGGAGAGTGCCTTGACGTGCTGGAGGGCGTCACTGACGCCACCGATGAGCAGAAGGCTCTGGTGAGGGTCTGGAAGAAGCAGTATTCCGATGCCGTCATGATTCCCGCAAAGCTCGTGGAGGATCTGAGCCAGGCTGCCAGCGAGTGCCAGAACAGATGGTTCACTGCCCGCAAGGACGGGGATTACAAGGCATTCTGCCCGTACCTTGAGCATCTTGTGGACCTGACAAAGGAGAGCGCCTCCATAACAGCACGCGGAAGATCCCTGTACGATACCCTGCTGGACCGCAATGATGCCGGTTTCGACAGTGCCCGGATAGAGACCCTTTTCGGCGGCATGCAGAAGACCATCAAGGATGTCGTTTCAATGGTGGATGCATCCGGAAACCAGCTGAAGGATGACGAGCTTGCCTTCCTTTTCAGGAAATACGACAAGGAAAAACAGAAGGCATTCTCAAGGAAAATCCTCGAGGACATGGGCTATGAGTTCGACCGCGGCGGAATCGGAGAGGTTGCTCATCCGTTCACAAGTGCCGTCGGCTGTGATGACATCAGGATTACCACAAGGTTCGAAGATCCTGATGTCACAAGCCAGATCTTCACCATCGTCCACGAGGGCGGTCATGCCATCTATGAGATGGGAGCCAGCAACGGAACCATCAAGGGAACTTCCCTGGGACAGGGGCAGAGCAATACCTTCCATGAGTCCCAGAGCAGGCTTTGGGAGAACCTCGTGGCCCGCAGCCCCTATTTCTGGGAACACTATTTCCCGATTTTCCGCGACACCTTCCCGGAGCAGACCGCAGGAGTGGAGTTCGACACCTTCATGAAGGCCGTCAACAGGGTGCGCATCGGCGACAACAGGTGCAATTCGGATGAGGTCACCTACGGGCTTCACATAATACTCCGGTTCAGACTCGAGAAACAGTTCATGGACGGAGACCTGAAGATAAAGGATCTTCCGGAGGCATGGGATGCAATGTCCGTTGAACTTCTCGGAAAGAGACCCGACAGCATCCAGAGCGGGGTGCTGCAGGATGTCCACTGGATGTGCGGTCTGTACGGCTATTTCCCCTCATACGCACTGGGAAACATCATAAACGCCCAGGTCTGGAACTCCATGGCATCCGAGGTCGATGTCGTGGGAGCCATGCGCACCGGCAATCTTGTGAAGATCAAGGAATACCTTACGCAGAAGTATTACCGCTACGGCGCCGTGTACAGGATTCCGGAAATGTTGGACAGAGTAACAGGGCACAGTCTTGATTCTTCCCATTTTGATGTTTACCTTAGAGACAAGTACAGGAGGCTGTTCGGATAATGAATCTTCCAAACAAACTTACGGTCACAAGACTGGTGATGGCACCTGTCTTCTTCCTCGTCTACTTTCTGATCGACCTGATTCCGTCCCTGAGTCCAGTGGTCTATGCGGTGATCCTGGCGCTGATGTATGCCGTGATGGAACTGACAGACCTTCTCGACGGAAAGATCGCCAGAGGACGCGGTCTGGTCACGGATCTGGGCAAGGTCCTTGATCCCTTTGCCGACGTCATCTGCCACCTGACGTTCTTCACCTGTCTTCTTGCTTCCGGAATCATGCCGGTATGGGCCTACATATTCATCCTCTGGAGGGAATTCGCACAGAGCTTCACCAGAATGCTGATGATGGGAAAGGGCAAGGCAATGGCAGCCAACATTTTCGGAAAGGCCAAGACATGCCTCTATGCACTTACATGCATCTGCGGATTTGCCCTCAGGATCATGGAAAAGCTTTCCGTCGACGGACAGATCCTGAGCACCTGTTCCACAGTCCTCACAGTGCTGTTCGGACTTGCGGCATTCTCCTCGGTTGCTTCCTACCTGATTTATGTCAGGGCCATAGTGAAGAGCAAGGCCCTGAGCGGAATGACCAGATAAGGATCACAGGTATTCCAATACTCCCGCAGGCACAAGCTGCCTGACTTCATCCGTCTTTCCGTCTGCGATGTCCTGCCTCACCAGGGAGGATGATATGTATTTCTCTCCCAGACGTTTCCGCTCTGCAACCCTCAGCATGATTCCTGCATCGGCGCATGCTGTCCTCAGTGCATTGAGATGAATCTCGGACATCTCGTCCCTGGGCTCGTCTCCGGCAAATATCTTCTTTATTCCGAGTGCCCTGCATATGTGGCAGATCACCATGGAATCCAGGACGGCATGGGCCGGAACCTTTCCCATCCTGTCGGCCAGGAAGCCGTCCGGGAAGTCATCGCGGCTTATCACGTAGGGTCCGGAAGGAATGACCGTGACGTTGTCCATGTCGGAAAGGCATTTCCCTGTCATCTCCAGGCGTTCCGGGAAGGGGAACACGATTCCCGTATTCTCATGATTGCCTTTTCCGCCGGATTCGGGCTTTCCCTGTATCACCATTACCAGGACACATGAACTGCGCCTTGCTGCAATCTCTGCAAGATAACGATGGCCCAATGTGAAGGGATTGGCGTTCATAACCACGAGGGACATGTCTTCCGGGGTGCCGAGTCCTGAAGCAAGCTGTTCCTCCCAGAGCTCCAGGGAGTCTTTTCCCTTGCCGATGAGGCCGAGATATTCTTCAAATGTTTTTTCCGTCAGACCGTCAGGCACAGCGTCTCTCCTGTCCTGAATGAGTCTATCACCCGGTGAGGTTAAATGGAATAAGGGCAGGTATGAATTTTTTTTCATAAATTCTGCATATATATTCCATCAAGGCCGTTTTTGTGCTATTTTTCTTTTGACAGGTGCCTTCGCGTGCGTTACCATTGATAGATACAGGGCGCGAATGGAAATCTGCCCCCATAGGAGACGGCATATGAAGAAACTGTTAGCAATCGCAATTCTTGTTTCTCTGGTTGTCGGTGCTTTGTTCGCACAGGCCATCTATGAGAATCCCTCGGGAATGAGCAAGATCATCATTCTCAACAACGCATTCGAAGGTCTCGAGGCATCACGCCAGTGCTACAACGCCAAGGAGTGGCACAAGGCCTACAGCCTGGGAGAGATCATCGACAAGAACCTCTGGTTCACACCTTCAGATGACTCGATCGTCAGCACAGTCGCATATGCCGACCTCTACACCGACACCTGCGACCTGGCCACGTTCCGCGGAAAGCTCGTCAGCTTCATCAAGGACAACACGGCTTATGACTACGACCTGTTCGTAGGACCCAACCAGAAGGAGTCTTCGGATGTCTGGTACAAGGGCTGGTGCATCATCGGAAACGAGGCTCTCGTGTTCATGCCCCTGGAGGGTATCGAGAACCTGCTCTATGTGGCAGAGAACGTCGGACTTGTCCCAGCAACGGGATTCGTCTTCGAGAACGTCGCCGGTCAGAGCGTCACTCTCACGGCCGAGCAGCTTGCAGACGCATCCATCGTCTACGTCGGTAATGCAATCACGCTGGTCTGCGGCGATATCAGCCTGCCGGACGTGAAGTCCGTCACTGTTGCCGGAATCACCAAGGATTCCAAGATCTCCGGAGAAGGCGTCTACAGGATGGTCATGCTCCTCAATGCCGACGGAGTCTACGGCATTGATGCTCCGTATCTCGGAAACAGAGCCGGAACATGGTATCCCACCGCAACTACCGCAAAGCATCCCTATGCCGGAGCATATTCGGTTGCAGAGCTGTTCGCCAAGTTCAACATCACTCCGAGCAAGGCCGTTCAGGTCATCTCTTATGCCGACGGTTATACCAGGAACGAGGAATACAACCACTTCACCAGAAAGTACATCGCATGGCATGCAAGCGCAGAGTACATCACGATGGGTATGGAGCAGACCAGGAAAGAGGATGCAGTCTACAACGCAGGTTACTACATCATCGAGGATCAGTCTTTTGCCTATATCCCCGAGGCCGGACTCAACCTTGAGGAAGCATTCCGTATTGTCGGAATGGCAGATGTCGTGCAGTACAAGCTTACACACGCCGACGGATCGGTTCTTGTAGTGAACAAGGATGCCATCCCGTCACTGCAGATTCCGCACGAGTCTGATCTCGTTACAATCGAGGCCATGTAACAACACGTGGGCGGGTTTCCGTCTACTCTTTCTTGAATGACATGCGCCCCCGTCTCTGGGGGCGTTTT
>JAJBWA010000005.1:0-5796 GCA_031935845.1 bacterium | reverse complement strand
GAACCCGCTGGCGGGGGGCAGCATCATCGTTCTGTCCCTGGTACTGGGCATCATCATCTTCGCGCCGCTGATCGGCCCGTACAGCTACGAGGAGATCCTCTCTGTTGACGGCGAGAGGGACAAGGGCGCCAAGAACCTGGCTCCGTTCACATACAGCAAACTGGAACAACAGTATATTGAAGCCGGCGGAACACGCTTCCCGCACATCTTCGGAACCGACGAGCAGTGCCGCGACTATTTCATCCGCGTGGTCTACGGAACGCGCGTATCCCTGGTCGTGGGATTCTTTGCCAGCATCATCGTCCTGATAATCGGAATGGTCTACGGAAGCATCTCCGGATACCTCGGAGGCAAGGTGGACCTCGTGATGATGAGGGTGGTGGACATCATCTACTCGCTGCCGGACATGCTGATAATAATCCTGCTGTCGGTGGTGCTGCAGACGGTGCTGCACTTTGCGCCGGGCTCGTTCCTGGATTCGCTGGGAACCAACATGATAAGCCTGTTCATAGTCTTCGGACTGCTGTACTGGGTGGGAATGGCACGTCTGATCAGAGGCCAGATCCTGTCCATCAAGCAGAACGAGTACATCCTGGCCGCAAAGTCCATCGGCGCCCCCACCGGAAGGATCATCCGCAAGCACATCCTTCCCAACTGCATCTCGGTCATCATCATCTCGACGGCACTTCAGATTCCGTCGGCAATCTTCACCGAGAGCTACCTGAGCTTCGTCGGTCTGGGAGTCCAGGCCCCGATGCCGTCGCTGGGATCTCTTGCGAACTCCGCCCGCGGAGGCCTGCAGAGCTATGCATACAAGCTGCTGTTCCCGGCACTTACCATCTGTCTGATTGTCCTGAGCTTCAACCTCCTGGGTGACGGACTCAGAGACGCGTTCGACCCGAAACTGAGGAAATGAGCATGGCAGAGAAGAAAGAAGTCATCAAAGAGAAAGCCCACCTCCTCAGCGTCCAGGACCTGCACACATCGTTCTTCACCGACAAGGGCGAGGTCCACGCCGTCAACGGCGTCAGCTTCAACCTGGACCCGGGCGAGATCCTGGGAATTGTAGGTGAGTCTGGCTCCGGAAAGAGCGTCACTGCTTACTCGATAATGCAGATACTCGAATCCACCGGAAGAGTCACCGGCGGAAGGATCCTCTACAAGGGCGATGACCTGACCAAGTGGAACCAGAAGAAACTCTCCGAGTTCCGCGGAAAGTGCGTGTCCATCATCTTCCAGGATCCCATGACCAGCCTGAACCCCGTGTTCACCATCGGCAACCAGCTGATGGAGGCCATCAAGCTCCACACCGCCAAGAGGGGCAAGGAGGCCTGGGACAGGGCAGTGGAGCTGCTGTCGCTTGTCGGAATCAACGAGCCCGAGCGCCGCATGCGCCAGTACCCTCACGAGCACTCCGGCGGAATGCGCCAGCGCGTCATGATTGCAATGGCACTTGCCTGTGAGCCCGATGTCCTGATTGCGGACGAGCCCACCACGGCCCTGGACGTGACCATCCAGGCACAGATACTGGAGCTGATACAGAGCCTCCAGAAGAAGATGGGAATGGCCGTCATCCTGGTCACCCATGACCTGGGCGTCATAGCCGAGATGTGCGACAACATCATCGTCATGTACGGCGGAAGCATCTGCGAGCGCGGCACCGCGGCCGAGATCTTCTACAACGCAAAGCACGAGTACACCAAGGGCCTGCTGAGGTCCATACCGAACGTAAAGAACATGAAGGAGAAGCTGGTTCCCATAGCCGGTACTCCCATCAACATCCTGAATCTTCCCAAAGGCTGCGCGTTCTGCGCCAGATGCGAGAACTGCATGAAGATCTGCCTTGAGCAGAAGCCCATGGAGCTGGACATCAACCAGAACCACAAGGCCAGCTGCTGGATGAACGTCAAGACGGCATTTGTAGGAGGGTCTGTATGAGCACGCCGCTTATCGAGGTAAAGAACCTCAAACAGTATTTCCCCGTCAAGACAGGTTTCTTCAAGACGGAATACCTGAAGGCCGTTGACGATGTCTCATTCTCCATAGATGAAGGTGAAACTCTGGGCCTTGTCGGCGAATCAGGCTGCGGAAAGACCACGGTCGGCCGCACCATCCTCCGCCTCTACGAGCCCACAGCCGGCGAGGTTCTCTTCAACGGAGAGCCCGTCACTGCCAAGAACATTTCCGCCATGAGGCAGAAGATGCAGATGGTCTTCCAGGATCCCTATTCATCACTGGATCCCAGGATGACCGTCGAGGACATCATCGGCGAGCCTCTGGACGTGCACAAGCTCTACGAGAACAAGAAGGAGCGCCGCGAGAAGATCCTGACGCTTATGGAGTACGTCGGCCTGAACGCCGAGCATGCCACGCGCTATGCCCACGAGTTCTCCGGCGGACAGCGCCAGAGGATCGGAATCGCCCGCGCCCTTGCCGTGAACCCCAAGTTCATCGTCTGCGACGAGCCCGTCTCGGCCCTGGACGTATCCATCCAGGCGCAGGTGATCAACATGTTCGAGGAGCTTCAGGAAAAGCTCGGCGTGGCGTACCTGTTCATCGCCCACGACCTGCTGGTAGTGCACCACATCTCAAAGCGCATCGCCGTCATGTACCTGGGCAAGATAGTGGAGACCGGAACGGCCGATGACGTGAACTACACGTCCATCCATCCGTACACGCAGTCGCTGATGTCAGCCGTACCCATCCCGGACCCGGACTACACCCGCCAGAGGCACAGGATAGTGCTTCAGGGCGATGTCCCCAGCCCGCTGAGGATGCCCAGCGGATGCCCGTTCAGGACACGCTGCCGCTACGCATGCGACAAGTGTGCGCAGGAGATGCCGCCGCTTACCGACAGGGGCAACGGCCACATGGTCGCCTGCTGGGTGAAATAAGTAATCTATGGCATGCGTTGCATGTCTGTAATATCAAAGGAGAAAAATCATATGAAGAAAACAATTGCTATTCTTTTAGTGCTTGTTTCACTGTGTTCCTTCGTCTTTGCAAAGGGTGCCGCTGAGGCAGCTGCAAAAGTCGAGACTGCAGTCGAGGAGCTCGTTGCCGAAACCTACAAGGGTTCCGACTATGTCGATCCCGTCAAGGGTTGGGCAAAGTACGATGCTCTGATCGCCGCCATCAAGGCCGAGACGGACACGGCAAAGAGAACAGAGATGATGCACGAGGCCGAGGACATCCTCATGAGCAACTGGTGTGTCATCCCCATCTACTACTACAATGACCTGTACATGCAGAAGAGCTATGTCAGCGGCGTCTATTCAAACCCGTTTGCAACGAAGTTCTTCCAGTATGCCACACTGTCAAACGGTTCAAAGACCCTGCGCATCAACCTGGCTTCAGAGCCCGATTATCTTGATCCGGCACTCAACAGCTCAGTCGACGGCGCATGCCTTGCATCCGCTTCATTCGCAGGTCTGTACACCTACAACGCAGCCGGCGTCACGGCTCCCGCACTCGCCGAAGGCTACACCGTTTCAGCAGACGGCCTGACATACACAGTCACCCTCAAGAAGGGCCTGAAGTGGGCAGACGGCAGCGCTCTCACTGCTTCCGACTTCGTCTACTCATGGAAGCGTGCGGTCGATCCCCTCACGGCAGCCGACTACGAGTACATGTTCAGCGGTTTCGACGGATACGCGGAGGGCAACCTCAACGTCGTCGCTCTGGATGACAACACTCTGCAGTTCAAGCTCATCGCTCCGTGCGCATACATCGAGGACCTCATGGCATTCCCGACATTCTTCCCCGTCAAGCAGAGCGCCGTCGAGTCCTATGCCGACTGGAAGACAAGCCCGGGCGGCTGGTGTCAGGAAGCAGGTTTCGTCTCCAACGGACCGTTCGTCTGCACAGGATGGAACCACGATGTCTCGATGACATACGAGAAGAACCCGTACTACTGGGATGCAGACAATGTCAAGCTCGAGAAGCTCGAGTTCATGCTTTCAGCAGATGACAACGCAATCTTCGCAGCTTACAACGCTGGCGACCTGGACCTCATCGACTCTGTTCCTACAGATGAAGTGGCTCAGCTGATTGCCTCCAAGAACCCCGAGTTCCACGTTGTCGACGAGCTTGGAACATACTATGTCGCCTTCAACGCAAAGAGCTCCCTCTTCGAGGGTAAGACTCCTGCTCAGGCAGCATGCATGAGAGAAGCTTTCTCAATCCTCATCGACCGTGACTACATCTGCGAGAACATCGGCCAGACCGGACAGGTCGCAGCCAACGCCTTCATTCCTCTCGGAATGGCTGACGGAAACGGCGGCATCTTCAAGTCTTCCGCACAGGACGGCTACTATGATGCCTATGCCATCAACAATGACAACAAGGCTACAGTCGCCCATGCAGTTGCACTGCTCAAGGCCGCAGGCTACAAGTTCGATGCCAACAACAAGCTTTCCGCAGAGACTCCGATCAGCGTCACATACCTGACCAACCAGAGCTCCGGACACATTGCAATCGCCGAGTCCATCCAGCAGGACCTCGCTACAGTCGGAATCAACCTTTCAATCCAGGTTCAGGACTGGAACGTCTTCCTCGAGGAGAGAAAGAACGGCAACTTCGACTTTGCACGTGAAGGTTGGATCGCAGACTTCAACGACCCGATCAACATGCTTGAGATGTGGACCACGACTTCAGGAAACAACGACTGCCAGTTCGGCCGCTGATTTCTTCCGGTCTTCTTCCATTTGGGGCTTCGCCTTTGCGTGGCCCCGTTTTTTTTGCGCTTGTGTGGTGCTTTTGACCTTCCGGGGCAACTGTTTCGCAGAAAATCGAGAAAAAAGTTGTCGAGCAGCAACCCTTTTACTCAAGAAGCGTTGAAAAGGTTGCTTTCTGCAACCTTTTCAATTGAAAAAAAGCAAAAAGGTTGCACTTGAATCGCACTTACTCAGTTGAAATAGCCTTCGGAGATGAGGGACTGGAGGACCATGCACTCGCGGTCGATGGAGAGCGCGGCAAAGCGGTCGGAGTAGGAGGCTGTGGCCTTTGATTCGCGGATGGCGACTTCCGGATCCACGAATTCAAGGACGTAGCCGTTGTCCGACTCCGACTGCGTCAGCTGCTGGCCGACGGGTTTCTCCTCGGCCTGGCAGAGGTAGTAGAAGTTGTCCTGGCAGTAGCGGTCGCCCTTGCGGCTTTTCTGTGTTCTTGTGACCATGCCGTAAGGTCTGGCAGTCTCCGGCTTTACTACAAGGCCTGATTCCTCGCGCACTTCTCGTACAAGCGTCTGGAGCTTTGTCTCTGCGCCTTCCGAGCCGCCTCCGGGGAACTTGTAGTATCCGTATCTGGTCACATGGGCCATGGCGATCTTGCCGTTGCGGATGATTATACCGCGCACGGAGTGCCTGTTGCGGATGGGGTCCCTATCCGTATAGTCCTTTCTGTCAAGGTCAAAGAGGTGCCTGATGTCGTGGAGGAGGATCTTGTAGATACGCACTCTTCTGGAGCCGCGCTGATACTGCTCGGTGTCCTCGGGGACATCCGTCTCTTCAATGAACATACCGCCTGCAAGGCGGATGGTGCAGTCCGATGCCGCGTTGTCCGGGCTGCAGGTTATGATCACGTAATCCATGTCATGCATGATGGCAAGTTCATAAAGTAGCTTGCATGCCTTTGCCGCGTAGCGGTGGCCGCGGAAGGGCTCGTCAACCTCGTAGCCGATGTTACCGCCGTACCATGTGAGCCTGTTGTGACCTGCGCGGAATCTGATGCGGCCGGCCACCGTACCGTCGGGCAGGGTGATGTCGTACTTGTATGCGGGGACGTAGTTTTTCACCG
>JAJBWA010000004.1:0-3056 GCA_031935845.1 bacterium | reverse complement strand
CGGCGCAGGCTTCGGCTTCAAGTGCCGGGGCTTCGGCAACAGCAGTCGCTGAAGCCGTGGCGGAGGTGGATGTGGATTCGGCACTCATAACGTTGATGACCAATCTCCTGGCGATAGGAGTCGGCAGTGCTTCGCAGCTGATCATCTTTGCTCCGATCATGCTTCTGTTCTCCTATACCAGAAAGCGCAACAACAAGATCATCGATACCCTGATTCCCGTCCTTGCCATCGTATTCATACTGCTCGTGTTCCTGCAGGGATTCTTCCAGATCATGCATGTGCTGCCGATCAGCGGAAAGGTCAACTTCAAGCAGATAGTGGATGCCGCGGATGAGATGAAGGTGGTGTTGCCACAGATCATGAACATGATGGCGGAATAGAGCTTTGTTTACCACAGTATTCTGGGATCTGGACAATACGCTTCTCGACCCGAGGCCCCCTGAGAGGGTGGCCATCCGCAAATGCTTCAGGGATCTTGATCTGGGTGAATGCACGGATGAGATGCTTGACGCGTACCCTGCCGTGAACAAGAAGTGGTGGGACATGTGCGAGCGAGGAGAGAAGACCAAGGACGAGATCCTGGTGGGACGTTTCCGGGACTTCCTGTCCATGTTCGGCAGGCCTGTGGACAAGGCACAGGCCTTTCTGGATGACTACATGGACAGTCTCGGAGATACCATATGTCCCATTCCCGGTGCGCTGGAGACCCTGCGGTTTCTGAAAGGCCGCGTCAGGCAGTACATACTCACCAATGGTGTGTGGGCATCACAGAGAAAGAAGGTCTGCAACTCGGGAATCATAGATATAGTCGATGATGTCTTCGTGTCCGAGGACATCGGATATGAGAAACCTGACAGACGTATCTATGAAGCGGTCTTTGAAAAGACGGGCTGCACCGACCGCAGCAAGGTGGTAATGGTGGGCGATTCGCTTACCACCGACATGCAGGGAGGCATCAATGCCGGCATCGCTTGCATCTGGTACAACGGAAAGCATCAGAGAAGGCCGGAAGGGATGCCTATTGATTGCGAGATAACCGATATCCGGGACGTGATACGTATCGTCACCGGAAAAGGAGATGGAGATAAATGAAATCATACAAGAACAAGCCGTGGTATCCGTATGCCGTGGCACTGTGTATCGCAGTCGTACTTTATGTGGTCCTGAGCCATTTCCAGGGAGTCTGGGGAGCTCTGATGACGTTCATCGGTTTCTTCAAGACCGTCATCATCGGCTGCGTGATTGCATTCATCGTCAATCCGCTGTCCAAGCTCATGGGCAGGACATTGTTCTGCAAGGTCAGGAACGAAAAGACACAGCTGAAGCTGTCCAATCTGGTGGCGTTCATCCTGGTGATCCTCTTCCTTGCCTTTGCCATGCTCATACTCATCCCGCAGCTGATCGAGAGCGTGAAGATGTTCATGGCCAATTTCGACGGCTACAAGAGCAGTGTGCTCGGATGGATCGAGGACAGGGGAATATCGCTTGAAGCTCTCGGCATCGACATCTCTGCCGTTGAGTCCGCCGGATCCGGACTGACATCGATCCTGGGCAGCGTGGGCAAATATGCAGGAAGCATCCTGTCTACCACGGTGGATGTAGGCAAGACCGTAATGGACCTCGCCATCGCATTCATGATGTCCATCTACATCCTTGCAGAGAAGCCTACTCTGAAGAAGGGTTGCACCAGGCTGGTCAGGGCAATCGTCGGAGAGGACAGATATCATGGAGTCTGCACGTTCCTGGAAAAGACAAACGCAGTGTTCAACGCCTACATCGTGTACAACCTCATCGACTGCCTGATAATCGGAATCATCAACGCAATCTTCATGCTTGTGACCGGAATGCAGTATGTCGGAATGATCTCGTTCATCATCGCCATCACCAACCTGATCCCGACGTTCGGCCCTCTGATCGGCGGTGCCATCGGAGCCTTCATCCTGCTGCTGGTCAAGCCGCTTCATGCACTGATCTTCATCATCTTCGCAGTCGTCCTGCAGGCTTTCGACGGATACATCCTCAAGCCCAGGCTCTTCGGAAACAGCCTTGGTGTTTCAGGCCTCTGGATACTGATCGGCGTCATAGTCGGCGGAAAGATGTTCGGCCTCATCGGAATGCTGATTTCCATCCCGCTTGTGGCGGTCATCGATTTCCTGTACCGCAACTATCTGATTCCGCGGCTTGAGAAGAAGCGCGGCATACAGCCCCCGGCTGAAGAACTCCCTGAGAAGACGGGGAAGTAATAAGTTTTCTTTGACAGGATGCGTATTTCAGGTGTATCCTACTTGGGAATAAGATAAAACCTCGGAGGTTTCTATGGCAGAAGTATTGTTGAAACACATCTGCAAGATCTACGATGGTGGCGTGAAGGCTGTCAATGATGTCAACATTGAGATCAAGGACAAGGAATTCGTCGTACTTGTCGGTCCTTCAGGATGCGGTAAGTCAACCACCCTTCGTATGGTCGCCGGACTGGAAGATATTTCCAGCGGAGAACTTTTCATCGACGGAAAGCTCGTCAACGACGTCCCGCCGAAAGACAGAGACATTGCAATGGTCTTCCAGAACTATGCTCTGTACCCGCACATGACTGTCTACGACAACATGGCATTCGGACTCAAGATCCGCAAGTTCGCTAAGGAAGAGATCGATGCCCGTGTCCGCGAGGCAGCAAAGATCCTCGACATCGAGGAACTGCTTGACAGAAAGCCCAAGGCACTGTCCGGTGGACAGAGACAGCGTGTTGCTGTCGGAAGAGCCATCGTCAGAAAGCCGAAAGTCTTCCTTTTCGATGAGCCGCTGTCAAACCTCGATGCAAAGCTCCGTGTCCAGATGAGAGCTGAGATTTCGGGTCTGCACCACAGACTCCAGGCCACGATGATCTACGTCACGCATGACCAGGTCGAGGCACTCACGATGGCAGACAAGATCGTCGTCATGAAGCTCGGTGTCATCCAGCAGATCGGCGGACCTCTTGAGCTGTACAACAACCCGGACAACAAGTTCGTCGCAGGCTTCATCGGATCACCACCGATGAACTTCATGGTCTGTGATGT
>JAJBWA010000003.1:0-2733 GCA_031935845.1 bacterium | reverse complement strand
TCTCGGACGACATCTCATCCTTCAAGGGCTGGTTCCGCAACCGCGTACTCCACGCCTTCCTCATCTTCTTCACCACCAGCCTCGGCAGCATCCTGGGCACATTCGTGCTCTTCCCCATCATGCTGAAGGTGTTCGGCTGAGATTAATCTGTTGAAGGACTCGTATTCCGGCGGAATCTGAAGTCTTACTCTTCTGTCCTCTCCACGGTTGCTTCGGGTGCATTGCGCCTGATGCTGTCAATGCCGTTCAGGCAGTTTGCCTTTGTCGTGTAGCCCTCTCCGCTGGTGATGGTCTGTCCGTTGGAAGCAATGAGACGGAAGCGGAACTCTCCGATCTTGTCCTTGTAGACCTCATACTTGGGACACTTTTCCGCAACAAGCGGTTCTATGGTCTGGTCCTCTATCGGAGCGTTGCAGTTCCTTCTTATGGATGCAATGCCGATTCTGAGGTTTCTCATGGACTTGTATACCTGAGATGTTGCGATGACCTCATGGTTGTCGGCAACGAGGTTAAACATGACCCCTTTGTCATTTGTACTCTTAATCACGAATTTTCCCATATTCAACTCTCCCTGTTTGTTGATTATACAGGATAAAAATCCGCAGTGTTAGTTTTTCTTCCCGGAATCAGGCTTTCAGCGTGAATGCATCACGGATCTTCTGGCAGCGCTTGAGCAGTATGTTGTTCTTCTCGAAGTGCATGCTTGCCGGGACCATGGCTTTGTCGAAACCCATCTCGGAAGCGGCCTTCAGACGTCTGTCGCCGTAGTTCACCGGCCTAACTTCTCCTGCCAGTGACAGCTCGCCGAAGCTGACCATCTTAGCAGGAATGTTCGTCTCGCTGAAGGCTGACCATAGTGCAAGCGCCAGTGCAAGTTCCACAGATACCTCGTTGACCTTGATTCCGCCGGCCACGTTCACGTAGATGTCCTTGTCTGCAAGCCGTATTCCCGCATGGCGCTCAAGAATGGCGCACACTCTCATGACGCGTGATGTGTCTATCTTGTCCGAATACACGCGGCTGTATCCGGATTTTGCGTCCACTATCAGTGCCTGTATCTCTACAAGGAACGTTCTGGTTCCTTCGGTGATGGCTGTGTAGGCGATTCCCGGCGGGAGGTTGGCTTCCTTGCGCTCGGAGATGAAGAAGCTTGCAGGGTCCTTTACGCCCTCAAGGCCCTCTGATGTCATGGTGAAGATTCCGATCCCATCCACGGAACCGAAACGGTTCTTGGCCGCCCTGACAAGCCTGACGCCCATGGATGCCTGCTCGAAGTACAGCACGGTATCAACCATGTGCTCGATGATCTTGGGACCTGCAAGCGTGCCCTCTTTGGTCACATGACCTATGAAGAAAACCGATGTGCCCACGGCCTTGCACAGGCTGACGATCTCCATGCAGCAGTTGCGGATCTGGGTAACTGAACCGGCCACCGAAGACAACTCGTCGGTTGCCAAAGTCTGCAGGGAATCGATGACCGCAATCTGGGGTTTCTCACCCTTTATCACGGACAGGATCTTCTCCAGTTTCGTGTCACAGAATATGTTTATGCTCCCCAGCTCAAGGCCCAGCCGCTCCGCTCTCTGACGTACCTGACTGGCGCTTTCCTCTCCGGATACATAGAGCACCTTCCTCCTTGCGGCACAACCAGCCACCACCTGAAGCATCGGCGTTGATTTTCCGATTCCCGGCTCGCCGCCTACCAGAACGGAGCTTGCCCTGACGATTCCGCCGCCCAGAACCCTGTCCAGTGCTCCGATACCGCTTTCAAAGCGGAACTCGGTCTCATAGGGAACTTCCGAAAGGATTGTGGAGTTATATTGTGAGGAGTCCTTACCAACTGATTTCTTGTCTTCTATCTTCTCTTCCGTAAAGGAATTCCATGATCCGCAGTCGGGACATCTTCCAAGCCATTTGGAACTGACATAGCCGCACTGTGAACATAAGAACTGGGACGTGGCTTTCATAGTAAATGCTCCTTACGAACAGGATATTAGGATAAAGAAAAACCTGCAACGTCATGCTGCAGGTTTTTTGTGTGTTTTTGATTGTCAGGACTGCTTACTATCAGAAATCAAGCAGCTCGACGTCAAAAATCAGGTATGAATCGGGCGGAATGATTCCCGGATAGCCATGTACTCCGTAGCCAAGCTCGGGCGGAATGATGAGTGTTCTCTTCTCCCCTTTGGTCATGGTCTGAAGAGCCTCGTTCCAGCCCTCGATTACCTGTCCGATCTTGAATGATGCCGGCTGTCCGCGGTGCACGGAAGAGTCGAACATCCTGCCGTCCAGAAGCGTTCCCGTGTAGTGGACAGTCACGGTATCGCCGTACTTGGGGCACTTCTTTCCGTCACCTTTCTTGAGCACCACATACTGCAGTCCGCTGGGGGTCTTTACGGTGTTGGGCCAGCGGTTGGAAATCTCGTTCTCGATCTTCTCGATTTCCGCTCTTCTGCGCTCCATGGCCTGTTTTGCGGCATTTTCCACCAGATCGGAGAAAATCTGTTTGGTAACGACGAATTTCTTTGCATCCTCACCTATTCTCTCAATGGTGATTGTGTTGATCTTATCGCCCTGACGGATTGTATTGACCACATCCTGGCCTTCCACTACATGTCCGAACACTGCATGCTTGTCATTCAGCCACGGAGTCTTCACATGTGTGATGAAGAACCGGCTTCCGTTGGTTCCGGGGCCTGCATTTGCCATGCTCAGCACGCCGGGACCGTCATG
>JAJBWA010000002.1:0-5605 GCA_031935845.1 bacterium | reverse complement strand
TGGGGATGGTGAACCTGCCGAAAAGCCTCTGGTGCAGGTTCTCATCTGCCGGAGCAATTATCCGCTTCTCCAGCGTCCCGTCTCCGCCGCGCAGGCCGGTGACGTGCTGGATTTCCATATCCTTTGCCTTTATGACCATATTGAGCCCTTAGAATACGTAGTAGACTGCAATCTTGGGTGTGAGTCTGTATCCGAAGTAGTTGTCGGAATCAGTGGACTCGGTGCTGTGATGCTCATGCCAGTAGTTCCAGCTTGTATCCTCTTTGGTCATCCACTTCAGGAAATAGACGCTTGCCTTGCCGCCGACTGAGATGTAGACGTCCCTGGCGACCTTGTACATGACCTCGAGGTTTGCGCCGATACCCATCGTCATGTATGTCCTCTCCACAAGATGCCACTCGTGGTCGGACTCGGCCCAGTACTTGTTCTGCCTGCTGAAGTATGTGAACTGGGGTCCGATGGCACCGAAGATGGTGATCTTGCTTCCCAGCTCGTTCTTGTAGACGATACCCATGGTGAGGTCTCCGTAAAGCGGTGACTTGGACTCGTCGTCGCTCAACTTCTTTCCGTCGCGGACATATGATGTCTTGAGGTTGATCAGCGTACCGAAATCGAAATAGAAACCGATGTTGGACTCACCCATGAAGATGAAGTCGGAAACGGCGATGTTGAGCTGAGCAGCCTTGTCGACCTCGGTAACCTTTCCGCCGAAGAGCTGGACGTCATATTTTTCCTTGACATATGATCCGCCGACTGCAAGTCCGGTGTAATCCTTGATGCTCGAATTGCTGTAGATAGCAAAGACCGATGCGCTGCAGACAAGCATCATGACCAATGCTGCGATAACGATTTTCTTCATAACTTATCTCCTTTCCCGCAGCTTTGCCGTCTGCAGGACACATATCCAGACATGATAACTATACCATCCCGACAGCGTGTATAACAATAGCCGTGCTACGATTTCGTTGCCGTTGGTTCACGTAGATCAGGAAAACAGATATGCCTTCAGCTCCTCAGCGCACGCCGCGGCATCGTTGTAGCCCATCCAGTACAGGTCCCCGAGCTTCTCGACATCGCGCTCCACCCTGCCCACGGTCACCACCTGCGACGGCTGGACTATGAAGATGCGCCCTTCTGTTGCCAGACGGTCAAGCTCGGCATACTCGTTGTTGTAGCGGATGTCGGAATGGTCGAGCACGGCGGCGAACTCCTGGTGCCTGCGGTAGACACGCCTTGCAGTGTTCTTCTCTCTGGGATCATCGTTGCGGTACGTGGCATCGTGGGTCTTGATGACCACTATCTTCCGGTAGCCCTGGTCGAGCGCCCATTGATAAGGGACATTGCAGCTGCAGCCGCCGTCCAGATAACGGCGGCCGTCCATCTCCACCATGGGCGCGATGTACGGCATGGTGGCCGTGGCCTTGAGGGCCGTGAACATGTCGGAGCACTTCCCGCGCTCGAAATAGACGGTCTTTCCGGTGCCGCAGTCGGTGGCCACGGCAACAAGACGCCTGCGGGGATCGTTGAAGCGCTCCATGTCCAGAGGCTCTATCCGGTCATAGTCGTGGATGAGGAAATCGAGGTTTATGGGGCTGTGGGCCCTGCGGATGGCACCTACGCCGATGTAGTTTGTGTCGTGGCGGTATCCGATGTTCACCCTGGCAGAGCGGCCTATCTGGCCGGTGACGTATGCAACGGCGGAAAGAGCTCCGGCGCTGACGCCGATGACATCGCTTATGTTGATGTCGTTGAGCATCCAGTAGTCCAGCACGCCCTGCGTGTAAAGACCGCGGAAGGCACCTCCCTCAAGAACCAGGCAGCCGGGAATCAGGTTGTCGGAAGCCCTGCCCGACGGGATGCGGTCCATGCCGGAGTAAGTCTTTTCCGGGACTATCTTTTCCTTTACTTCATGAACGGTTTCGGATACTGTCTCACGGACATCATGCATGGTTTCGCTTACACTCTCCCTGACGTTCCGGACCTTCCTTGTGACGGACTTCCTGACCTCGCTTACGGACTTGGAAATATCAAGCTTCATGACCGCCTCCGCGCCCTATGATACTTTTTATCGGAGCATAGTCAATACTCGTTGCAAACGGCAGTTGCCTGCCCTATGATTACAATCAGGGGGAAAACGGACATGCAGCTGCTTGAACACGAGAAAAAACACCTTGAGATGCTCAGACCGGCTCTTGCCGAGTGCACCGTACTGCTCAGGACAGACGGAGAGTTTCCGCTGGACAGACCGTGCAGGATCGCGGCCATAGGAAACGGAGTCAGGAGGACCGTCAAGGGCGGAAAAGGCTCAGGAGAAGTCAACTCGCGTTATTTCATAAATGTGGAGAAAGGCCTTGAGGAGGCCGGATTCACCGTCACCACGAAAAAGTGGATGGACTCCTACGATGAAATCTACACCGAGGCAAGACGGCGCTTCATCGCTCAGGTCAAGGCAGAGGCACGCGCACACCACATGATGACCGTGGCATATGCCATGGGAAGGACCATGCCGGAACCCGAATACGGACTTCCGCAGGATCTGGGAGCCGATGCCTGCATATTCGTCCTGGCAAGGGACTCCGGTGAAGGCAGCGACAGGCAGCCGGTCAAGGGCGATGTCCTTCTCACTGACTCCGAAAAGCGTGACATCCTCAAGCTCAACAAGGCCTACAGGAAGTTCATGCTGGTTCTGAACACGGGAGCCCCCGTGGATCTTTCGGGCCTTGACGAGGTCAGGAACATCCTGATCCTCTCCCAGCTGGGAGTCGAGACCGGCGCCGCACTTGCGGACATACTGCTGGGAAGGCAGAACCCCTCCGGAAAGCTGGCCACCACATGGACTGCGTGGGACGACTACCCGCAGATCGGAAGTTTCGGACATCATGACGACACGGACTACAAGGAAGGAATCTACGTCGGATACAGATATTTCAACTCTGTGGGCAAGCAGGTGATGTTCCCGTTCGGATTCGGACTGTCGTACACCACGTTCAGGACCGAGCCGCAGCCGGTGGAGCTTGACGGCACCAAGGTGACCGTGAGCGCTGAAGTGACCAACACAGGCAGCCATTCGGGAAAGGAAGTCGTCCAGATATACGTCAGCTGCCCGCAGGGCAGGCTGGACAAGCCATACCAGGATCTTGCAGGTTTTGCAAAGACCCGCACCCTCAAGCCCGGCGAGAGCTGCAGCGTGACGGTAAAGTTCGATATGAAGGACCTTGCGTCCTTCAGCGAGGCCGAGTGCGCACATGTTCTTGAAAAGGGCCGCTACATAGTCAGATGCGGAAACTCCAGCGCTACAACCATGCCCGTGGCGGTTATAGAGCTTGATGAAGATGCAGTGGTGCTCAAGGTCAGGCATGCATTCGGAAACCCGTCTTTTGCAGACTGGAAACCGGAGACACTCCCCTCTGGGGAAATACCCGATTTCGTGCCGGTACTGAAGATGGAAGCCTCGGCAATCAAGCCGAAATCGGTGGAATATGACCGCACATATCCGATAGACGATGCCGTGAAGCAGATGACGGACGAGCAGCTTGCTACCGCAGTACTTGGAAGCTTCAAGGACAAGGCCGGAATACTGGGCATCATAGGAGACGCAAGTTCGCTGGTTCCCGGCGCCGCCGGAGAGGTGGGAACACGCGTCAAGGACTGCGGATTCAGGCCCATGGTACTTGCCGACGGCCCTGCCGGAATCAGGATCGCACCCGAAGTCTACAGGGACGGCAGAGGCGTACATGGGACAGGAACGGGCCACTCGGAGAGCTTCATGGAGTTTGTTCCCGGAATAGCAAAGTGGTTCATGAAGACATTCGGAGGCGGCAGGAAGGCACCCAGAGGTGCAGCCGTAATCACCCACTACTGTACTGCAATCCCCATCGGAACGGCACTTGCACAGAGCTGGAACCTCGATTTCGTGAAGATGTGCGGAGACATAGTGGGCTCCGAGATGGAGATGTTCGGCGTCCATCTGTGGCTTGCCCCTGCCCTGAACATCCACAGGTCCATCCTCTGCGGCCGCAACTTCGAGTACTACTCGGAAGACCCGCTTGTCAGCGGAAAGATGGCAGCTGCAATCACCAAGGGCGTGCAGAAGCATCCGGGATGCGGCACAACAATCAAGCATTTTGCCGCAAACAACCAGGAGACCAACAGATACGGAAGCAGCAGCAACGCCTCGGAGCGTACACTGAGGGAAATCTACCTCAGGGGATTCGGAATCTGCGTGCGTGAGGCCCAGCCCAAGGCAGTGATGACGTCCTACAACCTCATCAACGGAGTCCACACGGCGGAAAGGCGGGATCTGACGGAAGACATCCTGCGCTGCGAGTTCGGATTCAAGGGCATTGTCATGACCGACTGGGTTGTTGCCGACGGCGCCTTCAACAGTGCCGAGGATTTCTATCCCAAGGTAAAGCCCCAGCTGACGGCGGCCGCCGGAAGCGACCTGTTCATGCCCGGCTGCAGGACAGACCTGGAGAACATGCTCAAGGGCCTGAAGGACCGTGCAGTCACAAGGGAACAGCTTCAGATAAACGCAACAAGAGTCTACAGGATGGGAATCGAACTGACGGAGAAATCAGAGAAGTAGGCCGGAAAATCAGGCTTTCTTCTTTCCGCCTCTTGTCATGAACTTCCTTGCAAATGCAATCACCAGCTTGAAATGCAGGGGCCTCAGGTCCCTGTCTGCTTCCTTGAGCTTCTGCCTTATGGGCAGGCCCTGGGGGCAGTGGTTCTCGCATTTCCCGCACTCTATGCACTGACTTGCAAAGGAAGGCTTCCTGGTCAGGGCCACGGCCTGGAAATACTGATGCCGTCCTGACTTGACGTTCTCAGTGTACATGGTGTTCCAGCACCGGAAGATGCCCGGGATGTCCACTCCCCTGGGACACGGCATGCAGTAGCGGCAGCCGGTGCAGCCCACTTTCTCGCGTGCGCTGATCTCTGTCTTTATTTTCTCTATGACGGCAGAATCTTTATCCGTGAAATGGCCTGCAGGTGAATCGGAAGCCGTCCTGATGTTCTCCTCCACCATCTCGACGGAGTTCATGCCCGAAAGGACCACCGTGACTTCCTTCTGGTTGTACAGCCACCTGAGACCCCATTCTGCAGCCGACCATCCGTGGCCGTTGTCGGAGATGGCCTTCCTGGCTCCCTCGGGCAGCATGTTCACCAGCTTTCCGCCCCTGAGCGGCTCCATGATGATCACGGGAATCCCCTTCTCCGCCGCAGCCTTGAGCCCCACCACGCCGGCCTGCGAGTTCTCGTCCAGGTAGTTGTACTGGATCTGGCAGAAATCCCAGTCGTAGTCGTTCAGGATCTTGAGGAAGTTGTCGCAGTTGCCGTGGAAGGAGAAACCGATGTTGCGGACCTGGCCGTTTTCCTTCTTATTCTTTATCCAGTCAAGGATTCCGATCTTCTTCAGCCTCTCCCACTGGGCGATGTCGGTGAGCATGTGCATCAGATAGAAATCGATGTAGTCCGTGCGCAGGCGTAACAGTTCCTCATTGAAGTACTTGTCTATGGACGCGCTTGTGGACAGCAGATACTGCGGGAGTTTGGTGGCTATGTATACCTTCTCCCTGATATGGTTGCGCTCAAGGATCTC
>JAJBWA010000001.1:0-7514 GCA_031935845.1 bacterium | reverse complement strand
CATCCACGGAAGACGAGCTGCGTATCAGTTCTGTCTTATCTGTCTTCATTCCTGCTGCCCCTTGTACTCGATGCAGAGCATGGTGATGTCGTCGAACTGATCTGCTCCGTCCACGAACTTGTCCAGGTCCTTGCGGACGGCAGTTATCAGCTCATGCGGCGTGGCACCGGCGCCCCGTGAATTGAGGGCGTCCGTCATGCGGCCGGTTCCGTATTCATCGTTGTACTTGTTGACTGCCTCAGGCACTCCGTCCGTGTAGAGGAACAGCGCCGAGCCCTTGGAAAGCATGACCTCGTAGTCCTTGTATTTCGTGCCGGGGTATGCACCCAGAACGAATCCATGGGTATCCTTCAGAAGCTCGAACTTTCCGTCGGCGTTCCTGATCACCGGGTATTCGTGACCGGCGTTGGCCGCCGTCAGGCGTCCGGTGGAAATCTCGAGGATTCCGATCCAGACCGTCACGAACATATCCTCCCGGTTGTTGGCGGAGAGAGACATGTTGGTGTCATGCAGTATCTGAGACGGGCACTTGCCGGTCTTGGCGTGATTGGCGATGGTTATCATCGACGCCATCATGAACAGCGCGGCTGGAACACCCTTTCCGGACACGTCCGCCATGACCAGACAGAGGTGGTCGTCGTCGATGAGGTAGTAGTCGTAGAAGTCTCCGCCGACTTCCTTGGCGGGATTCATGGAGGCGAATATGTCAAGCTCCTTCCTCTCCGGGAACGCCGGGAAGATGTTCGGCAGCATATCGGCCTGGATGCGTGTGGCCAGGTTCAGCTCAGTGCTGATCCTCTCCTTCTCCGCGGTGGCGCTGGTGAGGGCGTTGACGTTCCGGACTATGTCCTCCTCCATGTTGGAGATGGATTCGGCCAGATACCCGATTTCGTCACGGCTCCGCACGACATCCGATATCCTGGTTTCCGGCAGCTTGTTCTCGGCTGCGAACCTGGAGGCTTCCTCCGTGATCTTCTTTATGGGGGTAATCAGGACCATGCGCAAATACCTGCCCTGGGCAATCACGACCACGAATACGATTACAAGGAGCACTATAATCATGTTCCTGGTGTAGGCGTTGCGCTTCTCGGTGATCTCGCTCATCTGGGTCTGCACGCACAGGATTCCCTGAACAACGCCGTGTTCGTCCTTCAGCGGGACCATGGTGGTCAGGTGTGCATCGGTCTCGATGTAGCCCCTGTCCCTGACGACTATCTCGTAATCGGAGGCACCCTCGTAGAGCCTGCGGTATTTGGCCTTGTAGTCATCGTTGGTCGTCTGCCTGTAGTAGCCCACGTCGTAACGCGAGAACGTGCTCTCGGAGTTGATGGTGGAGAATATGAACGTTATGTGGTCGTAATCCGAAAGGTCCGGCTGAATGACGTAGATGAA
The DNA here is from genome assembly GCA_031935845.1 of bacterium. GTDB lineage: Bacteria > Spirochaetota > Spirochaetia > Sphaerochaetales > Sphaerochaetaceae > UBA9732. The sequence goes on along the minus strand of JAJBWA010000001.1, from coordinate 6,122 downwards.
CATCGAGCCCGAGGTGTTGCACAGGTTCTCGATCTCATCGACGGCCAATTTGTATTCCTCAGTCACTCCGCCGCTGATGAGGTAGTCGTCCAGTTTCTCGACATCCACCATGGATGCGGCCGTTTCTGCGGTCTCGAGGGAACTCTCCGTGTAGACCTGGGTGATAGCCTCCGTGAGGCTCTTGTATCCCGCTACGCACGCAATCACTGTTATCAATACAATCGGAATCACGATTGCCGGAATGCTCTTCAGCACGATTCCTATACGTTTCCTGCCTTTGCCCATTTTCTCCCTACCCCCGTCATCTCTTCCAGAATGAGCGCGAGAACACCACCAGCACGGTGAAGATCTCGAGCCTGCCCAGCAGCATCAGGAACGAACACACCCACAGCGACCACTGCGGGAAGATCGAGAAGTTGCCGGCAGGTCCGACTTTTCCGAAACCGATTCCTATGTTGCCCAGCGTCAGTATGGACGCAGCCATGCAGGTCTCTATGTCGATTCTGGATATCGAAAGGACAAGAGCTCCCAGCAGCCACGTGATGATGTAGACCGCGCAGAACGATGCTATGGAAAGCAGCGTGTCGTCGTGGATCACGTCATCGCCCAGCCTGACCTTGGAGACCGAAGCCGGGTGGATCCTCTTGCGTATGGTGTTTCCGCCCATCTTGAAGAGCGTTGCTATCCTTGTGACCTTCATTCCGCCGCCTGCAGATCCTGCACATCCGCCTATGAACATGGTCAGCACTACCGCCATGATGGAGAACGCAGGCCAGTTGAGGTAATTGGCAGTGGCAAAGCCCGTTGTCGTAAGGACCGAGGCAATGTGGAAGGAAGCATACCTGAATGAGGTAAAGAAGCTTCCGTATATCCTGGAGTTGGTCAGCTGGATTGCGGAAAGGAACGACAGTCCGAACCAGATGGCAAGGTACCATCTGAGCTCGGAATCCTTGAACACGCTTCTGAATTTTCCGGTGAATGCCTTGTAGTACAGCGAGAAGTTCGCGCCGGAAATAAGCATGAATGTGGTGACCACCACATCCACGTAGGCACTGTTGAACGCACCTATGGAGGCTCCCTTGACGCAGAATCCCGCGGCCGCCATGGTGGAAAAAGTCACCGTCACGGCCTCGTAGGCATCAAGGCCTCCGAACAGCAGGAATATCGTCTCCAGGATCGAGAATCCCACATAGATTCCCCAGAGGATCAGCGCCGTCTGCTTTGTCTTGGGCGTCAGCTTGCCCTTGACGGGACCTACGGACTCGGCTCCCATGAGGTGGAAGGTTCCTGCGCCCATGTTGGCACCGATTGCGGGAAGCAGTGCCACGAACAGGACCACTATTCCCATTCCGCCCAGCCAGTTGGTCATGCTCCTCCAGAACAGGATGCCCTTGTAGCAGGCCTCGATGTCGGTAAGGCATGTGGCTCCGGTAGTAGTGAAGCCGCTCATGATCTCGAAGAACGCGGAGCTGTAGGTCCTGAAGTCTCCCGACAGCACAAGGGGAATTGCGCCGAATGCAGCAGCCAGGATCCACGTGAACGTAACGAAGAAGAATCCGTCACGCTGGCGGAAATCGGAAAGCTCGACGTCCTTCAGCACCACCAGGGCTCCGCCCGATATCAGCACCATGGCAAGTATGGTGAACAGGAACGAGTTGGCCGCCTTGACCTCCCTGTATGAGTAGCTGATGATCATCGGGACCAGCATCAGGATCGCCAGGAATATCTGTACGATTGCAAGAAGCTTAATGTTTTTCCTGATGTTCATGCTCAGTCCTTCTTCTGCTCAAGGTCCTGGCCTACGTGCAGGAGCTTCTGGATGAAGTCCGTGGACTTCCTCTCTATGACCGTTATCAGCGCATCTCCGGCCTGTATGACGTACAGACCGCCGGGGATGATGGTCCTGCCGTCCGGCTTGGTGACGCCGGCGATGATTCCCTTGCTCCTCATGTCTATGTCCTTGAGGGCGGTTCCGGCAATCGGATTGTCTTCGGCTATGGTGAACTCGAAGGCCTCGATCTGGCCGTCGAAGAGCGAGTGCATGCTGGAGACGTTCTGTCCGTGCAGATAGCGCATCAGGGAATCGACGGTAACGTCCTGTGTGGAGATGATGCTGTCGATGTCCAGGTGGTCGGCCATTCGCACGTAGTTGGGGTTCTTGTTCACAAGAGCCAGACAGTTCTTTATGCCGAAATGCTTTGCGTAGCTTGCGGTGATGATGTTGAGCTCGTCATTGCCTGTAAGGCAGAGCATCAGGTCGTAATTGCCCAGGCCCTCCTCCTCGAACACGCCCTCGTTCGTGATGTCGGCATTGAGCACCAGGACGTCGGGGTAGACGGTGGCCATGTGCTCGCACACATCCTTGTCCTTGTCTATCAGGGCAATGTCGCGGTGCTGGTACTTGGGGATGGCGCGCAGCAGGAAGTCGGCCACCTGGGAGGCTCCGACTATTGCGATGCGCTTTGCCTTCATTGACTTGCGGCCCACGGACGAAAGCAGCTGGTTCACGCTCTCTTCCGGCGCAACCAGACTCAGCGTGTCGCCGGGCTTGACCACGGTATCTCCGCTGGGGACCAGGGCCTCGCCGTCACGGTTGAGGGCGGCAATGATGAAGTTGGCGTTGAGCTCCTGCCTGAGCTGCCTGACTATCTTGTCGGTGTAGGGAGAATCCTGCTCGACATATACGTTGTACAGAAGCAGCGATGAGTTCTCGAACGTTATGATGTCGCTGTATATTCCGCGCTCGACATCCTGATAGATGTATTGCGCGACTTCCTGTGTGGGGTTGACTATATGGGTTATGCCCATCAGGGAGTTTCCGATTCCGCTGTAGCCCGTGTACGAAAGGTTGCGGATCGATGCGATGGTAAGCGGGACCTTGAACTCCGAAGATGCGATTCCGCTGGAGACCAGGTTGGTCTCGTCGCTTCCGGTGAGTGCGACGAACGCGTCGGCGTCGTCGACGCCCGCGTCGCTGAGGTCCTCGAGGCTGGTGCCGCTGCCCTTTATGGCAAGGCAGTCCACCTTGGACATCGCCGTATTGACGTCATCCGTATCCTCGTCGATGATGATGACGTCCTTGTTTTCCTCGACCAGATGTCTGGCCAGTCTGATTCCTCTGCGGCCTGCGCCCAGGATTACAACTTTCATGACTGATATCGTATAACATTATTACAGTATGAATCAACAGTCCTCTTTTGTCTCCGATACTGCTGACAACCTGACTTCGTTTGTTGTATCATCACTTCCATGAAAAGGAATTCGTTGAAGAGAGTTGTTCTGTTTCTGATGGTCATGGTGCTGTGCGCATCGTTTCCGGTCTATGCCTTCAAGGTCTCCGCTGTGACCAATTCAATGGTCGCCAGGACCATATCCGAAATCCCGGTGGAGTTCGATGATTCGTACTTCAATGCGCCGTCCACCACATACAACCACCGCCTTGCCCAGGCGAGTATCGGCCTTGCCGTGGCGGCCTTCAGACCTGTATACGAAAAGGACGATCACTCCCCAAGCCAGCATGCCATCCAGTTCATGCTGGACTGCGGATTCAACGATCTGGTGACAGATGACTACGACAAGAATCCGTCGCTCTTCACCGTTGCCTCCATCATCGGAATGAAGGAGATGACCGATGAGGACGGGCAGCCGTACACCGTAATCGCCGTTGCGGTCTGTGGAGGCGGTTATTCCAACGAATGGCTGTCGAACTTCACGGTAGGCACCGGAGATCGCCATCAGGGATTCGATAGTGCCGCAGATCTGATAGTGAACAGGATCTTCGGATACATCGGAAGGCGCAACATCCAGGGCAGGATCAAGATCTGGATCACAGGATTCAGCCGCTCGGCCGCAGTCAGCAACATCGCCGCCGCGGACCTCGTGGACTCGGGAGTCTTCAACAAGGAGGACATCTTCGCATACCTGTTCGCCACCCCGAGGACGACAAAGGACTCAAATCCCGAGCGTTACGACAACATCTTCAGCATCGTGGGACAGTATGATCCGGTTCCGCAGGTCCCGCTCTCAAGCTGGGGCTTCGAGCGCTACGGAATAACGCTGCATACATCCCTCGCTGAAACCGACAGCGATTTCTGGGAGAAGATGCGGCGTGCGAACGATGTGTCTCAGAAGTTCACCGGAATGGATTTCTGGGTCAACGTGCCGGTCAACTTCCAGCTCCACACCCTGCTGGGACTGATCAACGAGCTCTGCCCCACGCAGGAGCTCTATGCGGAGTGCATACAGGACAGGCTGATATCGGCGTTCTCCGACAGATCCCCCAACAACATCCTCAGTCAGATCTCGCAGCTCAGCGACGACGGGCGTCTGGTCAACGACGACAACAGGGAGGTCGTCACATCCCTGATAGACTTTGCGGTGAAGCTTGCGTTCGAGTCCCTGCTGGAGGTCGGAGACATCGGTCTGATGTGGAATCCCAACACATCCCTGACCAGCAACCTCATGCACGAGCACACTCAGGACGTGTACATCACCTGGATGCTCTCCTCCGACAACCCGGACGACATATTCACCGACAAGACCGAGTTCACCAGGATTGCGATCTTCGAACTCAATGACCAGTACACTCTCCGCGTGACCGAGGGTTCCGACGATTCCCTGCTTCTGGAAATCAAGAACGGAGAGATTGTTTATGCGGACAACGCGGACCACATTCCTTCCTTCTCCTTCGGAAGCGGCGACACCAAAGAGATAATCCTCACGATTCCACACGACATCGAATACACGGTGTGGTACGGAACCCCGGAGGAAAGGTCCTTGACGATGGCTCTCATCGTCAATTACGACAGCACGGAGATAGCGGAGGAATACGTCTTATTGGGACACTTCGAGGAACTTGGCGAGAACCTCATGGTCTACACCTCCGGAGACAGGACACCGGACCTCACGACCACTGTCATAGATGCGGCTGACTTCGATGAGAACGCCAAGTATCTTCCTCCGAACTTCCTGTCGGAATCACTGGGCGTCAAGCCATATCCCCTCGGATGGAGAGGAATGGTCTTCATGCTTGTCCTCATCCCCGCCGGAATAGTGATGCTGGCGGTGCTGCTGATTGCAGTGCTGATCAGGCTGATCAGCAGGAAACGCATCGGCTTCCTGCCCTTCCTGTTCTTTGCGCTCGTATTCATGGGATTCCTGGTGGGAGACCTTTTCTTCTGGCTGTACAAATCCGTGACTCCCAGGACCATCACGAAGATGGCTATAGGCGTGGTCTCCGTACTGTTCGTGTTCATCGGCCTAATGCGTAGGAAGAAGCGCGCTCTGCTGAACACTGATGAGGGCAGATTCCACATTGTGCTGGGAGTCTTTGTACTGCTGTGTGCGGTGACGGATTGCGTTATCAACTATTCATTCACGGCAGGAATGATCATGTACGGCATCATCCATGCCTGCATGATAGTGCTGTTCATCAGGGAGAAGCACCTCAGCGCATACCAGTGGTTCGCGTTTTTTGTCGGCTGTCTGGCGGTTCTGGTCACAGTGTTCATATTCAGGGAAAGCCTGGGCAATTCAGTGTATAAGATTGCCGGTTTCGGCTTCCTGCTTTCCATGCTTGTGGTCTCCGGATACAGAATGGGTGCTCCGATTGCGCTCTCCTGCATGATGTTCACCATCTCCGACGTTGTGATGGTGATCTACCGCAGGATCAACAACAAGCTGTTGGTGTTGCACGTCGTACTGATGGCCGCATACTATCTGGCGGTCTACAGCCTGATGTATTCGTGCTACAAGATCAGGAATACCGAGAAGCCGGAAGAAACACCTCCGGCTGAGGCAGCGTCAAGGTAAAAGAAGCAGGGGTAGGACCCGGCGCTCCAAAAAAAGAAAACCAAGGCTTTCACCTTGGTTTTCTCATTTAGCAGGGGTAGGACTCGGACCTACGGCCTCCAGGTTATGAGCCAAGAGCCTTATTCATTTTTAGTGTTCATAGGTTTGCTATTTTCTTGTATTTAAAGAAAATTGTTATTCAGTATTATTTTAAGTAGTCAGTATTATCTCTAACTATTGGTCACATTTTTAGGTTACATTTTGGTTACATCTTTTTTTTCTGCTAATTACACCCTTTTGTATATGTAAGAAAGAAAGACTTGCTTGTGTAT